>CANQHZ010000093.1 GCA_947623805.1 uncultured Lachnospiraceae bacterium | reverse complement strand
CTTCGATTTTATGCTAAAAAAGAAGAAAAAGAAGCTGCCGTTTCACGAATTCTCATTCGTTAAAGCGACAGCCCCTTCTATATATTTACAATCAGAATACAAAACTTAATTCGTATTATCCCTATTTCATTATTCCACGCTGCTGACACAATTATACATAAGCATTGCGACAGTCATAGGTCCTACGCCGCCCGGGACAGGGGTTATTGCGCTTGTGTGCGGGGCTGTTCTTTCAAAATCTACATCGCCGCAGAGCTTGTTGTCTGCGTCACGGTGTATTCCCACATCAATGACTACCGCCCCCTCTTTTATAAAAGTTTCGTCCACAAACTTAGGCTTACCGACTGCCACTACCAGTATGTCCGCTTGTTTTGTTATTTCTTTTATATTTTCAGTGCGCGAATGGCATATAGTAACCGTGCCGTTTTCACGCAGAAGCAGGAGCGACATCGGCTTGCCGACTATATTGCTGCGTCCTATAACCACGCAGCGCTTTCCTGATATCTCTACGCCCGAACGCTTTAAGAGCTGAATTATGCCGGATGGCGTGCACGACACGAACCCCTTGCTGCCGACGCAGAGCGCCCCGACATTTTTCTCGTTGAAACCGTCAACGTCCTTTTCGGGGGCGATTGTCTGGATTACTTCGTTTTCATCAATCTGTTTTGGCAGCGGGAGCTGTACGAGTATACCGTTTACCTTGTTATCGTTATTTAGCTTGCGCACCAGTTCAAGCAGCTCGTCCTGCGTAGTTTCTTCGGGCAGCTCGTATATGAGTGATTCTATGCCTATATAAGCGCAGGCTTTTTTCTTGTTACCTACGTAGACGCTTGAAGCAGGGTCGCCGCCTACCTGAATTACCGCAAGGCAAATGTTTTTCCCCTCGGCTTTGAGCGCTGACACTTTTTCCTTTAGCTCGTCCTTTATTTCTTGTGATATTTTTTTGCCGTCGATTATCTTGTACATTTGTTTCCTCCGTTTTAGCTGGCTTATATTTTATTTTGATTAATTGTATCACAGTAACACGGCAAATGCCACACTATTTTAAAAAATCGTATATATGCGCATTTTTGGAAATTCAATCGCGTAGTCTTATAGCGTCAAGGCTTCATTCAATTGGCTTATTTGCTTATAACATGCACAGGTTAAGATTTTTTTTGTTGCAATTTGTTTATTTAAAATACATTCTATGCGTGATATAATCATAATTATGGAAAAGCTAAAACAATTATTAGGTAATTACATAGAAAATAATGAAGTGATTTTGAAAGCGATAGCAAGCAATCCGCGCGACAGGGAAAAAATAGCAAAGCTGAGAGTGCGTCCCATATCAGATAAGGACGAGCTCTATTATCAGGCGGAAAGCTTTATCGGGACCAAGGTTTATCACAAAAATATTGCGGCGGACGAGCTTGCGGAGTTTATTGCGGATACGGTAAGCGCTGATTTTCGCCAGCTAGAAATTGAGACGCAGCACCATAGTGCGACTGCGCTCATAAGCAAAAAAGGCAGCATAAGCATAAAGGAAAAAGCCAGAAAGTCAGAGCTAAATCCCACTTTTCATCACAACAAGCAAAAAAAGTATATTTTGCCTCATGACGAGCCCGTACCGTTTTTGGTAGAGCTCGGCGTGCAGACAGACGAGGGCAAAATCATAAATTCAAAATATGATAAGTTCAGGCAGATAAACCGCTATCTTGAATTTGTCCGCGATATTCTGCCAAGCCTGCCAAAGAAAGAAAACGAGCCACTCCGCATAATCGACTTTGGCTGCGGTAAATCGTATCTGACGTTTGCACTTTACTACTATTTAAAGATAATGAACAAATATGACATTCGTGTCATAGGACTTGACCTAAAGGCGGATGTAATAGAAAACTGTTAGCGGCTTGCGGATAAATTTGGTTATGATGGGTTAAAATTCCTTGTAGGAGATATAAGCTCATACGATGGCGCAGACAGCGTGGATATGGTAGTCACGCTGCACGCATGTGACACAGCTACGGATTATGCTCTTGCCAAGGCTGTCAGGTGGAATGCGTCCGTGATACTTTCAGTGCCCTGCTGCCAGCATGAGCTTAACAAGCAGATAAAATGCAGAGAGCTCGAACCACTTTTGAAGTACGGTATCATAAAGGAAAGAATGGCAGCGCTTATGACGGATGCCATCAGGGCAAATTTGCTCGAAGAACAAGGTTATGACACACAACTTCTCGAATTTATAGATATGGAGCATACGCCCAAGAATATTTTGATAAGGGCGGTAAAGCGAAACAGCTCCGGCACGATAAAATATGCTAAGGCAGACAGCGGTGCATACAGTCTTTCGGCGTTTATGGATTTTATAAACGTATCGCCTACGCTGAAAAAGCTGTTGTCTAATTAGGCTAATGGTGTTTGATGGTAAATTTTCAGGCTATTTATTGGAGCGTCCGTTAAAGCGGACAAATGGTATAAAATATGAAAAATCTTATCGGTAAGATATTGGTATGCGCGGCTGTTTTTATCATTACGCTTTTTGTGAGCAGCGGTATTTACAACAACGGCAATGAAGAAATGACAGCGGGCATGTCCGAGGCGTCACTTCCACTGGTGCATATAAGCGCGGACGGCATTGAATGTAATTACATGTACGGCTTGAGGCAGGACATAGACGGCAGCTTTTTTCGAGATACGATAACACCGCTCGGAGAGGGCAGGACGATTAATATCATAATAGACAAGTATGGCAACGAGATAGACGGTATTTCCTTTGAGGTCAGGAGCATAGACGGCTCTAGGCTGGTGGAAAGCACGCAGGTCAAGGACTACCGCGAGGGCGCGGAGCAGATAAGAGCGACAGTCACAATAAAGGATTTGATAGAGGCCGGGACGGAATACAACTGGATATTGATGCTTGAAACAGGCAGCGAGACGGTTAAGTATTATACCAGGATAATATCTGGCGATAATTTTGCCGTGCGGGAAAAGCTTTCATATGTGCGGGATTTTCATGAAAAGACATATGACAAGGAAAAGGCACGGGAGCTTGCGACATACCTTGAACCGGATTCGACGGGCGACAATACGACATATAATTATGTAAATATCCACTGCAGTCTGAAACAGGTTTCATGGGGAGATTTAAAGGTAAAGGAGCTTGTCGAGCCGCGTATTGTCATAAATGAGATAGACGAACGCAATGCCTCGATTCATCTGTACTATATAGTGCAGACGACGGAGGGGAAAGATATTTATAACTATAATGTGAGCGAATATTTCCGCATAAGATACACACCCGACAGGACGTATCTGCTTGACTATGAGCGCAGAATGAACCAGATTTTTGACCCGGAGGCAGATGTTTACGCGAGCAACAAAATAATGCTTGGCATAAGGGACAGCGAGCTCCAGATGATGGAAAGCGACGGTGGCTCAAATCTTGCCTTTGTCAACGGCAGACAGCTTTTCTGTTACCATTCGGCGGACAAAAAGCTTGCCGCTCTCTTTGACTTTGCGGATGGGTTTGATTTGCGCACTATTTATGAAAATCACGACATCAAAATCTTAAATGTGGACGAGACTGGCAACGTAAGCTTTATTGTTTACGGCTATATGAACAGGGGCAGTCAGGAGGGCAGGATAGGCATACAGGTTTACGAGTACAACGGTATGTTGAATACCGTGGAGGAGCTTTTGTTTATACCGTACAACAAAGCGTATACAATGCTCAAAGCCGATATGGAGCAGCTTTCTTACTTAAATAATAAGGGAATACTTTACTTGTATCTTGACGGTTCGATAATTGCTGTAAACCTCCTCGAAAGGACATACAGCGAGGTCGCGTCCAATCTGCAGCAGGGAAGTTTTCAGGTATCCGCGGGCGATGAAATGCTTGTATGGCAAAATTCCGCTGACGCGTATGACTGTACGGGTCTTATACTGATGAATCTCAACACGGGAAACACAAAGGAGATTAAAGCGCAGGGGAACAACCGTATGCTGCCGCTAGGATTTATAAATGAAGATTTGATATACGGATTGGCACGGTATGAGGACATAACCACGGATTCGACTGGAATGATAACATTCCCGATGTACGTGGTATATATTCAGAATGAGCAGGGCAGTATACTCAAAAGCTATGAGCATGAAAATGTATATGTGACCGGCGCGGAGATAATGGACAATCTGATTACGCTTATAAGGGTTGAACGGTCGCAGGACGGCGCATACAATAAGCTTGCGGATGACCAGATAGTCAACAGCACGCCCGAGGATACAGGTTACAATACGTCGGAACTTGTGGCGACGCAAAGCTATGAAAAGATAGTGCAGTTGGTGCTTAAAAATACATTGGACAGTAAGACGCTGAAACACACGCTTCCGATGCAGGTTTTATTTGAGGGCTCGCGAAATATGGAAGTGAACATTGAAAATCCGACAGACAGATACTATGTATATGGTAAGGACGGAATCACAGGAATCTTTGCACATGAGGCGGATGCCATAAATCTGGCATACTCGATAAGCGGTACTGTAGTGGACGAAAGGGGGGAATATATATGGAAAAGAACTTCACGCAGTACGAAAAACCAGATTATGGCGATTACTGGGCGCGCAAGCGATGATGAGAGCAGTGATTTGGCAGTATGCCTCGAAACGATTTTAGGTTTTGCGGGCTCTGTCAAAAATGTTCAGCCTATGCTCGACGGCAATATGACGGTCAGCCAGATTTTGGAGGAGAACATAAACGGCATACGTGTTTTGGAACTTAGAGGCGTAAGTCTCGACGCTGTGCTTTATTATGTAAATAAGGATATACCTGTGCTGGCAATGCTTGGCGGCGATGACGCCGTACTTGTGACAGGCTTTAATGAGTACAATGTCGTGCTTATGAATCCCGACACGGGCACGGTATATAAGATGGGACTTAACGATGCCACGTCACTGTTTCAAGATAGCGGTAATTTATTTGTTACTTATATTGCGAAGGACTAGTCGGGAAAACTGGATTTATGTACCATATACATTTATAAATATTTTTGAATATTTTTTGTTGTATTAATCATTTTTTAATGGTATACTATAAAAATCAGTTGCAATTTTGTATTTAAGAAGCCGCAAAGACGGCGGAAAGAGAGGAAAAATGAAAAAAAAGCTAACATTTTATGCAGTCATCTGTGCACTGCTTGTATGCCTTATGCAGATTACGGCTATGGCAGCAGGCAACGTAACAATCAATCAATGTATCATTAGTGGTAACAATCAGATAACCGTGGTTGCCGCGGCACCTTCTGCAGTGCCGAGTGACGACAACAACTATTATCTTTTTGAATTAAAGCCCTATCAGGGTTCAATTGGCAACAGGCAGGATTTCTGCGCACAGGCCGCAAAGGCGGGCACGGTTACATTTGTGACTACGCTTGATGAAGGTACTGCTGTATCAAAACTTTATTCTAAGTTTGTGGTAGCGGTAAAGACGGGCGGCACATTTACGGCGGTAAGCCAGGAGTTTTATATTACTAATCCAGAGGCTATTGCCACACATACAGCGGCAAATCCTGTGACTACATCCATAAAGGGTATTACAGCAGACAATGCAGCAATTATGGCGCTGTCTGACCTTGGAGTACAGCATGCGAGCTATGAGCTTGCCATTGATAGGTTTTTCCTTCCGGGCGCGGCTCTGCCATATGCGTACAACGGCAAGACTTACAATTTTAATCAGGCGGTAGTTGCCGAGTATGATATGGTTATGACGCTTTTTGCGGCGCAGCATACGGAAGTGACTATGAATATCGTCAATTATTACAACGCGGCTACGGCGCTTACAGTAAAGCCGTCAGGACGTGTGGCTAAGTACAGGCACTATGCCTTTAACACGGACGAGCAGCTTGGCGCGGAGTCTATAGAGGCGCTTATGTGCTTCCTTACAGAGCGTTACAGCAACCAGGCGACAGGGCTTATCTCAAACTGGATTATAGGAAACGAAGTAAACAACAACAATCCTTGGTATTTTGCAGGCAATTACAATGTTACAAACTTTACGCTTGAATATGAGAAAGCGTTCCGTATGTGCTACAATGCAATCAAGAGCCGCAACGCTAATGCACGTGTTCTCACATGTATCGACCAGAGATGGAACTGGGAGGACGGCACGGCAAACCAGTACGGTGCAAAGAAGTTTATAGATAACTTTAACGTAGATATCGCCTCACACGGAAATATCGACTGGGGCGTAGCTTGGCATCCTCATCCCGTGCCTCTTACAGCGGCAAAATTCTGGGATATGCCTAGCAACTATAAGGCGCTTAATCTTATCGATCACACGCCAAATACAAAGATGATAAATCCTCAGAATATGGAAGTATTTACAAGCTATATGGCGCAGCCCGCTTATCTTGCTCCAAACGGACAGGTAAGATATATTATTATATCCGAGATTTTGTTTAACTCACAAAGCTCAAATGAGGCGACACAGGCGGCATCATTTGCATATGCGTACAAGCTTGCGGAGAAAAATCCAAGCATAAAGGCGTTTATCGTACACAGGACAGTTGACAGCCCGTATGAAAAAGCGGCTGACGGCATAGCATGTGGACTTTACAATTGTGATGCAAACGGCTGGGCTACCACACCTAAGCAGATTTATGATGTATTTAAGTATATAGACACTCCTCAGTCAGCGGCACACACGCAGTTTGCGCTTCCTATTATCGGAGCCGGAAGCTGGGCTGCTCTTGGAGTTAATTAGTGCTTGACAAGTCTGCAATCTTGGAATTATACTGATTGATATAATCAAGACAAAATGAAAATAACTGACACTAAAGGCTATGACGAAGACAGTACGTATTTCATCAAAATTCACAGCGAGCCGACGGCGGTGCGAGGTCGGCAAGAGTAGGGAAATGCGGAAAATCACTTTCGAGCTGCGACGCCAAAATAATCTGTAAGTTTGATTTATTGGTTCGGATTGAAGTAGGCGCCGCCGTACCCTCTGCGTTAGCGGGGAGCATATTAAACCGTAATATGTTAAAAACATTAATTCGGTGCGTATGGCGTAATGGTGGCTGCGAGGCATTATGTATAACATTATACCCTCGTCCTTTACGAAGGACGGGGGTTTTTTATTTATGAATGGAGGACTACGACAATGTATCAAAAGGTTTCCACAAACATGAACTTCGTCGAAAGGGAAAAAGAAGTCGAGAAGTTCTGGAAAGAAAATGACATCTTCAAAAAGAGCATGGAGAACCGTAAGGAGGGCGAGACTTATACCTTTTATGACGGACCGCCTACGGCAAACGGCAAGCCGCACATAGGTCATGTGCTCACTCGCGTAATCAAGGACATGATACCGCGCTACCGCACAATGAAAGGCTATATGGTGCCGAGAAAGGCGGGCTGGGACACGCACGGACTTCCAGTAGAGCTTGAGGTTGAAAAGCTCCTTGGCCTGAACGGAAAAGACCAGATTGAGGAGTACGGCATGGAACCTTTTATCAAAAAGTGCAAGGAATCCGTATGGAAATATAAGGGAATGTGGGAGGATTTTTCAGGCACGGTCGGTTTCTGGGCTGATATGGACAATCCTTATGTCACATATGACGATAATTTTATAGAGTCCGAGTGGTGGGCATTAAAACAGATTTGGGATAAGAAACTTTTGTACAAGGGTTTCAAGATTGTACCATACTGCCCGCGCTGCGGCACTCCGCTTTCATCGCAGGAGGTTGCCCAGGGTTATAAGACCGTAAAAGAACGCTCAGCGGTAGTGCGCTTTAAAGTCGTTGGCGAGGACGCATATTTCCTTGCATGGACAACGACGCCATGGACTCTCCCGTCAAACGTCGCGCTCTGCGTAAATCCTGACGAAACCTATTGCAAGGTAAAGGCGGCAGACGGCTATACTTATTATATGGCAGAGGCGCTTCTTGACAGCGTGCTTGGAAAGCTTGCTGAAAATGAAGATGATAAGGACAAAAAAGCGTATGAAGTGCTTGAAACCTACAAGGGCACAGATTTAGAGCGAAAAGAATACGAGCCACTGTTTGACTTTGCCGCGGAGATAATAGAAAAGCAGCACAAAAAAGCGCACTATATCACATGTGACAGCTATGTCACAATGACAGATGGTACAGGCATTGTACACATCGCGCCTGCATTCGGTGAGGACGATGCAAATGTAGGAAGAAAGTATGATTTGCCGTTTGTGCAGCTTGTAAATGGCAAAGGTGAGATGACCGAGGAAACGGCTTATGCGGGCGTTTTCGTAAAGAAAGCAGATCCTATGGTATTAAAGGATTTGGAGGAAAAGGGCTTATTGTTTGACGCGCCTAAGTTTGAGCATGAATATCCCCACTGCTGGCGCTGCGATACGCCGCTTATCTACTATGCGCGCGAATCGTGGTTTATAAAAATGACGGCGGTAAAGGACGATTTAGTGCGAAACAATAACACAGTCAACTGGATTCCAGAGTCTATCGGCAAAGGGCGTTTCGGCGACTGGCTTGAAAATATCCAGGACTGGGGCATTTCAAGAAACCGTTATTGGGGCACGCCGCTCAACGTATGGGAGTGTGAGTGCGGACATCAGGAGTGCATAGGGAGCCGCGCGGAGCTTGCGGAGCGCAGCGGCAACCCTGACGACGCAAAGGTTGAGCTGCATAGGCCGTATATTGACGAGGTTACGTTTAAGTGTCCCGAGTGCGGCAAGGACATGCACAGAGTTCCCGAGGTAATTGACTGCTGGTTTGACTCAGGTGCGATGCCGTTTGCGCAGCACCATTATCCGTTTGAAAATAAAGACCTGTTCGAGCAGCAGTTCCCCGCTCAATTTATTTCCGAGGCTGTGGATCAGACGAGAGGGTGGTTTTATTCGCTTATGGCGGAGTCAACGCTTTTGTTCAACAAGTCGCCGTATGAGAATGTAATCGTGCTTGGACACGTGCAGGACGAGAACGGTCAGAAAATGAGCAAGTCAAAGGGCAATGCCGTAGATCCGTTTGAGGCGCTTGAAACATACGGCGCTGACGCTATTCGTTGGTATTTCTATATCAACTCCGCACCATGGCTTCCAAACCGTTTTCACGGTAAAGCCGTGCAGGAGGGACAGAGAAAGTTTATGGGCACGCTCTGGAATACCTATGCTTTCTTTGTGCTTTACGCAAATATAGATGATTTTGACGCGACAAAGTACACGCTTGAATACGATAAGCTGCCCGTAATGGATAAGTGGCTTTTGTCAAAGCTCAACACGGTAGTCAAAGAGGTGGACAGCGACCTTGAAAATTACCGCATACCCGAGGCGGCAAGGGCGCTGCAGGAGTTTGTTGACGAGATGAGCAACTGGTACGTAAGGCGTAGCCGCGAGCGTTTCTGGGCTAAGGGAATGGAGCAGGACAAGATAAACGCGTACATGACGCTTTACACGGCGCTTGTGACTATTTCAAAGGCGGCAGCGCCGATGATACCGTTTATGACGGAGGATATTTACCGCAACCTTGTATGCAGCATAGATAAATCGGCCCCCGAGAGTATTCATCTGTGCGACTTTCCTGTCGCAGATGAGAAGCTTATTGACACGCAGCTTGAAGCTGATATGGAGGCGGTATTGAAGGTGGTAGTCATGGGGCGCGCCTGCCGAAATGCCGCAAACATCAAAAACCGCCAGCCAATCAGCAAAATGCTGATAAAAGCGCCGTTTACTCTAAGCGAATTTTATCAAGAAATAATACGCGACGAGCTGAATGTAAAGAGCGTGGAGTTTACCGAGGACGTAAGGGAGTTTACTACTTATACCTTCAAGCCACAGCTTAGGACAGTAGGACCTAAGTACGGTAAGCAGCTTGGCGGCATTCAGAAAAAGCTTGCCGAGATAGACGGAAACGCGGCGTTTACAGAACTTAAAGAAAACGGCTTCATCACATTTGACGTAAACGGCACAGAAGTCAAACTTGCCGAGGAGGATCTACTCATCGACATCACGCAGAAAGAAGGCTATGTCACGGAGGCAGACAATACAGTCACAGTAGTGCTTGACACAAATCTCACAGATGAGCTTATCGAGGAGGGCTTCGTATATGAGATAATCAGCAAAATCCAGACAATGCGCAAAGACTCCGATTTTGAAGTTATGGACCACATCAACGTTTACATCAGCGGGAATGAGAAAATTGCCGAAATTGTAAGGAAAAACTCAAATTCAATCGGCGAAAAGGTTCTCGCCAATGCGTTTAAATATGAAAACGGTGGCATTTCCAAGGAATGGAATGTCAACGGGGAGAATGTTGTGATTGGTGTCGAGAAAATTTAAGACTTAAAAAGCGGGAGACTTCCGATGGAAGCTTCCCGCTTTCTATATCATGACCAAATAAAATCTATTCAACAACTTAGAATTTAGGCAAAATATATAAAATAAGCGGCGTCTTGCAGCTTGCTGCACCTAGCCGCGTTTTTATATATTTTGCCTAAATTCGGACAGTTGAGAACACCTTTTTTGTAATTGCATAAGTCAGAAATAACTATACAGTTGTATCCACTCCATTAAGATTGATATGTTCATCATCCTCCATAGGTATAAGCAAATACTTCTGCCCGTCAATCGTCTGTGCCTTTACCTGCTCCGCCTTGTCCGGCTTCATACGCAGAAAAACCTCAGCCCAGCGCTGCGCATCCTCCGGATTGACAGGCGCCTCCATGCTCACAAGCGTTTCAATCTTCTTGTCCTTTTCTTCACTTTCCTCCTTAGTTTCTTTAAGCTCATTTTTGAGCGTAGCCACTTCTTCAAGCAGCTTTATTTCTTTTTTCTCCTTGTTATTTTTCTCAATCGCCTTTTCATTTACAAGATTTTTGACGGCAGGCAGCGTATCACTGAACTCATTTGTAAACTGCTCCTGTATAAGCGCCACAGTGGCATCAGGAATATCATTTTTGATGAGAACATCCTTTATAATTTCCGTAGTGAGCGTAAGTTCCTCGGGTTCAATCACCACTAAATCTTCCATTTCCGCCTCATGCTCCTGCGCAATGTCATTAAGGCTCTCCTGTATATCTAAAAGCACCTCGTCACTCTTTTCGACAATCGGTGAAAGCGCAGTTTTCACAATGTTGTGGAAAGTATTCTGTTCTTCAGTGGCAGTACGTTTAGCCCCGCAGCCAAGCGCATTTTCTATAAAATCCTTATGCGAGTCCTTAGCGTCGCGTACATAGTATGTAAGAGTATTGACATCGGCACTCCTATCAATAAATGACGGAAACAGAAAACCGACATCAGGCATACCGACCACGCGGTCCTGAATGCGCGCGCCTATCCTGTGCTCATCCTCGCGATAGCCAAGCCCCGGCTTTGAAAGATTTACAGGGCATATAGCGCAGAGCAGGTACTGGAAAACCTCCTCCGATTCGTCGAGCTTTAAGTCATCGTTTGTTTTTGTGATGACATCGTATGCATCGTAGAAAATCAACACCAGATAGTTGCCGACATAATCATAATGCTCAATGATTATGTCATACAGATGCTCCAAAAGCTCGGGATTTTTCAATTCGCTCTCACGCAGCCCGAGAAGATACTGTTGCTTTCCTCCAAGTGCGTCTTCACCTTTGGCAAACTTAAGTTCCAAAAGATTGTTGCCTATTGTCCCTGAAAGCGCCCTCTTTGCAATTTCAAGATACTTGTAAAATTCCTCGTCGTCCAAATTCAGAAAATTTTCGTCAAGTTCAACCACCTTGTTCTTGTTTGAATCCACATAACAGCCGCACATTCGTGTGAACGTACAGCTTTCTTTTTTAAAGCGCCTTTTCAATTCCAATATATCTCTGTTCCTAAGCATTGCTAATCCTCCAAATCATTTTTCGTTTTTACTGTCCGGTCATATATTCAAAGTCAGCTAACATAAATAATAACACAAAATCGTTCGTTTGTGGGAAAAATTTATGTTACAGAGGAACGGGGGAAAAGACTTTATTTTTAGATAATACCGTGGTAGTATAGAAGAAAGTGCCGCCAGTACGAAGCTGCGAGTATAGCTTAAAATATTGAAGCGCAAAGGTAAGAACAAGAGAAAGGTTTATAAATAAAAATGAAAGTAAAAATCAAGCCGCGAAAAAAACTCAAGGAAGCAGTAGACATGCTGCGCAGGTACTATAAGAAACAGTCTGCTTTAAAGCTTGTGGTATATGGGGTAATGTTTCTATGCTGTGTCCTTTTTATGATGGTACTGCCGCTGGGGCAGGATTTGCATTTTCATCTTTACAGAGTCGGTGCTATGGCAGAGGAATTAGAGCGAACTTCTTTTGTCGTGCCAATTAGGATTTTATCGGCATCATACAACAATTACGGTTATGGTGCACCGCTGTTTTATGGGGATTTACTGCTGTATATTCCAGCTGTGCTCGTGACACTTGGCATGGATGCCGTGACGGCGTACAAGCTTTTGATGGTGGGGATATTTTTACTGGCCTTTGCAGCGATGTATTGGCAGATTTACATTAGCGGCTCATCAAGGGAGTTTGCGTTTCTTGCCGCTGTGCTCTATGTTTTCTCTCCTTATTTTTTGCTGGTTTTATGCGTCAGAATGGCTATTGGAGAAGCGTGCGCATGTATTTTTCTTCCGTTTGTGTTCTGCGCTTTTTATGATATGTTGAACGATAATAGGCGGGGGGGGTATATTGGGCGCGGCTTGCATTCGGCATGAGCGGCATAATTTTATCACATAATCTGACAGCCGTTTTTGTGACAATAATTTTGGCGGTATGGGCAATCTTGCAGTTTAAAAGTGTACTGAACAAAAAGGCAATCTTTAATATTGTGCTGGCAGCGATTACGACAATAGGAGTTACAGCGAGCTATACCTTTGCGTTTATAGAGGCGAATATTGTACAGACATATCAAATCCCGAAAAACAGTGAGTACCAAATGGAAGAATTTGCCAAGCAGACCTTTGAACCTGTTGATTTTTTTATGCCTTATGATGTCAAAAAGGGCGTGAGCTTGCTGTTTCACCTTGATTGGAATACAGAAATATGGCGTCCCGGCGCGATTGGAATTTTTTTGTTAGCAATCCTTTTTCTTGCGGCAAAAACAAGGAAGCGCAAGAAAAATAAAGTGCTGCGAGTAGCGTTTTGTATATCGGTTTTACTGTATTTGTGTATGTTTATTGGGCCGATTGTCAAATGGGCGGGGAAATTTATTTCATTTATGCAGTTTGGATGGAGGCTGCTGCTGTTTTGTATGTTTGCATTTTCGGTATATGCGGCGTATCTGCTGCACTTTTATTTTAAAAAGCGCTGGCAGACAGTATTTGTGATTTTGGCAATTCTTACAGCCTGTTATACAGTAGGCCCTAGGTATGTGTACCAGATGTATTTGGACTATAAAGGTATGGAGTATATTAAGACGATTAATGAAGAATTTTATGAGCATTATATTATGGAATACAGTCCAAACAGCGCAGACGCGCTTTATCTCCCGGAGGGTGTAAGCAGGGATTTATATAAGGAACGAGGCGAGCGTGTTGACTGCAATCATAAAGATGTAAGATACGAATTTATACGGGAGGACAATAAATGTAGGCTTATGGTTTCCAATAATTCTTATAATGATACGATGTTTGAGCTTCCGTTATATTATTACAAAGGCTATGCGGCAGTGGACAAAAATACGGGAAGCCGCCTGACTGTGCTGCCAAGCGAAAATAAGCTAGTGACGGTTTCGTTGAACGATGGTATGCATGAAGCTGATTTGGAAATCTGGTATCATGGTACGCCTGTGCAGCAGCTGGGCAACTTGATTAGCGGATTGACGCTTTTATTGCTGTTTTTATGTGGAGTATTTCATTTAAAGGTATTTAGGAGTCGGAAAGAATGATATGCTGTCGCTTAGCATTTATAGAGCCAATAAAAAATAACTTGCCAATTACAGTATAATCCCATCTTTGACAGTTAAAATGCGGGGAAGCTTGATAATTCCAAGGGTTTCTCGCATTTTTTTATAGCTA
>CANQHZ010000092.1 GCA_947623805.1 uncultured Lachnospiraceae bacterium | reverse complement strand
CCCATCTTATCCGTATTTCCTTCGATTCCTCTCTCGTAATTATCAAAAAAAGTTGTAAAATGTTTAAGCAGCTCCCTTGTTACAACGTATTCCTCAAGCTCTTGTTTTACATTTTCATCTTCGCCCTGTCCGACTTTAATAACGCCTTTGATATCTCTATCGATAGGTTTTTTGAACATTTCCTTAATCTGCATTGTATCTTACCTCCGCTGTAAGAATTGTTTTACACCAATCTAAACGCCCTGTAATAGTTCTTACTTTCCATAGTTCCAAAAAGCTTTAAATCCTGCCCACTATACGCTCCTGGATAGAACATAATTACTGGGATTGTATCCAATACCTGATGAAGATTATTTAATATATTGTGTGATGCAATAATCGGATGGCATTTACCAATACCAGTTAAAAACAAAACTCCATCTGCCAAATCCATTGAAAGAATCCTGCTGATGATAAGGTTTAATTCATTTGTCTCATCAAGTCCCAGCGTCTCAACAATACTTTCTGCCGTATCAAAGAATCCATTGTTTTCTTCAAGTTCATAAAAAGCTTCTAAGTATCCTTCTTCCTCCAATATCTCACACATCAGATGGAACAGATCCACTTCAATAATATGGAATCCTCGATTTGAATTGTTGATTTTTTCCTTTAAATACTGAATATGGTTTCTCACAAACAACTCCTGTCTTGGATCATAATCAAATACATAATATCCAACTTCATTTCCAAGTCCAGAATTTGTCCTAAAAGATTCTTCCGAGATCTTCTTCTCAATCATGTTCAGTCTTTCATCAAGTCCTGTCATCTGTTATCTTTCTCCTTTTATTGCTTTTAGATATGTCTCCATACCATTATCTCGCAGCATCTTCTCTACTTTACCTGACAGAATAATATTTATAACAGTCCTATTCTTTGCATCTTCCAATAGCCCTGCATCAACCAAGTTACGAATATATACGTTTTTGAGTTTCTTAACACTAGCCTCAGACCATCCTGCCACTTCATCACTCTGATTTGCCTTATCATCAAAAAAGTCATTCAGATCTCTATTTTCTATTGCACGCTCGCCGAGAATCTTCTTCATACGATATATTTCATACACAAATTCTCCAAATAGTGCATCGGTCCTCATAATTCCAACTAAAACAAGTACCTTTCCTGCCTCAATATCGGAAGAAGAAATAATGCTTAATGCTTCCTTGGGCAAGGACGTCAAACGCTCATATACATAATTGACTGTTCTTCTAAGTCTCTTAGCATCTCGCAATGAAAACAGATTCTGTTCTTCAATAATCTGAGTTAATTCTTCCTTGGAGTATCCGGCTGCCATAAGTTCCGCCATCTTTTTACTTTCTACGAAACCAAAGATCTTAGATGTCATTCCTGCGCTATATCTCACTATTTTCACCATCCTTATCTCTTTCATAATGGATGATGTCGCAAAAATCGCAATCTAATTCTTTACAAAGTCTCTCCATAATATCCATAGAGACAGTCTTGCCTTTTGTCATTTTTGCAATCGTGCTACTGCTGATTCCATATTTATTTGTAAGGTCAACCTTCTTTAAATTTTTATCAATTAACAACTTCCATAAACCGTTATACGATACTGCCATAAAACTTACCTCTTTGTTATTTTGACTTAGATCTAAACAACTTTAACAATCATTTGGGTAAATATCCCCTAATTAGGTACTATTCTATCATATAAACATCTATTTTTCAACGACAATCATACAAGTTTTCTTCGCATACTCGAAGTTATATTTTGTTTAATCCACTATTTAACTTCGTTAAATATATTCCTAAATTTCAACCAATTTTTACATGCGTTATAACCAAGCAAATAGCCAAGGTTTCAATTACCTTGGCTATTCGTGTTTTTGCAATTATTAATCTTCCAGGTACAGTTTAATAGCATTCTATCTTTATCTCGCCGAAATACGGCTCAAGCTGCTTCATTCCGTTATCCAAAGAAAAAGTGTTTTCATACGCACCTTCCATATTCATGTATTTCATAATTGTTTCTATAACTCTGAAAAGTCGGACAGAACAGCCCTGCTACATTTAGACAGCACATTTTTATGTCCTGTCCACATTGCAGCCGTACCGCAGCCCCATTCAAGGATTTTCATTCCTTCTTCTATTTTATTATATAGTAAAATACCAATTTGACAAGCCCATCTTATTTATCACAATAAATGAAAAATCAACAAATTATCTCCATAAAAATATCATCATCAGTGCGGTTAAACTCGCGGAATCCGCATTTTTTATAAACATAAATCGCTCTGTCATTGTCAGGATATACCTTGAGAAAAATTCTTTTCAATCTCAAATAATCTGTGGCATATTTTATAATTGCAAGAACCGCTTCCGTGCCATACCCCATGTTTTGTTTTCCGGCAGTTATGGTAATGCCAAGTTCTCCGATGTAATCGTTAATATTCATTAGCTCAATATTTCCAATAAATTCGCCGCTTGACTTTTCTATCATCGAAAAGATAACGGCATCTTCCTCCAGCTTCCTGCATACCCAATCGACTTCCGTTTCTTCGGAAAATGGCTTTATTCTTTTACTGATAAACCTTGCAACATGTTCAATATCGTTTATCATTGTAAGATAATCCCTTACTAGCGATTCGTTGACTTTTACAAATTGTATATTATCCGATTCAAAGACCTGCTCCATGTTTTTCTTCCCCATAAAATGTTTAAGATTTATTTCTATAATATTGTACTTCATCCACAACTATCTTTCAACAAATAACCATCTCTAAACTCAATGATAAGTTTCCCTACACCTACTTCAAAATGTATTAAAAAATTTTAAACAGTATTGATTTTTTTATGAGGAAATTTTATGGATTGGTACGTTCATTTCCAAACGTCATTTCCAGCAGTTCATTTGCAATCTTCGCATCATCAACGCGCATCAGATTGTCCTCCGCATCTTCTTTTCCAAGGAAATTCATACTTCCGTACCAGACTATCTCGCGGTCTATAATGCAATAATGTTCGCAATAATCCTCAACAAGATTCATTTCAAATCCCGCCTGCCGCATCTGCTCATGCAGCTCATGCCAATATGCACTGTTTCCATATCCATAGCGGTCTGGTTTCCATGTGATAATAACTGTTTTTACGCCGTTTTCCTGTTTTTCTTTAAGCATGGCAATCATATCATATACTTTTTTGCCGCTTATGGCAGGACTGGAAATTATGATTTCTTTATTAGCGGCAAGCAAATCATTGTGATAGACATCTGCATAATTATCTATGTCAAAAATTGCATTCGCCATTTGTTTGTGCATACCTGCCCCTGAAAAAATATTATATCCAATCTGCTTGTACGCTTTGAGCCTTTTATGATACATTCTGTCAAACATTGATATGTGAATGTCAACATAATCGTATATAATCACACTTTTCTTTCCATCATAATCCCTGTTTAAGCGTCCCGCATACTGCTCTACCACGCCTTTCCACGCAACTGGTGTTGCCATGATAAGCGTATCAAGCCTTGGGTAATCAAAGCCCTCGCCTATCAGTTTGCCTGTCGCCACAAGAATCATACTCTCCGCCGAAGTCACTTGATTCATCTGCCTAAAAATTTCTTTATGCTCTTTTTGCGAATTGCTCCCAGACAGCAGAAAAACCTTGTCCGCGCAATTTTTTAAGCGTTGGTACAGACGCTGCGAATGTTCTACGTATTTTGACAGGACAACTGGTGTTCTGCCGTCAGACACGCATTGTTTTACATCACTTATGATTAGCTCATCTCTGCTTTCATTGTTGCGGATTATCCCATACGCCTCATTCGGATGCATTTTGTCCTGTGAAAATCTTGGTGCAACAGCCCTTGTAAAGCGCGGATAAACAAGATGCTCTATTCCCTGCTCCTTTGCCCTGTCCTTTGAAGTATACTGATAACGGATAGGTCCAAGAAGCATATAGTTTATTTTTTCAAGCCCGTCACCTCTGAGCGGAGTGGCTGTGACTCCATACACATATTTTGCACTTGCCTCCTGTAAAATATCCACTATCGTGTCCGACGCGGCATGATGGCATTCATCTACCAAAATAAGACCATATTCTTTCAGGCGTTTGTGGTATTCATCATTTTTGCAGATTGAGCCAACCATTGCAATATCAATGATTCCAGTCGTGGAATCATGTGCTCCTCGCAATTTTCCGATTATGCTTTTACGCTTTTTCCTGCGCCCCGTAGGCGTTTCGTATTCAGGAAGTTCTTCATCAATATACAGAAATTTTTCAAGCGCGCCCTGCCATTGTTCGAGCAATGCCGATGATTGGAGAAGAATAAGCGTGCTGACCTGCTTGCGCGCTATAATGTTGCAGCACACTACTGTCTTTCCAAATGCAGTAGCCGCGTTGAGAATCCCGCAGTCGTGTGAAAGAAGCTTTTCCGTTGCCGATATTTGAGTCTCCCTCAGCTCACCAATAAATTTAACATTTATTGTCTGCCCTTCACTGCGTTTATCCTCTATTTTATATTCAATGCCCGCCATTTCACATTCCTGAATGATATTTTCCAAAATACCTCTTGGAAGTTTGATAAATCCATTTTCATCGTTTCCAAGATAAATATATCTGCAATTTTCAAAATTAGATAATCCCATAGCCTGATTTTTGTAAAAAACAGGATTGCTAAACGCTGCCATTCTCCTGAGCTGATTTTGTATTCGCGGCTGTAGGTTTACTGTGTTTACATATATGCCGTTTGAAAGCGTTATGTATAATTTCCCATTTACATCTTCTTTTTGGAAATGTTTTGTCTTTTCCCAAGGCTTTTCGCCGTCTTCCTTAAAAATATCTTTGTCGTCCGCAGTGATGCCAGACATTTCTACAGTCCACTCTTTTATTTTGTCTTCAATAAACTCTTGAGAAAGCTTTTTCGTGTTTAAAAGCTCCGCCCACTGGTCGGGATATGCATTCCAGTATTCATCTACAAATGCGCTGTTTCCCTCTTTTAAAGCCTGCCCCTGCAGCGGCAGCGCAATCAGATTGCCTGTCCCTCCTGCGGGAAGATGATCCTGCAGTGGAAGCATGCGGTCGTAAAAGCGGAAAGACCTTAAATTTACGGCTTCCGCACCTTTATTTAACAGTGCGTTTCCAAACCTTCTCGCAAGGCTTGCTTCTATCGGCTTTTGAAAAAATATCCAAATATGCGCGCCCATCCCCGAACGCGAACGCTCTACAAGCGCGTCAATTCCATTAATTTCACATATTTTTCTCAGGCTGTCTGCCTCGTCTTTCCAAGCATTATCGGCATTGGCAAAATCGTTTTTTTCCGCATTTTTTTCATGATTATCAAAGTCGAAAACAATAAACCTGCAGGTATCATCAGGGAAAAGTGGAAAAACGCCTATCACATCCGTAGTGTCCGCCGCATTTCCCCTTAAATGCTCAATTATCTGCTCCTTTTTCAATTCCTTATAAGACTGTCTGGGGCATTCTTGGCATTTTATTTTGCTTTGAGTAATTCTTGGACAGCCGTTTTTCCAAAAATTACTGCATTGTGTATAATAATTTACCTCGCCTGTGGATTTTTTGATGGTACGCTTGCTATATACGTCTGTTCGCGCCCAAAACATACTGAAAAATAATTTTGCATCTGTATCAGTGATGTTCCTCTGTATAATTCTTGCGCCTTGGTTTTGGTCGTATTTACTGCCGCTGTCTGTTTCCGTATCTATATCCTTATCAGAATAGGAAATCCCTGCGCCTGCAAGCAGAGTTTTTAAATACTGATTTTCTCTCTCAAGGTATTTTATTCTTTTTTCCAGTTCTGATATATTCATCTGCATTTCCCCTCATAAAAATCTCACAAGCCTTTATAATATCCTGTTTCCGCAAACCTCTTATCACGTCAACAAAACGTAAGGTATTTTTCTTGAGATTTACCCTTTCTTCACCGCTACAGCAGTAAATTCACCAGGCAGCTTTTCATTTTCCCACGCGGGATACTCGTCAAACTGCTTTAGTTCAAAGCCGTTTTGAAGTATCGAATTGATTATTTCGCTTATCGTGTATTTCCTGTACATGCACTTAGGCATCTGCCTGCGGACATCTTCATCGTAAAATCTGGCGTGAGCCATTTCACCCTCAAATATCTCCGTTGAAAAATAGCTCATTACAGGCTGCCCCAATTTCAGGCTGTCCATTATTTTTGTAAACGGATGGAAATCGCTGCATATCATTTTCCCGCCTGATTTCAGCAGCAAATTCATTATTTTCATAAACTCGTTAATATCGTGGAAATAATGCAGCACTCCGCCCTCCATAAAAACTACGTCAAAATAGCCGCCGTATTTTGACATATCTATTTTCAAAATATCACAAACCTCAAAATTTATATTAACGCCTGCCGCCTCTGCCGTCTCGCAGGCGTATCTTCTATTATCCTCGGATATGTCAAACACAGTGACTTCCGCGCCAAGCAGGGCAAGCGGAACAGCCTTCTTGCCGCAGGAGCCACAGATATTTGCTATGCGTACTCCTTTATATCTGTCAAAGTAACTCGCATAGCGTTTAAGCATTTTTACGGGATTTTTCACGTCTTCGCGCGCCCTTTCTGACGGCGTGCCGACAGTTCTGATCCAAAAACCGTATGCGTCATATTCCCATGCTTTTTTGTGCTGTCCGCTGTAATCTTTCATTGTATTTTTTATCTCCATTTTTTAATCTACTATCATAGATTGCTAAACGCTGTCATTCTCCTGAGTTGATTTTGTGTTCGCGGCTGTAGGTTTACCGTGTCTACATATATGCCGTTTGAAAGCGTTATGTATAATTTCCACTTTACATTTTCCTTTTCCTTATAAGACTGTCTGGAATAGTCTTGGCATTTTATCTTGCTTTTAGTAACTTTTGGACAGCCAAGCAAACAGGGAATTATTCTAATTCCATTTTATAAAATTTTGCCTTAAAGGTCTGGCTGCCATCAAGCTTTGTGTATTCTCCGTAATGGTCGAACTTTAGACCGCATTTTTCCATAACCTTGCCTGAACGCGGATTATCCACCGCATGGTCTGAACAAATCGTTTTTACGCCAAGCTCTTTATGCGCAAAATTAATAATGGCTTTCATGGCCTCCGTGCAATATCCCTTGTGCCAATAATCATAATGAAGATTATACCCGATAACCCAATGGTCTTTTATTTGGGGATTTTGACATATACTTCCTGTTCCAATTACTTTATTTTCTTCTTTCAGGACAAATGCCCAAGTCCACTCGGATTCGTTAGCAAATGTTGACTTTATCCAATCAACAGTCTGGCTAATATCGGTATAGGTAGAATAGGACATATACTTCGTAACTCTCTCATCACTGTTCCAGCTGTAACAATCTTCTGCATCATCAAGCGTAAGGGAGCGTAAAATTAGTCTGTCTGTTTCGATTATAGGCTCTTTATTCATATCATATATCACACTTTCTTTATTTATGTTGTGCATTTGTGCGCCATAATTATAAATCTTACAACACTTTTCCGACGATTGGCAGAATATTTTTCCGACGATTGGCGTGTTTTCATTCCGATAGTTGGCGGTGAATTTTTCCGACGATTGGCGCAGCCTACATTTTAAGGTTTTGCGCCAACTCTATCAGGTAGCGCTCATATTCCTCATCTTCAAGGCTGCTCTGCTGAGTTGTCTGCGGAACGCTTTCTTGACCGTTAAAGTCAAATTTTATTGTTTCGTTCTCATACTGAAGAAAAGCGTCAAATATCTTTCCCGCCTTCGATTTAAAACCCGTAATCTTTTGGCTCGTGCGCCCCGTGGCGAAAAGCTCACGCATAAGCTCCTCGGAAATATTCACCTGAGCGACGGTATGCCCTATTTTAAAGCCGCAGCCACACTCATAGTACCACTGGCTTTTCTTTAGCTTTTGAGCTTTGCAGCGCGGACATTCAAGCGCCGTTTCGGACGGCTGCGGTCTTTCGGGAAAGTCAAATACAACTTGTCCGCTGTCAAGCTTCAGAGCCGCGTCGAACTTCTTTCCAGTCTTTGACTTAAATCCCTTTAAGACTGCTGTTCTGCCTTTATTTAAAAGCTCCTTTGCCTGACGCTCCGAAATATCCTTGCCAGCGATTTTTCCGATTGCAAAGCGGCAGCTGTTTTCTTTTGTTTTGTCGTATGATGCGCATCCGTAGCCAAACGGAGTTACTACTATATCGTTTCCGCACATTGGGCATTTTGCGCCTATGCGCGTGCGTGTATCGTTATAGGAGGCTGTAATATTTGCTGGCGCGGCATTTGACTGTGAACTATTTACGCTTGCGGCAGGGCTTGATGCCTGTGCCTTGTCTGGTGCATCTTTGTCTGCATTAGCTGCATTTTGTTGACTATTTAGGTCATTTGATGTGTCAACACTCCCGCTTTGTGCGGATTTAGGCACGTTTTTATTGATTTGCGCAGTAAGCTCGGCTGTCAAATCCTTGTCGCGTATCTGACAGGTTTCTCTGCGGATAAAGTCCTCAAGCTTTGTGCGGTACTCCTTTACGTCAACCGTGCCGTTTGTGATGCCGTCAAGCCCCTTTTCCCAAGACGCTGTCATTTTGGGATTTAAAAGCGCAGGAACTGTCATCGCCACGACCTCGTACACCATTTCGCCGAAGCTTTGCGGCGTGATTACCTGCGTTTTCTTGTTAAGGTCAAGATAGCCTATGCGTATCAGTTTTTTGATGATTTCCGCGCGCGTCGCGCTTGTGCCTATGCCAGAGCCTTTTATCTGCGCACGAAGCTCCTCGTCTTCAATCAGCTGTCCCGCGTTCTCCATGGCAAGTATCATTGAACCCGACGTATAACGCTTTGGGGGCGTGGTTTTGCTTTCTTTTATGTCAAGCCCTTTTACCTCTATGCTGTCGCCTTTTTTTAACGCGGACATTGCGGCTAACAACTTTTTTGTATCCTTTTTGCCATCTGATTTGCTGTCTGCACTGTCTTTATTTGCCGTGTCCTCCCCGTCACTGTCCTCTGTGGCATCATCAAGCGTTTTTCCCATTACTTCAAGATATCCCAGGCTTTTTAAAAGCTTTGCAGATGTAAAAAAACTCTCATTTTCTATTTCTACGGCAAGTTTTATCGTCTGGTACTCGGCAGGCGGATAAAAAATGCTTAAAAATCTTCTGACTATCAAATCAAAAACCTTCGACTGCAGGGACGTGAGCGATGAAAGCTCCGTGAGCTGTCCTGTCGGGATTATCGCATAGTGGTCTGTCACCTTGCTGTCGTCCGTGTACTGAGTCTTGGCAATAGACATATGAGAATTTTTTTGTAAAATATTTGCTGTAAATCCCTGTGTCGGCTGATAGTTTTTCAGTCCGTTCAGATTTTTGCCGATTTCCTTTGCAACTGCTGTCGTAAGCACTCTTGCGTCTGTCCTCGGGTATGTAGTCAGCTTCTTTTCGTATAAATCCTGCGCAGCCTGTAAAGCCTCATCGGGGCTTATTTTAAAGCGTTTTGAACATTCCGCCTGCAGCTCGGCAAGATTGAAAAGCAAAGGCGGTTTCTTTTTGCTTGTGCCTTTTTCAAGCGATTTTACCATGGCGGGCTTGCCGTTAAGCCTGTCTATAAGCGCCTGCGCGTCTGCTTTTTCCTTAAAACCGTTTTCCCTGTAAAGCTTTGGTGTGCCAAAATATTCAGAGCCTTCGACTGCCTTCCACTCAGCCTCAATTGGAGCGTCTGTAAAGCTGCCCACTACGCGGTAATATGGCGTTTCTTTAAAATTGCGGATTTCACGCTCGCGGTTTACCACCATGCCAAGCACGCATGTCATCACGCGTCCTACTGCTATCGCCGTATAGCTTTTGGTTGCGGCGGCATTGTTTAAAAGTCTGCCGTATTTTACTGACATAACACGAGAAAAATTTATTCCCATCGCATAATCCTCAATTGAGCGCATAATGCCTGATGCCCCAAGACGCGCGTAGTCTGACATCGGTTTTGCCTGCTGCACTCCGCGACGGATTTCCTCCTCGGTCTGTGAGTCTATCCATACCCTAAGCTCTGTCATGCCCTTGCGGACTCCGCCGAAGTTCCTGATGTTTTCCTCGATTGTCTGACCTTCTTTTCCTGAGTCGCCCGCCCAGTAAACCGTGTCAATGTCTTTCCTGTGCAGCAGCGCGTGTACTGTGTCGTACTGCTGTTTTACGTTTTTGATAATGCCGTATTTGTATGTTTCGGGCAGGAACGGCAGGTCGGCAAGCGCCCATTTTTTGTACTTTATATCGTATTCCTCGGGGTAGACCATCTCCACCAGATGCCCTACGCACCACGTAATCACATAGTCCTTGTTTTCTATATATCCATTATTTCTGCCTGATACGTTAAATACCCTCGCGTAGTCCTGCGCTACGGAGGGTTTCTCGGTTATAATTAATTTTTTTCCCATTGTCTTTACTTGGAAGGATTGTCAAAATCCCTAAGATACTCCTGTGCTTTTTCTATTGAAGTATTCAGCTTTTTTTGCAGCTTGTCTATTATCTCGCTGTCCGTAAGCTTCATATCGCGTCCCATTTCAATAATTCCCGCTGCCTTGCCAGACTGTATGCCACGCTCTATTCCTAATTGTACAAACGCTTCCGCTATCTCACACACTTCCGATTCCTCCTTGCTGTTTTGGCTTATCTGCAGATATTTATCATCTTTTGTAATTGCCGCTAAAGTATATAAAATATCCTTTGTATGTATCAATACCTGCCTGTCATTTTTCAGCAGCTCTATCTGTTCCTTTTTATTATATGATTTTGAAAGGAATTTTGCAATACAGGCAAAGTCCGATTTGAATTTTTCCGCCTGTTCTTTGGTGATACTCCTAAGCTTTACTATATTTAAGCTGTAGTTTTGAATGTATTCCCTGACATCTGCGTCCTCAGGCATGTCTATCATATCGCAAATGCTGCGCGGTATATCATCTGTGCCATAATAAAGCACTATAGTTATGACTGGTTTCAGCTTTTGATTTGGCAGCAGGGTATTTACATATGCGTTATCACCTGCGCTTTTATTCTGCGCCGCGTACTCCTCTATCTGCCTGTCATATGCCGAATAGTCATATCCCATTACCTTAAATGGAATGGTATAGTCCAAAACATACTGGTTTTCTATTCCCCATATGATATACCGAATGCCATTTCGCGTGTCCTCCATGCATACATCTCGGTATAATCCCCTAAGCTTACCCGTCGCTTTTGCCGCACTGTTGTTTGTGTAATATGGCTTTAGATTATTTTTGCCAATTACCTGTTTTCCCTTATATACGGTTGCATTAATTATATCCGCAAATACATCGGGATATGATATTAAACTGTTAGATGATAAATCAGGCTGTCCCATTATACTCCTCCGTTCCCTATAAGCAACCAGCCTCTCCCCATTGACTGACCGCCCAAAATTATTGTGACCTGATTATTGTATCATACTATTTTCCAAAATGCAAACATATATTCTAAACATTTGTTCTTTTTTTCTGCCGCCTATACGTAAAATTTCGTGGAACTACAATCACATCTCATTTTCACTATTGCATTGATTTTTCACAACTCCACCCATATCTCCAGCCGTCCATTCCTATACTCCGCGCCAATCTTCCCATTCATCTGCTCCGTCAAAGCCTTAGCTATGGAAAGTCCAAGTCCCGAAGACTTAGCCGCATTATTCACAGTAAAAAAGCGGTCAAACAGCCGCCCAGTCTGCGTCTCGTCAAGCGCAGGCGCATAGTTTGAAAACGTCATTTTCCCGTCCTCAAAAAGCCGTATCTCCAAGTCACCGTCGCTGTACTTAATCGCATTGCCGATTATATTTCCCAAAATTCTTGAAAGAGCCTTTTTATTAAGGCGGCGGTATATCATAGCATCAGGCATAACGATATTCGGAGTTATTCCAACGCCGTTGAGCGCCGCGTAATATGCCGCGACGCTCTCCTCCAGCACCCCGTTTAAACATACCCTCTCCGAAGTCTCATTGTCCTCAGCCGTGGTAAATACCGAATACTTAAACAGCTCCTCTGTAAGCTCCTTCAACGCCTCTGTCCGCTCCCTTATAATGCCAAGGTAACGCGCCTCATCGCTCTCGCTTTCAAGTCTTTTCCCTAACAGGTCAAGATACCCGCATATCGCCGTCAGCGGCGTGCGCAAATCGTGTGAAACATTTACCACAGCCTGTTTCAGTTCAAAATCACCCTGCTCATAGCGGTGACGTTTTTCGCACAACAATTTTAGTTGCCTGTTAATGTCGTCCGCAAGCGCACACATATCCTTGTCGCGTGATGATATCGCCACAAGCGTATTCGTATCTTCCGACAGCCTGCGCGAAAATTCAAGGCGTATCTCACGCGCTGATTTTTTCAACAGAAAAATCTTTATGCCAAGTGCCGCAACAACCGCCAAAAACGCCACGACCGCAAAAACACAGTAAACCACTCCAACCTCCTTGCCCTACATAATTACATATATATTTACAAAAAAATATTCAACAACATAGAATTTAGTCAAAATATATAAAATAAGCGGCGATCCGCACGCAGCTTGCTGCGTTGAGCACCTAGTCGCGTTTTTGTATATTTCGCACAAACTCGGACAGTTACAAACACGTTTCGCAATTGCCTACATAATTACATAAGCTGCACAATCACAATGAAAAACACCGCTTTGAAAGGCTTAAAATCCTTTTTTTATTTCCAATCTTGACATTTCTCTAAACATAAATGATATCTAAATGCTTTAGCATTTTGACAGCGTTTTTTTACAGCAAATCTTTTCTACAAAAACATATGATACCTCCCAATGTCACAGCCACGGTTATTATCAGAGAACCAGCTATCATAAATGACACATCTGTCACTTCGTTTTCCATAAGAAAAAGCGCCTGCCCCGTCGGCATAAATTCAATGACCCTCGTATATATCTCCCGCTGTGTCCCACGCACATACGTCGGATTTTCAATATACGACGCGTCAGTTATTTTTTCCACTCCGTCCTCCGTCGTTATTGTATATGTAGGACCGCGGTAACGCATCTCCGGCTCTCTAAGGCGTGAATAAATATACGCCCCACACCACAGAAAAAACAAAAACACAAGAAACGATACGATAACCACAACCGACCTGTTTGAAAGCAGCATGCCAAATGCCGTAAAAACAGCGGCAAACGCCGTTATCATAAAAAACGACACGGCTAAATACACAAGCACCTGCACAGCATCAAATCCATTCCAGCCGCACACAGGCAAGCCTACCGCAAGCATCGCCAAAATCCATGCTGCTGTCATAACCGCGCCCGCTGCCACGCTTATAATAAAATTTGACATATAAATGCTTTTCCTCGAATGTCCTATAATTATCTTATTCCTTATCGTGCCGTCGCTGTAATCCGTTCCGAAAAACAGGCTTGTAAAAATCGAAACCGCGCCGCCGATAATCACCCCATAGTCGAAAAAAAAGTTCGTCAGAGTATCATCTGTTTCTCCTTTAGCAACACACTCCATATGATTTCCATATACCATAAGCAGCGACCACAAAAACATTCCCGCCACAAGCGTCCAAAATACCCTGCTTTTCCAAAGTCTCATAAATCCCGCTGACAAAAGCCTGCTCATACTTTCACCTCCCCATGCTTTCCAAGAAGATTGATGTAATAGCTTTCAAGGCTTTCATCGCGCCCGTTCATCGAAAGCACCTCGCATTTATGCTGTGACAATTCCTCCACAAGCACATTGATATTGAAAGTCCCATATATATCCGCCGTGTCATCAGATACAGCCTCATACTCAAGTCCCATATCGTCAAGCACAAGACAGAGCGCCTCTATATCGCTCACCTTGACGCGCGTATACTTACGGCACAGGCTTTCAAGCTCCGACGCGCTTATTTCCTTTATAAGCCTGCCGCCGTCAATAAATCCGTAATGCGTGGCAAGCTTGGAAAGCTCGTCCAGTATATGGCTCGAGATAAGCACGGTAATCTGCTTTTCCCTGTTGAGCTTTAATATAAGCTCCCTTATCTCAACAATTCCCTCAGGATCAAGCCCGTTTGCAGGCTCATCAAGTATGATAAAATCAGGGCTTCCCGCAAGCGCGACAGCTATTCCCAGCCGCTGGCGCATTCCAAGTGAAAAATGCTTTGCTTTCTTGCTGCCCGTGCTTTCAAGCCCCACAAGCTTTAATAAATCGTCTATACCCTCATACGACGGCATGCCAAGCACCCTGTACTGCTCCCGAATGTTATCGCGCGCGCTCATATCCAGATAAACTGACGGCGTTTCCACGATTGCGCCCATTCTTCGGCGCGCCTTTGCAATCTCCACGCTTTTGCTTTCGCACCCGTACAGCGTATATCCGCCGCTGTCAGGCATCTGCAGACCGCATATCAGGCGTATCAGCGTCGTCTTGCCCGCTCCGTTTTTGCCGACAATGCCGTAAATCGCTCCTTTCGGTATGTGCATTGAAAAATTGTCAAGCGCCTTATGC
>CANQHZ010000091.1 GCA_947623805.1 uncultured Lachnospiraceae bacterium | reverse complement strand
TCAGGATTTTCAAGCTCAAAAAACAATATAAGCATCCCCAGCACACTCGCAAATCCCACAAGCAGAAACTGGCTGAAAATAAACTGCGTGACAGCAAGCACTATCCATATTACCATCCACATCATTATGGCTTTCACACGCTTCGGGTTTATCTCTTTGCGCTGCGTCATCACTGTATATATAGTGAAAATTATCGTCACAAGCGCGGCGCAGTATGTCGCCATGCACGCGGGACCGTACGTATATACGACATTTCCCTCACAGTAAATATTTATCGGGAGCAGGAATATCATCATACTTGCAATGACAACCGCCGCACAAAAGCGCTGCACAAGCTGATTCATCCGCAGCATATAATGCGTGTCCGCACTCGCGTAAGAAAGCGCCATATATCCGTTCCACACAAGCGAAATCAGATATGCCTTGCACTCAAACTCGACAAGCCATCTCGGAAACCTGTCCATATATGTAATAAGCACTATTGATGTTATGTCCAGTATAAGGCACAGTATGGTAACATATAGTGCCCGTCTAAAAAGCTTTTCAGCGTACAGCCCCACAGTGCCGTGTCTTTTGTAGTAAAAAATCACTAAAAACAAAATCAGCAGACCGCCGACCTGCATTTGTATGTTCATTCCCTTAAACGTCCTTTCCTATTTGTCCAGAAGCATCTCAAAATCATCCGTCGGCATCGGCTTATAATAATAAAATCCCTGCGCATTGGTACAGCCGCATTCAAGCAGGAAATCCCGCTGCTGCGCTTCCTCCACACCCTCTACGATAATATTCAGGCCAAGGTCATTAATCATTTCTATAACATGCTTCAAAATACGCCGTCCCTTTGGCGTAGCTATATCGTCCACAAAGCCCTTGTCAATTTTTATCTCGTCCATAGCCTCATTTTTGAGCATTGTGATATTTGAATATCCGGAGCCGAAATCGTCCATCGAAAGCTTAAATCCGTATTCCTTTAAATAGTGCATGCGCTCGTACATCATTCCCTGATTTTCAAGGAAACCGCTCTCCGTAAGCTCCAGAGGCACAAGCTCCGGCGGTACATTGTACTCTTTTGACATATCTATCAGCTTATCATTAAAGCTGTCGTCAAACACATGCTGTCTAGAAATATTTATCGATATGGGCACTACCCTTTTGCCCTCGGCAAGCCTCCTGCCAAGCAGCCGGAATACCTGCCTCCATATGCAGATATCCACATCTATAATAAGCCCGTTGCGCTCAAGCACAGGTATAAAATGACTGGGCATGACAATCCCCTTCTCAGGATGATGCCAGCGCACAAGCGCTTCCCCGCCTTCTACTTCTCCCGTCCTCATGTTTACTTTTGGCTGCACATAGAGAAGTATGTGCTCATTTGCAAGCGCGTCCACGATGTCGTTTTCAATCATCTTGTTCATAATCATCTGGCTGCGCATTTTCTCGTCAAAAAATGCATATTTGGCGTAAAACTTGCCCTTTATGGAATCAAGCGCCATGATTGCATAATCGCGCATAATGCTTATAGCCATAGTAGGGCTGTCCGCTATGCAAATGCCAAACGCGGGCAACACCTTGTACGGTATCTTAAATTCAGCTATCATCTCGTCAAGCTTCACGGCAATATTTATCAGCTCCTCCTTATCATCAAACGGAGTGAGCATGCCAAACGTATCCGCGCGGAAATGCGAAAGTATCACGTGTTCCCTTTGAAACGTGCGCATGCTGTTTGCCGTGTGCTTTAACAAATCATCGCCGGTCTTTCTGCCGCAAAATTCGTTTATCGTGCTGAAATTGGCAAAATCCAAAACAATCATGGCAAATTTGAGCTCAGGATTTTCAAGCATCTCCTCCGCCGCCTTAAACTGAAACGCGCGAATATTGTACAGCTCAGTCATAAAGCTCAGGTTTTGGTCAATATTGTTTTCAGCCATCTTTTTGAGCGAATACATATACAATTCAAAATCCTTTTCGCTCATTTCCTGCCTGATTAGCTTAATAGCATTCTTCTCTTTTTCCTGCATATTGAAGACCTCACCTTCTTTTTAGTGATATCTTGCACTGAAATAAAAAAACCATTTAAAACATTATAGCACGTTTCATATAATTTTCCAAATACTTTATTGAGTGATTTATCGTCAATTTTTATCACCCGCTTAGCACGCAAAAAACGGACTTCGGCATATGCCAAAATCCGCTCTGTAAGGCTTATTTATCCCGCATTCTGCATCCGGCTGAGCTTTGCCGCCTGGTCTGCCGCTATGCATGCGTCTATAATCTCCTGAATATCGCCGTCCATTACTTTGTCAAGCTTGTAAAGCGTAAGGTTTATGCGGTGGTCCGTCACACGTCCCTGCGGGAAATTATATGTCCTTATCTTCTCGCTCCTGTCGCCCGAACCTATCTGGCTGCGGCGCGCCTCCGCCTCCGCGTCGTGAGCTTTCTGGCACTCTATGTCATACAGTTTCGCGCGCAGCAGCGCAAACGCCTTTGCCTTGTTTTGGAGCTGCGACTTTTCTGTCTGGCTGTATACTACTATTCCCGTAGGATAATGCGTGAGACGTACCGCCGAATCTGTAGTATTTACGCACTGTCCGCCGTTTCCCGACGCCCTCATCACATCAATTCGGATGTCTTTTTCGTCTATCTGCACGTCAACTTCCTCTGCCTCCGGCATCACGGCTACCGTGATTGTCGAAGTGTGTATACGCCCGCCGGATTCTGTCTCAGGCACGCGCTGGACACGGTGTACGCCGGATTCATACTTCATTATTGAATATGCGCCCTGTCCCGTTATCATAAATGTGACGCTTTTCATGCCGCCTATGCCGATTTCTTCCGCCTCTATCGTCTCGACCTTCCAGTGCCTGCTCTCAGCATAATGCACATACATACGATATATTTCAGCCGCAAAGAGCGCCGCCTCATCGCCGCCGGCACCCGCGCGTATCTCCACGATGACATTCTTGTCGTCGTTGGGGTCTTTGGGCAGCAGCAGGATTTTCAACTCATTTTCAAGCTCCTCTATGCGCTTTTTGGCGTCATTAAGCTCGTCCTTAAGCATCTCCCGCATTTCCTCATCGCTTTCCGTTTCCAGCATAGCGACCGAATCCTCAACTGTCTCATTGCACTTTTTATATTCTCTATACGCCTCGACTATAGGCGTCAAATCACTCTGCTCTTTCATAAGCTGTTTGAAACGTCTTTGATTTTCAGCCACGCCCGGCTCGTTCAGCTCGTTCATAATCTCCTCAAAGCGAGCGAGCAAATCCTCCAATTTGTCAAACATCTAAAATAACCTCCATTTACTGCAAAAACTACTCATCACTGTAAACACAAATCACTATCCACCCGCGGCAGGCACAAACACTTTGCCATTAACCCAGCACACTACTCCATACCGCAAGCGCTACCCTGTCATTTCCCGAATAATCCTTAACTATTTGTATCCCTGCAAAACCCCTATCCTCCAAAAGTCTGCTTACTCCGGATGCCTGATTATAGCCTATTTCCAAAAAAATCATAGCGCCCTTGCGCATATATGCAGGGGCAGCCTCAATAATCCGCCTGTAAAAATCCAGACCATCAATACCACCATCAAGCGCAATCCTAGGCTCAAAGTCACGCACCTCCGGCATCAACTCCTCTATCCGGGCACTCTCTATATAAGGCGGGTTGGAAACCACTATGTCAAACAGTGTGTCATTAGTGCGCGCCGACTTGTAATCCGCAAGCGGCTCATACAGACTTCCCTCTAAAAATACCGCGTCAATGCCGAGTGTAGCAGCATTTTCACGCGCCATCTTGAGCGCATCTTGAGAAATATCCGTGCCTATGCCCTCACACTCGTTGCTGTATTTCAAAAGACTAAGCAGAATACACCCCGAACCCGTACAAAGGTCAAGAATACGCATGCCGTCGCCCATATAACGCATTATCTCCTCGACAAGTATCTCCGTATCCTGCCGCGGTATAAGCGTATGTTCATTCACATGAAATCCAAGCCCCATAAACTCCTGCTCGCCGGTAATATACTGCAGCGGCATATGCGCGGCGCGCCTTTCAATGACAGTGCGGTAAAATTCTTCTTCAAGGCTGCCGATAACCCTGTCACCATGAACAAGGAGAGTGTTTCTGTCCGTATGGCAGATGTATTCAAGCAAAAGCCTCGCATCCAGCAAAGCCTCCGCTATATCGGCCTCGGCAAGCCGCCCTGCCCCGTACTCATACAGCTCTCTGTATGTCATAAGCCGTCCCCTGCCTCATTAGTTTCGTTGGCCTTATCTATATTATCTACATTATCTGCACTCTCGGCATCCTCATCAGCGTCAATACCTGTTTCATCATCAGCATGGTTGTCCTGTCCCTCAACAACTTCCTCTGTATCATCGTCAAAGCTGCGGTCGAAATTTTCCTTTAAATATGCCCGCCAGTCAAAGACTGCTTCCACAGACGCAATCGCGACCTCCACCATATCAGCGTCGGGCTCCTTTGTGGTAAGCCGCTGCATATACATACCGGGCGCGGAAATAATGCGCACAAAAATATTGTCACTGCGTCCCGCAAGGCGTATTATCTCATATGAAATTCCCGCAATCACAGGCACCAGCGCAATCCTTATCAAGAGTTTCAACGCCATATTGTCAACACGTATGAAAAAGAAAACCACCACACTCACAAGCACTACAAACAAGAGGAAGCTGGTGCCGCAACGCTTGTGCTTGCGCGAGCTCCTCATGACATTTTTGACATTCAGCTCTCTGCCTTTTTCGATACAGTTTATACACTTATGCTCTGCGCCGTGGTACATATACAGGCGTTTTATGTCTTTCATAAGCGATATAGCCGCTATATATGCCACAAAAATAACAATCCTGATAGCGCCCTCTAAAATGGCAATGACGCTTGCGTTTCTGATATATTTTCCAAGCATGTCAGACACAAAAAACGGAAGAAGCATAAAGAGAGACACCGCGATAATAACGGAAAGCACGACGGTAAAAGTCATCATGATGTCATCGGCCTTGCTGCCGAAGACCTTTGTAAGCTTATCCTCCTCCTGCTCCTCATCGTCCTCCTCATAAAACGAGGCAGAATGCATTGTCACCTTCATGCCAAGCACCAGAGAATCTATAAACGAAAAAACGCCCCTTATAAACGGAAGTTTTCTTATGCCTTTGTCACTGCTTATGCCCTTGTACTCCTCAACCTGCACGTCTATGTCACCGTCAGGTTTCCTGACTGCCACGGCGTAGCGGTCCTTGTTTTTCATCATGACGCCTTCCAAAACCGCCTGTCCGCCAATGCCTGAGTATACCGTACTTTTATTTTTAGACATCTTTCTCACCATTTCTGTTTATCGGATTATAATTGGTTGATTTAAAAATAGGTTGAGATAAATGATTACCTCAACCCTCTTAACACTGCTTATTTGCTTTCTACGCCATATTTCTTATTGAACTTATCAATACGTCCGCGAGCTGCTGTAGTCTTCTGCTGACCCGTGTAGAACGGATGGCACTTTGAACAAATTTCTACGTGAATCTCAGGCTTTGTAGAACCCGTAACAAATGTGTTGCCACAGTTGCAGGTAACGGTTGCCTGATAGTAATTTGGATGGATTCCTTCTTTCATTGCTTTCACCTCTCTATACCGAAATAATTATAATAATAAAATCATATAATTGCTTTACATAAACAGCTTTCTTAGTATAGCATATGATTTTGATATGTGCAAGCTTTTTTTAAATAAACTTCATTTTCTTTACAGTGTTGACAAATTCCGCGTTATCCTTTGTGTGTGAAAATATATCAAGTATCTTGTCCACTGCCTCGTCAGCTTTCAATCCGTTCAGAGCCCTGCGCATAATGTTTATCGCCTCCAGCTCATCAGGGGTAAGCAGTAAATCCTCACGCCTTGTTCCTGATTTTGGAATGTCTATCGCCGGGAACACCCTCTTTTCGGAAAGTTTCCTGTCAAGTACCATCTCCATATTGCCAGTGCCCTTGAACTCCTCATACACGACATCGTCCATCTTTGAGCCCGTCTCTACCAAAGCAGTGGCAAGTATGGTAAGGCTCCCGCCACCGCGCATATTTCTCGCTGCTCCGAAAAAGCGCTTTGGCATATGAAGCGCCGCCGGGTCAAGACCACCCGAAAGCGTCCTGCCGCTGGGCGGCACGGTAAGGTTGTATGCGCGCGTAAGACGCGTAATGCTGTCAAGCAGTATGCAGACATCTTTTCTATGCTCCACGAGGCGTTTTGCCCTCTCGATAACCATCTCCGAAACTCGCTTGTGATGCTCCGGAAGCTCATCAAACGTCGAGTAAATCACCTCCACATTCGGCCCCTCTATCGCCTCTCTTATGTCAGTTACTTCTTCCGGACGCTCATCGATAAGCAGGATAATCATGTGCATGTCAGGAGCGTTTTTGAGCACTGATTTTGCCACTTCTTTCAAAAGAGTAGTCTTACCTGCCTTAGGCGGCGAAACTATCATGCCTCTCTGCCCTTTTCCCACGGGGCTCATCAAATCCATAATGCGCATAGCCACACTTGCCCCCGGTGTTTCAAGCCTTATGCGCTTGTCGGGAAAAATCGGCGTCATATCCTCAAAGTTACACCTGCGCGCCGCGACTTCGGGAGGCATTCCGTTTATATATTTTACATAAAGCAATGCGCTGAATTTTTCATTTTGAGTCTTAATCCTTGTATTTCCCTCTATAATGTCACCCGTCTTAAGACCGAAACGCCTTATCTGGCTCGGCGCGACATACACATCATTGTCCCCCGGGAGAAAATTCTCGCAGCGGATAAAGCCAAAACCGTCCTGCATAACCTCCAAAATTCCGTTTGCCGTGACGCCGCTGTCAAGCTCTGTAGGGTATTTTTCCTCAAGTTTTTCATCCTTTTGCTCTCTGGTGTTTCTGAGTACCGGCTTAGGCGTTATATCTTTCCCTGCCGCTTTGTCTTTTTCATCCTCGGCAAGCATAAGGTCTACCAAATCCGCCTTTTTCATTCCCGTGATGCCTTTCAGCCCACGCGCCTTTGCCACTGCCCTCAACTCCGCGAGCGGAAGCGATTCATACTTTTCTCTCATACATTCCTCCATTTTCATAAAATAATTAAAAAAATAATTAAAAATCCATCTTTCTTATGATTGATTTATTATGCTTTAAGCTGATAAAATTTATATAGGGATTAATCATTCGACAATAAACTAACTCATTTTTTCCAAAATAGGGAGAAGAATTTATTGATAATTGAAAACAAATATTATAATATGGTATAGTACATATTTTTTCAAGTAGTTTCGCAAAAAAAATCCAAAATTTTTAATTAATTTATACTGCTGCCAACGGGCGGCAAAGCGGAGGTATCATTATGACAATTCAGGAAAAAGCGCTCGAACTGCACAAAGAATGGAACGGCAAACTGGAAACCGTATCAAAAACGCCTGTAAAATCAAGGGAAGCGTTATCGCTTGCATACACACCGGGAGTTGCCGAGCCTTGCAAGGTTATCGCCAAGGACAAGGAAGCGGCTTATCAATACACTATGAAAGCTAACACTGTCGCCGTCATATCTGACGGAAGCGCCGTGCTTGGACTGGGAAATATAGGACCTTATGCCGCTATGCCTGTCATGGAGGGAAAGGCTGTGCTGTTCAAGGAATTTGGCGGCGTGAACGCTGTGCCTATCTGCCTTGACACGCAGGACACGGAGGAAATAATAAAGGCTGTCACATGGCTTGCGCCCGCATACGGCGGCATAAATCTGGAAGATATAAGCGCGCCGCGCTGCTTTGAAATTGAGGAGCGCCTAAAGGCGACGCTTGACATACCTGTTTTTCACGATGACCAGCACGGTACGGCAATCGTAGTGCTCGCGGGTATTATCAACGCTCTTAAGGTAGTCGGAAAGCAGAAAGAAGACTGCAAGGTAGTGGTAAACGGTGCGGGCAGCGCGGGTGTAGCGATTACAAAGCTGCTGCTTACATACGGATTTAAAAATGTCATTATGTGCGATAAGGTTGGCATTATCTCGACATCAACTGAGGGGCTTAACTGGATGCAGGAAAAAATGGCGCAGGTCACAAATCCCAACAATGAGACAGGCTCGCTTGCCGACGCTTTGAGGGGCGCTGATATTTTTGTCGGCGTGTCCGCTCCCAACATTGTGACTGCCGAAATGGTATCGTCAATGGCAAAGGACTCTATTTTATTTGCCATGGCTAACCCCGTGCCCGAGATTATGCCCGACGTGGCAAAGGCGGCAGGCGCGCGCGTAGTCGGCACGGGACGCAGTGATTTTCCCAATCAGGTAAATAATGTAGTCGCTTTCCCAGGTATTTTCAAGGGAGCGCTTGAGGGGCGCGCGACGCAGATTACCGAGGAGATGAAACTTGCTGCGGCAAACGCTATCGCGGGGCTTGTACCTGATGATGAGCTCAGCGAGGATAATATCATGCCGGAGGCGTTTAATCCCAAAGTTGCCGAGCTTGTAGCGGAAGCCGTAAAATCACATATCGTGCGATAGTCAATGTGCGGCGCGTGACTTATTGCTCATAGTAATAAAAGGAATGATGAGATTATGCTGTGGAACGATAAGCCCTACCACTCGCTTGACTATGAGATGAAAAATCAATATGGCGAAAAGGTATATCGGCTCGCCGTAAATGCAGGCATGACCTGTCCAAACAGAGACGGCACGTTGGGTATCGGCGGATGCATTTTCTGCGGCGATGGCGGAAGCGGCGATTTTGCGGCCTGCGGTGAAAGTGTGCATGAACAGCTTGAGCGTGGAAAGACTTTTATGGGCGGTAAAAATATCGGTCGACTTTTCATAGCCTATTTTCAGGCGTTCACAAATACATATGCGCCTGTTGAAAGGCTCGAAACACTTTATCGTGAAGCGCTTGACGAGGAAAATGTCGTGGGAATTTCGATTGCCACACGTCCGGACTGTCTCGGAGATAACGTGATTTCCCTGCTTGCGCGGCTGAAAGCTGAATATACGGATAAATTCATCTGGATAGAGCTTGGACTGCAGACTGTAAACGAGGCATCTGCGCTGCTCATAAGGCGCGGATATAAACTTGACGTGTTTGACAAAGCTGTATTTTCACTTAGAAATATCGGCATATCGATTATCGCGCATGTCATTTTGGGGCTGCCGTTTGAGACTAGGGACGATATGCTTGCGACATGTAAATATCTTGCCGATATGCATATCGACGGCGTGAAACTGCAACTTCTCCATGTGTTGAAAAATACTGCGCTCGCTGAAATGTACGACAGCGGGCGTTTTAAGCTGCTTGATTTTGACGGGTATATTGATATTGTAATTTCATGCTTGGAAATGCTTCCGCCTGATACAGTAATTCATAGAGTTACGGGGGACGGAGCACGGCGCATGCTTATTGCGCCTTTATGGAGTACAGACAAGCGGCGTGTTTTGAATACACTCCATGGTGAAATGAAAAGGCGCCAAACTTATCAGGGAATAGCATATGCTGTACATTCGCATATGTAGCATGGCTGCATATAAAATTTATTTGATATATCGATTTTAATTTTTACCGAAAGGCGGGCTTTGGATGGTACAGGACCCATTGACTTTATACAAGCTGATTATCTTATATATGCTTGACAGAGTAAATTTCAAGATGACACGCTCGCAGCTTAGCGGATTTATACTTGAAAAGGAATATACTAATTTTATGACGCTGCAGCAGGTGTTTTCTGATTTGCAGGATGCGGAGCTTATCAAGGCGGATACGCTTATGAACCGCACTTATTTTTCGATTACTGAGGAGGGGCGAAAGACGCTTTCCTATTTTGGTAATCGTATAAGTGACACTATTAAAAAAGATATTGATGATTTTTTGGCGGAGAAAAAGGTTGAGTTGAAGAATGAGTCGTCTGTGACTGCGGCGTATTATAGGGCGACGAATGGGGAGTATGAGGTTTCGCTTGTTGTGAGAGAGAGGGATAGGGAATTGGTGAATATACGGCTTGCTGTGGCGGATGAGGAGATTGCTGTGGCGGTTTGTGAGAATTGGTATAAAAAGAATGGGGGAATATATAAATATCTTGTGGAGGAGCTCTTTTAGATGAAAGGTTTCTCTGTTTTTTGGTTGTTTGGTTTTGGTTTTGATTAAAGGTCGCCCGAACAGGGGTATATATCCCATTCAGACAAACGGAAAGATTTTCTTAGGCGTTGCCCTTTTACGCCTAAGAAAATCTTTCCGTTTTGATTTCGCTTGTGGGAAGCGTAGCGGACACTAAGCTCAATTGCGCTGTAAAAGGAGCTACACTTTTACAGCTTATTTCGCTAAGTGCCGACGCCTCCCAATGGTCTTCATGGGATATATACCCCTGTTCGGGCTAGTGTATTGGTAAAATATATGTTTCTTTGGGTTTTCTAATCCGATGCTTTGTCTTTTTCCCTTTAGTTTTTATTTGTCGTTTTTTTGTTTGCTTATCTTTTTTTCTTTATTTTTATGCTTTACATATATTGGATTTGCAGAAATTAAATTATGGCTTATGGGAGATTTGGGGCTGTATGTCTACTTAATCTTTTTGTTCTTTTATTTTTTTCATGTGCTCTCTTATTTTGGCTTCGTAGCCGTTCCAGGAGGGTTCGTAGAAAGTTTTGCCTGTGAGCTCGTAAGGGAGGTATTGTTGTTCTACGTAGTGGTTGGGGTAGTCGTGGGCGTATTTGTAGCCTGTGCCGCGTCCTAGTTTTTGTGCGCCTTTGTAGTGCGCGTCCTGGAGGTGCGGGGGGATTGGGAGGTTGCCGCTGCGTTTTACTTCGTCTGTGGCGCTGGATATGGCGTTTACGGCGGAGTTGCTTTTGGGAGCGCAGGCTACGTATGTTGCTGCCTGGGAGAGGATTATCTGCGCTTCGGGCATGCCTACTCTTTCCACGGCTAGGGAGGCGTTTACGGCGACTGTGAGCGCCATGGGGTCGGCGTTGCCTACGTCTTCGGAGGCGCATATCATGATGCGTCTTGCGACAAAGGCGGGTTCTTCGCCTGCATAGAGCATTTTTGCCAAGTAGTAGACTGCAGCGTCGGGGTCTGAGCCGCGCATGCTTTTTATGAAAGCTGATATTGTGTCGTAATGATTGTCGCCGGTTTTATCGTATAAAATACGGCGTTTTTGTATGCATTCCTCGGCTACTTCGAGGGTTATGTGGATTTTGCCGTCGTCGCTTCTGTCTGTGGTCATGACGCCGAGCTCGACTGCGTTTAGGGCGTGCCTTGCGTCTCCGCCTGAAAGTTCTGCGAGAAATTCTGCCGCATCATCATCTATTTCCGCATCAAAGCTGCCCATTCCTTTTTCCTTGTCGTATACTGCCCTGTGTATGAGTTCTTTTATGTCCTCGCGGCTAAGCGGCTTTAGTTCAAAAATTATCGAGCGTGAAATAAGCGCGCCGTTTACCTCGAAATACGGGTTTTCCGTGGTTGCGCCTATGAGTATGATAGTGCCGTCTTCGACAAAAGGGAGGAGATAATCCTGCTGCCCTTTATTGAAACGGTGTATCTCGTCGATAAAAAGGATTGTGCGTCTGGCATACATGGCAAGCGTGTCTTTGGCTTTGCTTATGACTTCCTCCATGTCTTTCTTGCCTGCCGCTGTCGCATTTATCTGTGTAAATTCAGAGCTTGTGGTGTTGGCTATGACGCGCGCAAGCGTGGTTTTGCCTGTGCCGGGCGGTCCGTAAAATATTATCGAGCTTATTTTATCCGCCTTTATCGCGCGGTACAGGAGCTTGTCCTTGCCTATTATATGCGACTGACCTACTACCTCGTCAAGCGTCGCAGGGCGGAGTCTTGCAGCGAGGGGGGATTCCTTTTCTTTTGTCGTATTTCTCATATATTCAAATAAGTCCATGGTTTTTCCACTCCCCCTTTATTTGCCGCTTTAGAGTTCATTAATGTTTTTACTAACCCAAATTTTGCGCAGCGACAAGGCTTTCTCCGCCGTACATTTTTCTAAGCTTCGGCTTTTCGATTTTGCCTGTCGGATTGCGCGGTATGTCTGCAAAGATTATGCTGTGCGGGCGTTTATATCTGGGCAGCTTTTTGCAGAATTCGTTTATCTCATCTTCGCCGCATTCAAAGCCCTCTTTCACCTCTATAACCGCTGCTGTAATCTCGCCAAGGCGCTTGTCTGGAATACCGATGACCGCCACGTCCTTGATTTTGTCGTATGCGCGCAGAAAATCCTCTATCTGTACGGGGTAAATGTTCTCGCCGCCGCTTATGACAACGTCTTTTTTGCGGTCTACAAGGAAGATAAAGCCGTCCTCGTCCTCCTGCGCCATATCGCCTGTAAAGAGCCAGCCGTCGCGGAGCACTTCTTTTGTCGCCGCCTCGTCGTTATAGTAGCAAGTCATGACGCCGGGACCTTTGACTGCAAGCTCGCCTACTTCGCCGCGTTTTACGGTCTCGCCGTTTTCGTCAACTATCTTTACCTGCCAGCCGTAGCCTGCTTTGCCGATTGCGCCGACTTTATGTATGTTTTCCACGCCGAGATGTACGCAGCCTGGTCCGATTGACTCACTGAGTCCATAGTTGGTGTCGTACTGGTGGTGCGGAAATACTTTTTTCCACCGCTGGATTAAGCTCTGCGGTACGGGCTGGGCGCCTATGTGCATAAGACGCCATTGTGAAAGCTCGTAGTCTTCAAGCTTTACGTCGCCTCGGTCTATAGCGTCGAGAATATCCTGCGCCCACGGCACGAGCAGCCAGACAATCGTGCATTTTTCCTTGGAAACGGCGTCCAGTATAAATTCGGGCTTTGTGCCTTTCAGCAGGACAGCCTTTCCACCCTCGAGAAAACTGCCAAACCAGTGCATTTTTGCGCCTGTATGGTAAAGCGGGGGTATGCAGAGAAATACATCGTCCTTTGTCTGCCCATGGTGGTTCTGCTCTACTTTGCAGGAATGCATTAGGCTCTCGTGATTGTGGAGTATCGCCTTGGGAAAGCCTGTCGTGCCTGATGAAAAATAGATTGCCGCGTTGTCCTTGTCGGTCAATGGAATCATGGGCGTCTGGCTTGAGCAGTTTGCCGTCAAGGTCGTATAGTCCTCGGCAAAGCTGGGACAATTATCGCCCACGAAAAACAGCAGGCGGTTTTTGCTGATATTGTCCGCAATTTCCTCGACACGCCCGATAAATTCAGGACCAAATACGAGTATATCTACCTCGGCAAGATTGAGACAGTATTCTATTTCGTCGGGAGCATAGCGGAAATTCAGGGGTACTGCTATCGCGCCCGTTTTTAATATACCAAAGTAAATCGGGAGCCATTCGAGGCAATTCATAAGGAGGATTGCTACCTTGTCATCCTTTTTTATGCCCCGTTCTATGAGAAGATTGGCGAAACGGTTTGCCTTTTCGTTGAATACGCTCCAAGTGATTTCGCGCCTGTAGTGAGTGGTTGGATTGGGCTCCATAAGTTCGTATTCCTTCCATGTGACGCGCCTGGTTTCCTTGATTTCGGGGTTTATCTCGACTAAGCAGATGTCGTTGGGGTAGAGTTTGCAGTTTCGTTCCAGTATGTCTGTGATTGGCATTTTGATATGTTTTCCTTTCGTGTGATGTATTTGCTGCTAAACAACAGCTAATTTAGTATTATTTCAATATTTATAGTATGCCACTTTAAATGTTGGAAGTAAAGGGGTGTTGGGAATTATTTTCATTGTCCCATTTTTATCTTAAACCTTTTGTTGACTATTATTATAATATATTTATATAATTTCCAAAAAATTATATAGGTATATCATTAAGAAGCAAAGGGCAAGAAGCAAAGGGTGTTTCTTAATAAGAGGAAATTTGCATACCAATAAGCTAAAAAAGAAGCAAAATCCAATTTCTAAGATAATAAAAAAGACTCGCCTATATACATTAATCTTTTTTCCAATGCAATGCATTCTTCTTACCTTTTCATATTTGGCAAATAAAAATGCCTGACGTCATTCCTTACTGCAAGCGCTAAAACCCCTATATTCTGCATAGCTGGTATATCCCAAAGGGAATAAAACATAATTTATCAGTTACACTCGGACTATAGCATAAACAGCCTGTTACATCAACAGTCAAAATACAAAAAATAAATCACATACTTTTTATTGTCAAAAGCGAAAAGCGCCATTGATAACTTTATCATTTATATGACTTACTTCTCAACATAGTTCTTGATTTTACCTTTACGATTATGTATAATATGATTGCGAACTAGCATAATAATATGGTGAAGTTATCAATGGAAATAATGAAAAGTCTAGAATGGGGGATTATATGGAAATCAAACGGGACGCATATCTGAAACAGCTGATTGATTACGCATGGGATGGACAGGTGAAAGTTATCACGGGAGTGCGCCGCTGCGGGAAATCCTATCTGCTGCGCACTCTGTATAAGAATTATCTTTTGGGAAACGGGGTAAGCGAGGATCATATCATAATTATAGAGCTTGACCTTGCAAGGGACATCCG
>CANQHZ010000090.1 GCA_947623805.1 uncultured Lachnospiraceae bacterium | reverse complement strand
AGCTCAATGGCGCTGCAAAAGGAGCTACGCTTTTGCAGCTTATTTCGCTAAGTGCCGACGTTTCCCAGGGTCCTTAGAGGGTATATGCCACTGCTCGGGCTTGGCTGCTGGCATAATGCAAAATGCTATTGGTTTATTTATTGTGCGAAATTGATTGTGTGATAGTGCTGAATGGAGGGCTGGATGGCGTGAAAAAAGTGATTACATATTATTTGCGACCGTATTATGCGCGGATGGCGTTTGGGTTTGTGATAAAGTTTGTGGGGACTATTATGGACTTGTGTCTTCCTTGGATTTTGGCGTATATGATTGATACGGTTATTCCGCTGGGGAAGCAGGGGGATATATTTTTCTGGGGTGTTGTGATGTTTATATGCTCTGTGCTTGCGCTTGTTTTCAATGTTATTGCAAACAGGATGGCGTCGAGGGTGGCGCGGGACACTACGCAGGCTGTGAGGCATGATTTGTTTGAGCGGATTATGTGGCTTTCACATTCGCAGACGGACAGGTTTACGAAGCCTTCGCTGATATCACGGCTTACGACGGACACTTACAATGTGCATCAGATGCTTGGGCGTGTGCAGCGTCTTGGGGTGAGGGCGCCGATTTTGATTGTGGGCGGTATTTTGGTGACGCTTACGCTTGATCCTGTGCTGACGCTGGTGCTGGTGTCGGTTATGCCTGTGATTGCGTTTATTACAATTTATGTTTCAAAGAAAAGTATTCCCATGTACACTGCGCTGCAGGCGGCTGTGGATCAGTTTGTGCGTATTATACGCGAGGACGTGGCGGGAATACGCGTTATAAAGGCGTTGTCAAAGACTGATTATGAGAAGGAAAAGTATGATGCCGTAAATAAAGAGGTGGTGGGGCGCGAGAGGAAGGCTGACACTACTATGGCTGTGGTAAATCCGAGTATGAATATGTTCCTCAATCTTGGTCTTGTGTTTGTTGTGCTGGCGGGGGCTTACCGCGTGAATGCGGGACTTTGCGAGGTTGGGAAGATACTGGCGTTTCTGACGTATTTTACCATTATACTTAATGCGATGATAAATATTTCAAAGATGTTTGTGATTATATCAAAGGCTGTGGCGTCGGCGGATCGTATTGTCGAGGTGATTGAGGCGCCGCCTGAAATGCTCTGCGGGGTGTTTGAGCGGCTTGAAAATGAGGACGCGTTCATCAGGTTTGACCATGTGAGCTTTTCGTATAAGGGTGGAGAGCCTGATGTCGAGGATATAAGCTTTGCGCTGAAAAGGGGCGAGACGCTTGGCATACTCGGCGCTACAGGCTCAGGCAAGAGTACGATTGCGCAGCTTCTTATGAGGTTTTATGACGCTGACAGCGGCGTGGTATATATAGGCGGGGAGGACATACGCTCGATAGAAACGAAGACGCTGCGCGACAAGTTTGGCGTGGTTTTTCAAAATGATACTCTTTTTGAACAGTCGATTACTGAAAATATCAGGCTTGGCAGACAGCTTAGCGATGAGCAGGTAAAGGAGGCTGTGGTTTATGCGCGGGCGAAGGAGTTTGTCGAGGAGAAGGGGCGCGGTTATGACAAGCTTGTGAATATCAGGGGAGCGAATTTGAGCGGCGGACAGAAGCAGCGGGTACTGATTGCGAGGGCGCTTGCGGCGCATCCTGAGATACTGGTGCTTGACGATTCCTCGAGCGCGCTTGACTACAAGACTGACGCGGCGCTTAGGCATGAGCTTGCGGAGCATTTCAGGGATACGACGAAGGTGATTATAGCGCAGCGCATAAGCTCTGTGATGTATGCCGACCATATTCTGGTGCTTGATGATGGTAAAATGATTGGTTATGGTACGCATGATGAGCTGATGGAGAATTGTGAGATTTACCGTGAGATAAGTGTGTCGCAGATTGGTGAGGGGGAAGGTGCATAATGGCGGATAAGCAGAACCAGAAATATGAGAAACCCAAAAACAGAAAAGGTACAATGCTGCGGCTCGGCGCATATATGATGAAGTATAAGCTTTTGCTGCTGCTTGCGCTTGCGCTCACTGTAGGCAGCAACTTGATGGCACTTATAGGTCCTATGCTTTCGGGCTATGCCATAGACGCGATAGAGCTTGGCGAGGGGAAAGTGGATTTTCCGCGCGTATTTTATTACGCGGGGCTTATGGTGGTGTTTTATCTGTTTTCGTCGCTGCTTTCGTATGCGCTTGCCGTGCTGATGATAAACATAAGTCGCAAGGTTGTGTACCGAATGAGGCATGATGTGTTTCATAGACTTTTGGAGCTGCCTGTCGGGTATTTTGACACACATCAGACGGGCGATATCATAAGCCGCATCTCGTATGATATAGATACTGTAAATACTTCGCTTTCAAATGATATAGTGCAGATTTTGACTACGGTTATTACGGTTATCGGCGCGCTTTTTATGATGGTCGTAATTTCGCCAAAGCTTGTACTTATCTTTGCGTTTACAGTGCCGCTTTCAATAGTGATTACAAAGTATCTTACAAGCAAGACGCGGCCGATGTTTCGTCTGCGCTCGAGGAAGCTTGGCGAGCTAAACGGCTTTGTTGAGGAGATGATTTCAGGGCAGAAAACGCTGAAGGCATACAATCAGGAGAAAAACACAATTGCGCGCTTCGACGGCAAAAACGAGGAGGCAGTCGAGGCATATTACAGGGCAGAATATTATGGCAGTGTTGTCGGACCGTCTGTAAATTTTGTGAATAATCTGTCGCTTACGCTGGTGAGCACTTTCGGTGCTTTTTTGTTCCTGCATGGGCAGCTCAGCGTGGGAAAAATTTCTTCCTTTGTCCTATACGCGAGAAAATTTTCAGGTCCGATAAACGAGGCAGCGAATATTATAAGCGAGCTGCAGTCGGCGCTTGCGGCGGCGGAGCGCGTTTTCAATATGATTGATGAGCTGCCCGAGCCTGCCGACAGTGAAAACGCGATTGCGCTTGAACATACCGACGGCGATGTGCGGCTTGAAAATGTAAGCTTTGGCTACAATAATGACATTACTGTCATAAAAAACCTGAACCTGCATGCCGCGCGCGGAAAGCTTGTCGCTGTAGTAGGACCTACGGGGGCTGGCAAGACTACGCTTATAAATCTGCTTATGCGTTTTTATGACATTGACGACGGAAATATATACGTTGACAACAATGACATAAGGGACATAACGCGCTCAAGTCTGCGCCGCTCATATGCCATGGTGCTGCAGGACACATGGCTTTTTCAAGGGACGATTTTTGAAAATATCGCTTACGGGCGCGCTGACGCTACATATGACGAAGTGGTTGCTGCGGCAAAGGCGGCAAAAATTCATTCATATATAAAACGCCTGCCCGACGGCTATGATACCATTCTCACCGATGACGGCACGAATATTTCCAAGGGGCAGAAGCAGCTCCTCACGATTGCGCGGGCGATGCTTATGGATGCGCGCATGCTGATACTTGACGAGGCAACCTCGAACGTGGACACGCGCACGGAAATTCAGATACAGCAGGCGATGAGAAGGCTGATGGAGGACAAGACGTGCTTTGTAATCGCGCACAGGCTTTCGACGATAAAAAACGCTGATGTGATACTTGTCGTAAATCATGGCGAGATAGTCGAGCAGGGGAGCCACAAAGAGCTTATGGCGAAGAAGGGATTTTACAGCCAGCTTTATAATGCGCAGTTTGAGTGAATGATTTTTTGCTTTTTATGGCAAAGCAGGATTGTAAAAAATAGATTATGGATTATGGAGGAATGGAAGATTATGGAGAGCAAATCAGAAATAAGGTTGGAATTGCAGGATACTGAGTGGGCTTTTGAGTATACGGATCATGACAGGGAAATTGTCAGGGCGGTTGTTTTTGATGAGCAGGGATATTATTATTTTGTGAGGGTTATGCGCGACGACCATTTTGGCAAAGCTACTTTGATTGAGACATCGGGAGGTGGAGTTGAAAGAAACGAGAGTTTGACCGATGCGCTGAAACGGGAATTAAGCGAAGAACTTGGCGCAGAGGTTCAGATACTTTGCAAAATCGGAGTTGTGGACGATTACTATAATTTAATTCACAGGCACAATATTAACAATTATTATCTCTGCAAGGTTTTGTCTTTCGGAGAGACGCATATGATGCGTGATGAGATAGAGGACTTTCACCTGTCTACTCTGAAAATGACATATGATGAGGCTTTGAAGGAATATGAAAAGTGCGCTGATACAAAATTGGGGAGGTTAATTGCCAATAGGGAAGTGCCGATTTTGCGGAGGGCGAAGGAGCTGTTATGATGATAAGGGATATGTGTCAGGCGGACGCGGAAAAAGTAATGGAGATGATGCGGGTATTTTATGCTTCACCTGCGGTATTGAGCAACGGCTCGGAAGAAATTTTTAGAAATGATGTGGAAAACTGCGTGTCGGATTGTCCTTATTTAGAAGGGTATGTTTTTGACGAGGGCGGAGAGATTTTAGGTTATGCGATGGCGGCGAAAAGCTTTTCTACGGAGTTTGGAAAGCCCTGCGTATGGATAGAGGATTTGTATATCAAACCAGAGTATCGCGGCAGAGGCATGGGAGCGGCGTTTTTTGATTATATTGAGGAAAAATATTCTGACTGCATATTCAGGCTTGAGGCGGAAAGGGAGAATGTTAATGCCGTCCGTTTGTATGAAAAGTGCGGGTATGAGGTTTTGGATTATCTGGAGATGAAGAAAGGCTAGGTAAAAGCAAAAAAATTAACAAAAAACAACGGAGGAAGCAAAATGATTATTGATTCATTTGACCCAAAGAGTGAGGCAATCATTTCGCCGAAAGCCTTTTTTGGCGAACAAGGGAAAATCTGCGATATTGCGATAGGTACATTTTCAAGAGAAATATATCCTACCGTACTGGAACGGTTTCCAAATGAGCAGATAGGGGAAATGCGGGCTGCAAATCGGATTAAACCTATACATCTTTTGAATATCAATGATAAGAAAATTGCCTTTTATCTTTCAGAAATTGGAGCTGCGCTTGCTGGAACGGATATAATTGAAATCAACTGGCATACGGGAGCGGGGAAATTTATTCTTTTCGGTTCGGCGGGAGCTTTGGATAATGCAAAGACAAAAGGAAAATATGTGATTCCTTCAGAGGCGTATCGTGATGAAGGTATGTCTTATCATTACGCTCCTCCGTCAAATTACATAACAATAAAAAACGCGGATGTTGTGGAGAAAATATTTACAAAGCATGGATTTCCCTTTGTAAAAGGAAGAGTGTGGACAACCGATGCGATTTATCGGGAAACACGCGACCTTACAGAGAAAAGAAAAAAGGAAGGCTGCCTTGCGGTGGAGATGGAGCTTGCAGGAGTTCAGGCTGTCTGTGATTTCCACAAAATAGAACTCTATGACTTTCTTGTGACGGGAGATGTCGTTGACACAGAGGACTATACTGCGGATGGACTGCACGAAGCAAACCACGACATGCAGAAATTTTTTGCGGCGTTGAGTATTGCTGAAGAGCTTTGATGATAATAAGAATTTATTGCCATTCTTTTTTACTGAGCGGCTTTATGTAATTCTTTTTCAAATCACGGATATTCCCGAAAAAAGCTATTTCAGATTTAGAAAACATATTGTTTTTTATTTTAAGCTTCACAAGTTCTATCGTACATAAAAGATCAGCAGCCTGAAACAGCTTATATTCTACAGGCATTACTTTACGAAAAACAGGATTGGGTAACAGGGCATTAAAAACTGAAGACAGAATCTTACTCACTTCGATTTGTCCGTTATCATAGTAAATTTTGACAACATCAAAAGAAAGAAATTCTGTGTAATGCTCGCGGATAAATTGTGATATTTGTTTTGAGAGCCTTCCGGTTGCTTCGACGACATCGGAAATATTTCTCTTTTCAATAGAAAAACATTTGTATCGTATATTAATCTGCCGTATGAAAGCGACCATTTTGTTAAAAATATGATGGCGCTCTTTTACAGACATGCTTTCATAAACTCCTTCTCTGCGGATGATAGGTCCTGTATGAATGCAAAGATTATCCAAATTAAGATATGAAAGCTCTTGATTAAGTTTGTTAATAGAAGATTGTATACTTTCATCCTGATTATGAAATATCATCGTAATGATGTAATAGGGCGAGTGTGGAGCATATTCCCCAAAGTCGCCTGACTCATCAATGAAAATGCTAAGTTCCTTCAATATTTGCTACCCCTGTAATCATTATAAAAAGGCGGGGAACTTCCCCGCCAGTGATGGACCTGGGTCTTACGACCAGCCCAAATGAAATCATTGATTTCTTTTTAATATTATATGCTGAAACCGATAAAAAATCAACAAAAATTTTAATGTGTGATTAAAGAAGATTAAAGAATGGATTTATGCGGTTGAAAGCCGTGTATGGTTTTGATATACTAAACAAGAAATATAGATAAAAGACTCATAAAACAGTTGAAAAATAACAGCTTTTACGAAGATAAAAGAGGAGGTCTTTATGCTGCCAACAATACAAGAGGCAAAAAAAGAACTGGAAATCGCGGGACAGTTAAATCCCGGACCATGGACGGCACATTCTGTAAATGTGGGAATTGCGGCAAGGAATATTGCGCGGAAGGTGTCGGGGATGGATGAGGAAAAGGCATACATTGTCGGAATACTTCATGACATCGGGCGCAGAGCAGGAATTGTCAATATCCCCAAGCACGTATACGAGGGATACAAATACGCGATGGAAAAAGGCTGGGATGAAGTCGCAAGAATATGCATGACACATTCCTACCCCCTTATGAAAGAAGAATTTAACTATGAGCCGACAACAGAGGAAGAAAAGGAAATAAAAGCTTACATACTTAATTGTCAGGCGGATGATTACGATAAATTAATTCAGATATGCGATGCGTTGGCAACGGATTACGGATTTGTGATTTTGGAAAAACGTTTTGTGGATGTGACTCGCAGATATGGAATTATGGAAACATACATACAAGGCTGGGACACTACTTTTAAAAACAAAGAATATTTTGAAGCGAAAATAGGCTGTTCTATTTATGATGTGCTTCCCGACATCGGCAGAACGACTTTATTATGCCCGCCGCCATGGAAGCCGGATAAAAGCAAAACGGTGGGTGTCGATGCTTGAGGATATTGTTATGGACATCTGCTTTACATGCTTTATACGAATGCGGATTATACCGCCCAAGTGCCTGCTATAAGAAATAAGGTATATCCGCAGGAGACAACTGCTTACGAGGAGTGAAAATTTTATGATAGATTATGCTGCGATAACAGCATGCGGCGAGTGCTGTATTGGATGTGCTAAAAAAGAAAATGGAATATGTCCGGGCTGTATAGAAGCAGAAGGAAAAGTCCCGGAGTGGGCAGAGTCAGGAGTATGCAGGGTCTATGCCTGTTGCAAGGAACATCACGCACAATTTTGCGGTTTATGCGATGAGTTCCCCTGTCAAAAGCTTCCGCAGATGATACCATGGAACCCTGATATCGTAAATCATCTTTCGCGGCTGCGGGATGAATATCAAAATCAAATGATGCGCGCAGATGTAAGAAACAGTAATCAGATAGAAACAGTTCTTAATTATTGGAATTTAGATAATCCGCAAATATGTGAGCGGTTTAATGAAGAATCTGAAAGATTGATTTTTAAGATTAAGACAGCTTCACAGGATTATCTTTTGAAGGGGATTCCTTGCAAAGTGCCTGAATCTACAATAAAAAGTAATGTCAGTGCTCATCTGTTTCTGGGAAATGAAAATGGCATGGCGCCCAAGCTTTACCCGACGAAAAACGGAGAATACTATATCTGTAATCAAGGTTATTGGTTTTACCTTATGGAATTTATTGCTGGAAGAAAAATGGAGGAAAATCCGGATGATGAGTACAGGCTTGGCAAGGCGGCAAGAAAACTGCACAATCTACGGGGATATGATGTGAAATCTCCTTTTAATCAGAGTAAAGACCGTTTTTACGATTGGTTTAGGAATCACAGTTTCGTAAAGGAATTTGACGCTATTCTTGATGCGCTTCCTGATTTTGCAACATTTGACCAGTGTTTTGTCCACACAGATATTGGCCCGCATAATACTATTCTAAGGGATAATGGCGAGGTTGCGTTCGTTGATTTGGATGATGCAGGCATTGGAAGCTGGTACTTGGACCTTGGCTATCCTTTTATCATGCAGTTTGTCAATTTCAATCATGATACGGAAGAAATGAACTATCGATTTGATTTGGCGCAAAGCTTTCTGCGCGGGTATTATGGCGAAGAAAAAATCTCCAGGGAAGAGTATGACTTATTGTTTCAAGGGGCTGTACAGATGCACATTTCATATATGCAAGTCTACGGGCCTTATGCGGTGGATTCACTTTGGAAAATTTTGCTATTTGGCATTGAGCAGAAAGAACCATTGTGGGAAATGATTAGGTGATTGTAACATGCGGATAAAAATGCTATATTGGAATAGCAAATAAAACATCAGGAATGGCACATGGAGGACAAAAATGAGATGGGGATACCTGTTCAGCAAAACAATATGTGAAAGAGGAAGAAGATATTACGCAAACGGCGAAGTAACAAACCTTACAGTATCGGGAACGCAATATAGCGCAAAGGTCAAAGGCAGCAGTAATTATAAGGTAGTTATAGATTTGAAAGATTCAGACAGCCCTAAAATGCGCTGTAATTGCCCTTATGCGGTAGATGGCAACAGATGCAAGCACATGGCGGCGGTTTTGTATGAAATAGAAGCGAAAATGAAAGCATCAGCGCCAAAATCAGAAAAAAGAGTCTATCCGTTTAAAAGAAAAAACGATGCAGACGAATACAGATATTTTGATTTGGAACAAATAACAAGCAAGCTGATAATCAGCGAAAATCTGTATGAGGAAGCAAAGAAGATTCTGGACGACGGCGGAGTGGAAATTACCAGCGTGGATTATGGCTATAGTGACGGGATTGGCAATGGGCAGCTTATATGCTTTGCACGTGGTATCTATAAGCAGGGCAGGACGCAGGGAATAATCTCAATTACGTTTGACAGGGAAAATATCGTAAGTTCATATTGTCAGGTGCCAAGGTGCTATATGAATTATAACAGTATATATACAAGGACGAAAGAAACAAAGCCATGTGTGCATATGACGGCGTTTCTTCTTTTGCTTGATAAATACCTGCTGGAAAATGACACATATGATTCCACTGATTATAATGCGCTGAGACTGATGCGTACATATCGCTCGAATAATGCTCTTGAGGCATCGGGAAAGCTTGGCGCGGTGAGTTCGGTGACATTGGAGCCGCGCGTTGAAAATTTTTCGGATTCGCTTAGGCTTTCTTTTATGATTGGCACTGATAAGCTGTATGTAGTTAAAAATCTGTCAGAGCTTGTTGACATTGTTGACAATAAAAAGACGCTGGCATTGGGGAAAAAGGCGGAGGTTGATTTTGGCGTATGCAGCTTTACGGAAAGTTCGCGGAAATATTATGACTTTATACGCAGGAATGTTCTGGAGGAGCTTCAGCGCAAGGAAAATATAAGATATTCGTATCGAAGCTATATGTATTCCTCTGAGGAAATCAAGGGCAGCATAAGTTTATATGGCGGAAGGCTGGATGACTTTTTTGAGCTTGCCGAGGGCAGCAGCGTATATTGTGTTGATAAGAGCGGAAGGGATACGGAAAAACGGAACATTACGCTCCGCAAAAACAAGCCGAATCTTTCACTTGTTATTAAAAAAGACGTGGATGAAAGGAAGGTTTTCCATGGTGTTATTGTGTCTGGTGAAGTGCCGATGATGATTCAGGGCGTAAAAGCCAGATATTATATTGAAGGAAATTATTTCAATAAGGTTGACAAAGAGAGCTTAAAGGAGCTTGAACCTGTTTTGGGGCTTGCCAATGGAAAGCTGATACTTTTTCATGTAGGGCGCCGCCATTTGGCTGAGTTTTATTACAGAGTGCTTCCCGTTTTGCAGGAGTGCGCACGAATAGAGGAGAAGGACGTACAGGAGATTGAAAAGTATATACCGCCTGAAGTTTCCTTTTTGTTCTATATGGACGCGGAGGAAAACTGCATAAGCTGTCGTCCATGCGCCGTGTATGGCGAAAAAAGCTGTATGCTTACCGACTGGCTTGAAGAAGGCGCCAGAAGGGAGGGCTTCCGCGATGAGCTCAGGGAAAAGGAAGCATTGGGATGCGTTCAGGAATATTTTGATAACCCGGATGCAAAAACTGGCGTATTCTTTAGCGGTAATGACGCTGATTCAGTATATCGGATATTGGAGCAGGCTGTTCCAAAGCTCATGCAGTTTGGCGAAATACGTGGGACGGACAGCTTCCGCAGACTGAAAATACGCAGGCGCTTTAAAGTTTCCGTTGGCGTGGCGATAAAAAGCGATATGCTTGATCTGCAGATTGCGTCAGAGGATTTATCGTCAGGTGAGCTTCTTGAAATATTAAACAGCTACAGGAAAAAGAAAAAATTTTACCGTATGAGAAACGGCGATTTCCTGTCGCTTGAGGATGAGAGCCTTGGTGAGCTGAACGCGATGTTGGAAACAATGCGAATACCCGTCAAGGAATTTGTCAAGGGAAAAATGCAGATGCCGCTCTACCGCGCGCTGTATCTTGACAAGATGCTTGAAAACAGCCAGGAAATATACGCAAAGCGTGACAGCGCCTTTAAAAATCTCGTGAAAAGTTTTAAGACGGTAAGCGATTCCGATTTTGAACTGCCCGACGCATTGACGGACACGATGCGCGGGTATCAGGTATATGGCTACAAATGGCTGAAAACCTTGGAGAATTATGGCTTTGGCGGTATTTTGGCGGACGATATGGGACTTGGAAAGACGCTGCAGGTTATTTCTGTGCTGCTTGCGGCAAAGTTTGGGGATGAAAAAGAAAATGCGCCTTCGCTTGTCGTCGCGCCCGCGTCGCTTGTCTATAACTGGTATGAGGAGTGCAGACGCTTTGCGCCGCAGCTTTCGGTATGCACGATTGCAGGAAGCAGTGCCGAGCGCAGGGACAGGCTTGCCGATTACCAAAAGTATGATGTGCTGGTGACGTCATATGATTTGCTAAAGCGTGATATTGCGGAATATGAGGACAAGGAGTTTTCGTATCAGATTATTGACGAGGCGCAGTATATCAAGAATCACACGACAGCAGCGGCAAAGGCGGTAAAGCTTATCAAAAGCAGACATCGCTTTGCACTCACTGGGACGCCTATCGAAAACCGCCTGAGTGAGCTTTGGAGTATTTTTGACTATCTGATGCCAGGCTTTTTGTATGGTTATGAAGCATTTAAGAAGGAACTGGAAACGCCGATTGTAAAAAACAAGGATGCGGACGCGACAAAGCGGCTAAAGCGAATGGTTTCGCCATTTATATTAAGACGCATAAAAGCGGACGTGCTAAAGGATCTCCCCGACAAAATGGAAGAAGTGCGCTATGCAAAGCTGTCTGAGGAGCAGCAGCGGCTGTATGACGGACAGGTTGTGTATATGCGTGAGATGCTTGACAAACAGAACGAGGAGAATTTCCAGAAAAACAAACTGCAGGTGCTTGCAGAGCTTACAAAGCTGCGCCAGATATGCTGCGATCCGTCGCTTTTGTTTGAGGACTATAATGGCGAGTCGGCAAAGCGCGAGTCGTGTATTGAGCTGATACACAGTGCGATAGAGGGCGAGCATAAGATTCTGCTTTTCTCACAGTTTACCTCGATGCTTGAGCTGCTGGAGAAGGATTTACAGGCGGATAAAATAGCTTATTACAAGATTACGGGAGCTACGCCGAAGGAAAAAAGGACGCAGATGGTAAAGAGCTTCAATGAGGACGATACGCCGCTGTTTCTTATTTCGTTAAAGGCTGGCGGAACGGGTTTAAATCTGACGGGAGCGGATATTGTAATTCACTATGATCCGTGGTGGAATCTTGCAGTGCAGAATCAGGCGACCGACCGCGCCCACAGGATTGGACAAACCAAGGTAGTGTCAGTGTACAGGCTGATTGTAAAGGGCTCTATAGAGGAGAAGATTTTACATATGCAGGAGACGAAGAAAAATCTTGCCGACGAGATATTGAGTGGCGAGATGGGCGGCATTATGAATATGAGCAGGGATGAGATTATGGAGTTGATTGAATGAAAAAATCAGAATTAATTCGGCTAAGCTGTGACAACGGCTGAAAAGGTAATTGAAGATGATGGTCCTGCCCTTTATCTGCGGCAGGACCGTTATCTCCTGCTATGAAAAGCTTAAAAAAGTCATCTGACAAAATCAGACAGTAAACGCAGTTTCCCATTCTCCGCTGATAACAAGCGGTTATCTCATTCGTTGCCTGTTCATATTTTGTCCCGACAACAGCGCCGTCATATCAAATAATATCCTTAAAAAACTTTCAATGTAATAAAGTGTTATAACAATACGATAAAAAGAGAAATATGCTCTCATAGTTGTTTCCATAATAAAAGGCCTTCGATGATTTTATTTTATCATAGAAGACCTCATATATTATTATGAAAAATTTTATAATGGGCTTTCTTATCCCGTCATTGCAGCCCTAATTTGGTGCGCCCAGTGCCAAACAGCAGCGAGGCGACTTCGTCAATGTCGAGGAAATTCTTAAACCTAAAGGTATCAATTATTTCTCCGTCAGTCTGCGTTTCGCCCATATGGCTGATATTCAGGTCAATGACTTCACCGCTTTTCATCGCGACACCGTTCAAATCAATCTCATTCCTCAGTCCAGCGTATTGTGTACAGCTTGTCGATTGCGGGCTGGAAGCTCTGCAAATCATAATGTATGACTACTGATAAAGGCGTGACTTTCACGTATATCATAGGGGTTGAAACTTGCAGGATGTTGATCCAAATGAAGATGTCAAAGTTCAAACGCTAATATAGTAAATGTATAGTTAATTGAAAAGGGTTATACTAGAAAGGTTTTTCATCCATGCACACTACTGGGACAGTAGGATCATATGGTAACTCATAGATGTCCGTGACATCTTCCATGCAGGCTACGAATTAGGCATTTTCCTTTGGCGGGATACACCAGTAGTCGTTTCTGTGAGGCTGGAGTTCGTTTTTTTAGCACTCTGCGGATGGTTTCCCTGCTTATGGGAGTTTCCAGCTCCACTTGGGATTTCTCTTCCAGTAGCTTCAATGTCCATCTGGAATGGGGCGCAGGCAATCTGTATAAGCTTTGCCTCTGCACGCCCATCTGCCTTGCGCAAGGAGGCTGCTGAGTTTGGGCTGATATTATAACGGATGATACTGTCAATTCCTTTATTATCATAGTCCCTGATAAGGTTTGAGACAGTCGCGGGACAGACCGCATAGGTATGTGCGATCTGGGCATGTGTCAATCCGCAGCCTTTCATTTCATCAAGATTCCGCATGTAGTGGTCAGGCAGGAGCTGACAACGTTTCAGAGCCGTCTTACAAGTAGTTTTATTTTTAATCATTTTGTTAAGCTTGGAGCGTTCGTCATCGGTTAAGTTGATTGAATACACTTTGGGTCTTGCCATATGAGTCACCACAATCTTCTTCTATCATAACATGTGGTGGCATATATTGGAAGAATTTTTTGTTTAAATATAAATGTGTTGCTACACTTGTTTTGTGTGTTAATGGCTTCACTCTTGTCTGTTGATATTTTGTATAAGTAGGAAAATGCTTCTGTAGCGTTGTTTTACAAGTAACAATGGAATACTTGTATGATATGGTCAAAGCTACCATTTCCATATACGTGGTAAGTTGCCTTTCCTTTGTAGTCATTGCAAGAAGAACAAATGTTCCACATATTTTACTTGCAATTATTTAGATAAGTGAATATAATTATTAATAGATATGAGGAAGAGTAACATGGAGTATTTAATACCATTGAAATGTCAGGAAAATGGAGAATAACATCAAGGTGAATTGCTGTTTTATGTGAACTGAGAAGAACAGGTGTTGTAAAGGAATGAAAGGCATGAATTATTCTATGTGATTTACAAAAACTTGGAATGTTGGAAAAATCAATCATTGTAAATGAGGTGTGCTAGAATGTTAAAGGATAAAACATTGACATATATAAGTCTTTTTAGTTGTGCAGGAGTTGGCTGCTATGGATTTAAGAAAGCTCACTTTGAATGTATAGCAACAAATGAGCTAATCGAAAGACGACTTAATGTTCAGAAATTTAATAATAAATGTAAATTCGAGACGGGATATATATGCGATGATATAACAATAGAAGAAACTAAAAATAAGATTTACACTGAAATCAAAAGATGGGAAAGTTTAGGAAATGACAGGGTTGATGTCTTGATTGCGACGCCACCTTGTCAAGGGATGTCTGTAGCGAATCATAAAAAAGCTGAAAATGAAATAGTAAGAAATAGTTTGGTTGTTGAATCTATACATATAATTCAAAAAATTAATCCTAGATTTTTTATATTTGAAAATGTAGCTGCATTTATGAAAACGGGATGCACATCACTGGATGGAAGTGTGAAAGCTATAGGGAATGTGATCTATGAGAAATTAAGTGAAAAATATATCATTGTAAGTAGAATACTTAATTTTAAAAATTATGGTTCAAATTCATCAAGGACACGAACTGTTGTTATTGGTGTAAGCAGAGAGCTTTCTGAATATATTTCGCCAATAGAATTATATCCTATATACGTGAATGAAAAGACATTGAAACAAGTTATTGGTAATATGCCTAAACTTGAGTGGGGGGAAATTTGTTCCACAGATTTTTATCATGCATTTAGAACTTATCCTACAGAAATGCGTTGTTGGATTCATGACTTGAAACAAGGAGAGTCTGCATTTGACAATAAGGATGAAAAGAAACGTCCAC
>CANQHZ010000089.1 GCA_947623805.1 uncultured Lachnospiraceae bacterium | reverse complement strand
CAAGGCGCTGATGTTATCAATGAAAAGGCAAAGGAGTACGCTGCATTGCAGACAAGCGCGGCAGGAGCGGCAAGGAGAGGCTACGTAGACCAGATTATCGAGGCTGCCGATACAAGAAAATATGTGATAGGCGCTTTTGAGATGCTCTACACCAAGAGAGCGCAGCGCCCTTCTAAGAAACACGGCACAGTCTAGGAAAGGGTGAACGTTAATTATGAAAAAAATCATAAAGGCATTATTAATGCTTACCTGTGTTTTTGCCTTGACGGCATGCGGCGCAGATGAAACCGTTTCGGAAATTCAGCAGCAAAAAGTAGAAGTGGCAGAGCAGCGTGCAGGAAGTATTATATCAATGTTTAAGTCGATAGTGGACGAAGGGCAGGCTGATGAATTACTTAACAATTACGACAATGTTGAGCTTGCGGCTTTGTTTGAGCAAAACGGCGGCTACTACAGAATAGAAGGAAAAGCCGTAAGGTCTGCGATTACTTCGTTTAAATCAGGGATTGCGGACATGGGTGGCATTTCCGCAGTGGGCGATTTTTCATCTGAATTTGATGAAGACACGATTACGGTTATGGTAGATGTCACAGGCGCAAATAAAAATGGTAAGGTAGAGCTTATCTTTTCGAATGATGTCTTTCTTATCATTGAGTCCTGCACTTTAAATGTGGACGAAACCTTTGGCTCACTTATGGAAGGCGCGGCGCTCAATACTCTGCTTGGCATGGGCACGGTATTTGTCGTATTGATTTTGATAAGCATTATCATAGCGCAGTTTGAAAGAATTAACAAATTTGTGACAAACCGCGAAAAGAAGAAGGAGCAGGCACAGGTACAGGAAACAGCATCGGCACCGGCACCTGTAGTCGAACAGCCTCAGGCAGAGGGGGAGCTTTCTGATGACGAGGAGCTTGTAGCAGTTATCGCTGCGGCAATTGCGGCGTATGAGGGTACAAGCACGGAAGGCTTCCAGGTGAGAAGCATTAGGAGAGCAAGTAATGGAGAGTGGAAAAAACATTAAGAAATTCTAATCACTCGCAGCAGGGGCTGCTTCGTGAAGAATTTCTAAATGTTTTTGGAAAAACGCAAGAACGGCGTTTTTCTGATTAGATTAAAAATTGATTAAAAATAATAGCCAACAATCGGCAGAAGGAGAGAAAAAATGAAAAATTATACAATTACCGTAAATGGAAACGTATATGATGTAGTAGTAGAGGAGGGCGCGGGGACGGGCGCTCCTGCGGCGGCGCCGAAGGCTGTACCTAAAGCAGCGCCGAAGGCGGCTCCTGCAGCTCCCAAGGCAGCGGCGTCAGGCGCACAGGGAAGCGTTAAGATTGAAGCAGGTGCGGCAGGCAAGGTATTCAAGATTGAAGCTAATGTAGGTCAGGCTGTCAAGAAGGGCGACACAGTAGTAATCGTAGAAGCCATGAAGATGGAAATTCCTGTAGTAGCTCCGCAGGACGGTACTGTAGCGAGCGTCAATGTATCGGTAGGCGACGCTGTAGAGGCTGGCGCTGTACTTGCGACATTGAATTAAAAGAAAACCTTTAAATACTATAGGAGGTCAACAAAATGTCTTATATAGCAGAAACATTGAACAATCTGATACACCAGACGGCGTTTTTCAACATTAGTTTTGGCAATGTAATCATGATTGGCGTTGCTTGCGTATTTTTATACCTTGCTATTGCAAAGGGCTTTGAGCCGCTGCTTTTAACTCCGATAGCTTTCGGTATGCTGCTTGTCAATATTTATCCTGATATTATCGCGCCTATCGGCGAGGACGGCACAGCGGGCGGATTGCTGTATTATTTCTATCTGCTTGACGAGTGGGCAATCCTTCCCTCGCTTATATTTATGGGCGTCGGGGCTATGACGGATTTCGGTCCTTTGATTGCCAATCCAAAGAGCTTCCTGCTCGGCGCGGCGGCGCAGTTTGGCATATTTGCCGCATACTTTGGAGCTATCGCTATGGGCTTCAATGACAAGGCGGCAGCGGCAGTGTCAATAATCGGCGGCGCAGACGGTCCTACATCTATCTTCCTTGCAGGAAAGCTTGGACAGACAGGCCTGCTTGGACCTATCGCAGTGGCGGCATACTCATATATGGCGCTTGTACCGCTTATCCAGCCGCCTATAATGAAAGCTCTCACTACTGAAAAAGAGAGAAAAATCAAGATGGCGCAGCTTCGTCCTGTAACAAAGCTTGAAAAGATTTTATTCCCGATAGTTGTTACGATAGTCGTGTGCCTGATACTTCCCACTACAGCTCCGCTTGTAGGCATGCTTATGCTTGGCAATCTCTTTAGGGAGTCAGGCGTGGTAAGGCAGCTCACGGATACGGCGTCAAACGCGCTTATGTATATCGTTGTTATCCTGCTTGGCACGTCAGTAGGCGCTACGACAAGCGCGGAAGCGTTTTTGAACTGGGATACGATTAAGATAGTTATTTTAGGACTTGCGGCATTTGCGTTTGGCACGGCAGCGGGCGTGCTGTTTGGCAAGCTTATGTGCATTGCCACGAAGGGCAAGGTAAATCCTTTGATTGGTTCGGCTGGAGTTTCGGCGGTTCCTATGGCGGCGCGAGTTTCACAGAAAGTCGGCGCGGAGGCGGATCCTACAAACTTCCTGCTCATGCATGCCATGGGACCTAATGTGGCGGGCGTTATCGGCACAGCGGTAGCCGCGGGCACGTTTATGGCAATCTTTGGGGTATTTTAAGCATACCTAAAAAGTAAATTGTGTTATTGATTAATCATTTTTCTTCAAAATATAAGGAGGAAAATTCCTCTGCTCGATAGAGGAGCTTGTATTAAAAAAAACAAGGAGGAATAAAAATGTCAGAAACAGTTAAAAAACCTGTGGGGATTACCGAGACAGTGCTCCGCGATTCCCATCAGTCATTAATAGCGACAAGAATGCCGACGGAGCTTATGCTCCCCATTCTTGAAACAATGGATAAGGTCGGCTATCACTCACTGGAGTGCTGGGGCGGCGCTACATTTGATGCGTCACTTCGTTTCTTGAAGGAAGACCCATGGGAGAGACTTAGGAAAATCAGGGATAAGGTTAAAAACACAAAGCTCCAGATGCTTTTCAGAGGCCAGAATATCCTTGGCTACCGTCATTATGCGGACGATGTTGTTACAGAGTTCGTTGAAAAGTCTATCGCAAACGGCATAGATATAATCCGTATTTTTGACTGCTTTAACGATTTGAGGAATTTACAGTGCGCGGTAAACGCCGCAAACGCTATCAAAAAGAGAGAGGGCAGGGGACACGCGCAGGTTGCGCTTTCCTATACTCTGGGCGATGCCTATACGCTTGAATACTGGATGAAGATGGCTCATGACATTGAGGAGATGGGCGCTGATTCTATCTGTATCAAGGATATGGCAGGCTTGCTTGTGCCTTACAAGGCTGAGGAGCTTATCAAGGCTATGAAGTCTTCGACCAAGCTTCCTATCCAGCTCCACACGCACTATACGTCAGGCGTGGCTTCAATGACTTACCTGAAAGCGGTAGAGGCTGGCGTAGATGTCATCGACTGCGCGATTTCTCCGTTTGCGCTCGGCACGTCTCAGCCTGCTACAGAGGTTATGGTGGAGACCTTCAAAGGCACTCCGTATGACACGGGCTTTGACCAGAATCTTCTCGCTCAGATTGCGGAGCATTTCCGTCCTTACAGAGAGGAGTGCTTAAAGAGCGGTCTGCTTAATCCCAAGGTGCTTGGCGTTGACATCAAGACATTGCTCTATCAGGTGCCTGGCGGCATGCTTTCAAATATGGTCAGCCAGCTTAAAGAGCAGAACGCCGAGGATAAATATTATGAAGTGCTTGAAGAAATCCCCAGAGTGCGTAAAGACCTTGGCGAGCCTCCTCTTGTTACGCCGTCATCTCAGATTGTTGGCACGCAGGCGGTATTTAACGTGCTTATGGGCGAACGCTACAAGATGGCTACAAAGGAGACGAAGGCGGTTCTGCGCGGCGAGTATGGCCAGACTGTCAAGCCCTTCAACAAAGAGGTGCAGGATAAGGTGCTTTCCGATGAGGAGAAGGCACACATCATCACCTGCCGTCCCGCAGATAATCTTCCTAATGAGTTAGCTAAGATTGAGGAAGAAATGAAGGAGTGGAAACAGCAGGACGAGGACGTATTGTCATATGCATTGTTCCCGCAGGTTGCTACAGAATTCTTTAAGTATCGTCAGGCTCAGCAGGAAAAGGTTGATATGTCGCAGGCTGATACAAAGAATGGAGCTTATCCCGTATAAAACGGGTTAATGTCAGTCAGTATCGGGTTAAGTTCTTTAACCCGATACTGTTTTTAGCCTGTCAAAACAAAGACAATGTCTTTAGTGGAGGAGGTTTAAGCCGCCTTTGGGCGGCAGGAGGATTGCTATGGCAAGAAAAGAACAGATAACAAAGGAAACGATTTTGGAAACAGCTTTTGAATTGGCAAGGGAGGAAGGGATAGACAACGTGACAGCGAGGAAACTTGCCACACGTATAGGATGTTCGACGCAGCCGATTTTCAGGGTTTATTCAAATATGAATGAACTCTATGCAGATATATACCAAAAGGCAACAGACACATTTAATGATTATTATGAAAACTTCAAGTCCGAGACAGACACACCGTTTGTACATCTTGGGCTTGCTTATATAAATTATGCAAAGGAGCAGAGTGAGCTTTTCAGGCTGCTCTTTCAGTCAGATAAGAGAGGCAACAGAAGTCTGTATGAGCTGCTAAACGGCAAGAACGGGGCCGTCACGAAAGAGATAAATCGCGCCGCTGAACGGGGCTGCAAAAATCCGAGCGGACTGTTTATGAAAATGTGGATATTTATTTATGGCTGTTCATGCATGGCGCTTACGGGAGATTATGACCTGACACAGGAAGAAACCAAGGAATTTTTAAATGATATATACAAAAGCTGCGCATAGGCTGACGGCTTTTTAACAAATGTAAAAGATTGAGGTCTGCAAATGGAAGAAAGATATGATATCATATCACGGATAAACGGAAAATACAATAAGATGAGCAAGAGCCACAAAAAAATTGCGACCTTTATTATAGACCATTATGAGCAGGCTGCTTTTATGACGGCGGCAAAACTTGGCAAAACGGTTGGCATAAGCGAATCAACGGTAGTGCGTTTTGCGTATGCTTTGGGATACGAGGGATATCCTGAATTTCAGGAGGATTTGGCGGAGTGGGTGAAGAATAAGCTCAACTCAATCCAAAGAATCGGTGAGAAATATGGCAGAAGTACGCAGTCCGAGATTTTAACGTCGGTTTTGAACGCAGATATAGAAAAGATAGATGATACAATCGAGCATGTAGACGCGCAGGCGTTTGAAATGGCAGTTGATATTATACTGAATGCGAGGAGAGTATACATTATAGGCATCAGGAGCTGCAAGCCGCTTGCGGAGTTTATGCACTTTTACCTCAATATAATACGTGGAGATGTGTATCTGCTTTCATCGACAAGCACATCGGAAATTTTTGAGCAGATGTTAAGGATTGATTCAAAAGATGCTATCATAGGGATAAGTTTTCCTCGCTACTCCATGAGGACATTAAAGGCGATGGAGCTTGCAAATGACAGGTGCGCCAAGGTGATAACCATTACGGATACAATACATTCGCCCATGTGTATGTATTCTTCGTGCAACCTTACGGCGAGGAGCGACATGGTTTCGATAGTGGATTCGCTTGTCGCGCCCTTGAGTCTCATCAATGCGCTTGTCGTTGCGCTTTGCCTCAAACGTCCCGATGATGTGAAAAAAAACCTCGAGTCGCTGGAATACGCATGGGATAATTATCAGGTATATCTAAAGGACGAAATTAATTTTATTGATGATGAAATGCTGCAGACGCCGCTTAAAGAGCAGTCAGAGCAAAAAAGAAGGAAGAAGAATTGAACGATAAAAATATCATAGTGATAGGCGGCGGTGCGGCGGGAATGATGTCTGCCATAGCAGCGGCAAAAAATGTCGGTAAAGGCGGCAGAGTTATACTGATGGAGAAAAACGAAAAGCTTGGCAAGAAACTTTTTATCACAGGCAAGGGAAGATGCAATGTGACAAATGCTTGTGATGTCAGTGAGCTTTTTGAAAATATAACAGAGCATTCAAAATTTCTGTACAGTGCGATTTACGGCTTTGATAACAGTGCGGTCATGCGCTTTTTTGAGGAGGCGGGCTGTAAGCTCAAAGTCGAGCGCGGACAGCGTGTTTTTCCAGTATCGGACCATAGTTCGGATATCATAAAGGCATTGGAGCGAGAGCTGGAAAAACAGGGAGTGAAAATTCTGCTATGCTGCGAGGTCAGGCGCATACAGTTCGCGGAGTATTCAGACACATCAAAAGAAAGTGAAAAATCCAAATCGAAACAGAATAGAAAGGTTGCCTGCGTTGAATACTTTGATAAGACAGCTAAAAGTAAACAGACAATAAATGCGGACAGCGTTATCGTGGCGACAGGCGGTATATCATATGCGTCCACAGGCTCTACAGGCGACGGTTATCGCTTTGCAGAGGTGTGCGGACATAAAATAACGGCGCTTTCACCGGCGCTTGTGCCATTTTCGATAAGCGAGGAATGGTGCTCTAAGCTGCAGGGACTTTCGCTGAAAAATGTACAGGCAGTTGTGGAAGCCGACGGAAAAGAGATATTTTCGGACTTTGGCGAGATGCTTTTTACGCATTATGGCGTGAGCGGACCGCTGATACTGAGCGCGAGCAGCTATTTTGTGCATAAAGGCTGTAAAAGGGCAAAACTTTATATTGATTTAAAGCCCGCGCTTACGGACGAGCAGCTTGACAGGCGCATATTGAGGGAGTTTGATGAGAATAAAAACAAACAGTTCAAAAATGCGATTGCGAGCCTTTTCCCCTCTAAGCTTATACCGATTATGCCGAAACTGGCCGATATCGATTCCGACAAAAAGGTGAATGAGATTACCAAGGAGGAGCGGGAGCGTTTCGTGAGGGCCATAAAGCATATGGAGCTTACCATAACAGGCGTGAGGGACTATGACGAGGCTATCATTACAAAAGGCGGCGTTGATGTCAAAGATGTAAATCCGTCAACTATGGAATCGAAACTTGTAAAGGGGCTTTATTTTGCAGGTGAGGTGCTTGACCTAGATGCATTGACAGGAGGATTTAACCTGCAGATTGCGTGGTCGACAGGCCGCCTTGCGGGCGAAGCGGCGGCGAAAGTTGCCGGATAATTTATAATGTAAAAAGAAAGGAACACTGAGAAATGAGTTACAGTATAGCGATTGATGGTCCTGCCGGAGCGGGAAAAAGTACAATAGCGAAGCTTATCGCAAAAAAGAAAGGCTTTATATATGTTGACACGGGAGCGATGTATAGGGCGATTGCGCTATTTTTGATTGAAAAGGGCATAAGTGCGGACGAACAGGACAAAATCAGCAGCGCTGTAGGAGAGGCAGATGTGACTATCAGCTACGAAAACGGCGAACAGATAGTATGGCTCAACGGGCGTAATGTAAACGGTCTGATACGGACTGAAGAAGTAAGCAAGATGACTTCGCAGAGCAGCGTAAATAAGGACGTGCGAGAGAAACTTGTCGAGCTGCAGCGCGAGCTTGCAAAAAAAGAAAATGTAGTGATGGACGGCAGGGATATCGGCACATGTGTATTGCCAAATGCCGATGTAAAGGTATATCTGACCGCGAGCAGCCATGTGCGGGCAATACGCCGCAGCGAGGAGCTGAAAGCAAAAGGCGAACCGTGTGAGCTCGAGGTTATTGAAAAGGATATTGTAGACAGAGACTACCGAGATATGCACAGGGACATTTCACCGCTTCGTCAGGCCAAGGATGCCGTACTGCTCGATTCGTCGGATATGACGATAGATGAGGTCGCCGACGCCATCATCGGTATGTGCAAATAGGAGGTCATAATATTTGGAAGTAGTTTTAGCTAAGGCGTCGGGATTTTGTTTCGGCGTAAAGAGGGCTGTAGACACGGTCTATGAGCAGGCGGAAACAGGCGGTGAAATATATACATATGGCGATATCGTGCATAATGAGGAAGTAGTAAAGGACTTGTGCAAAAAGGGCGTAAAAGTCCTGGGGAGCAGAGAAGAACTTGAAAAGCTTAACAGCGGAAAAGTGATAATACGCGCGCACGGAGTATCAAGGGAAATCTGCAGTTTAATAGAGGAAAAAGGACTTGAATGCATAGATGCGACATGTCCGTTTGTAAAACGCATACACAATATAGTCGAAAAGGAGTCGTCTAATGGGCGCAGCATAATAATTATCGGAAACGATAAGCATCCGGAAGTAGAGGGAATAAAAGGCTGGACACAAACAGTTGCTTATGTGGTTGAATCACACGAACAGGCACAAAATTTCGAGGCGAAAGACGGCGAAAAGATGTGCATTGTGTCCCAAACGACATTTAACTACAAGAAATTTCAAGAATTAGTTGAAATTTTTCAAAAAAAAGGTTATGATATAATTGTTGCGAATACTATATGCAACGCAACGCAAGAACGTCAGACGGAGGCGAGCAGGCTTGCAGCCAAGGCTGATGTTATGATTGTTATAGGCGGCGCTCACAGCTCCAATACTCGCAAGCTGTACGAGCTTTGCAAAAATGGGTGTGAGCATACCTACTATATACAAACACTGGAGGACCTGCAAACAATAGAATTACCTAATTCTGTAAAAATGGTAGGCATCACAGCGGGGGCTTCTACCCCAAACAAAATAATTGAGGAGGTTCAAAATTATGTCAGAGTTAACTTTTGAACAAATGTTAGAAGAATCATTAAAAACTATTCATACAGGAGAGGTAATTGAAGGTACAGTCATCGATGTTAAGCCCGAAGAAATCGTACTTAATATCGGTTACAAGTCAGACGGTATCCTTACACGCAGCGAATACACCAATGAGCCGAATGTAGACCTTACAACTATCGTGAAGCCTGATGACAAGATGGAGGTTAAGGTTCTTAAAGTAAACGACGGTGAGGGGCAGGTACTTCTCACATACAAGCGTCTTGCGGCTGACAGGGGCAACAAGAGAATTGAGGAAGCGTACAACAATAAAGAGGTACTCAAGGCGAAGGTATCTCAGGTGCTTGACGGCGGTTTGGGCGTAGTAGTTGACGAGGTCAGGATTTTCATTCCCGCGAGCCTCGTTTCAGATGTGTACGAGAAAGATTTGAATAAATATGCGGGACAGGAGATTGAGTTTGTAATCAGCGAGTATAATCCCAAGAGGAGAAGATATATCGGCGACCGCAAGCAGCTTATCGTTGCTAAGAAAGCGGAGCTTCAGAAAGAGCTGTTTGAGAGAATAAGTGTAGGCGATGTTGTTGAGGGTACTGTAAAGAATGTGACGGATTTCGGCGCGTTTATCGACCTTGGCGGCGTAGACGGATTGCTCCATATTTCGGAGATGTCTTGGGGGCGTGTTGAAAATCCCAAGAAAGTATTCAAGGTTGGCGATAATTTAAAGGTATTGATTAAAGATATCGACGGCACTAAGGTTGCGCTTTCACTTAAATTTGACGACTCAAATCCTTGGAAGAACGCGGCGACTAAGTATGCGTCAGGCAATGTGGTGACAGGAAAGGTTGCCAGGATGACAGACTTTGGAGCGTTTATCGAGCTTGAGCCCGGCATTGACGCGCTGCTTCACGTATCGCAGATTGCCAAGGAGCATATCGAGAAACCCTCGGATGTATTGACGGTAGGGCAGGAAGTTACGGCGAAGGTTGTTGACTTTAATGAGGATAGCAAGAAGATAAGCCTCAGCATTAAGGCATTGCTTGCACCCGAGCCCAAAGAAGCTCCTAAGAATGAAAAGGAAGATGACGCCGAGGCTGTATCCGTAGATATCGACGCAGTCATCGCAAAGCAGGAAGCGGAAGAAAACAACGAATAATTAAAATTACTTGAAATACAATGCACTAGAAACAAAAAGTTTCTAGTGCAATTTGTGTATATTTATATATGACATACGCAAGAGCGTGATAGCAAAAGCTGCGATAGGGAGTTTTGTATACGCCTAATATGATAATAAAGCGAAAGGGGAATACTTTCATATGGCATATGATTATGAATATTTCAAAAAAGAAGTTTTTGCACTAACAAAGATTGACCTGAACGCATACAAGGAAAAGCAGATGAAACGCCGCATCGACACGCTTATAGCAAAGCATAAGGTAGTAGGCTACGACAAGTTTGTAGCAAAGCTGCGTGACGACAAGACGGTATTTGACGACTTTGTAAATTATCTTACTATCAACGTATCTGAATTTTACAGAAACCCCGAGCAGTGGCGTCTGATGGACAAGGAGATTATTCCCGAGCTTATCAGCAAATTCGGCAAAAACCTCAAAATATGGAGTGCGGCGTGCTCTACAGGCGACGAGCCGTATTCACTTGTTATGGCGTTCTCCAAGTTTATACCGCTAAATCAGATAAATATTATCGCTACGGATATTGACAAACAGGTTATCGAGAAAGCAAAGCTTGGACTTTACAATGAAAAGAGCATTGCGGCTGTTCCTGATGAATTTAAGAAGAAATACTTTACAAAGGTCGGCCCGTCTTACCAGATTTCAAATGAGATTAAGGCGAGAGTGCAGTTTAAGCAGCACAATCTTTTGAAAGATACATACCCTGACAAGTGCGATTTGATTGTGTGCAGGAATGTGCTTATATACTTTACGGAGGAGGCAAAGGACGAAGTATTTCGCAAGTTTAATGCGTCGTTAAAGCCGGAGGGCATTTTGTTCATCGGTAGTACGGAGCAGATTATGAATTATAAAGAAATTAACTATGAGAGGAAAAATTCTTTCTTTTATGTCAAGTGCAAATAAGAGAAACGGCATACCAAGTGTTTTGCTTGGTATGCCGTTTTTGGTGATATGGTATGCATTTCAGAGCATCATGTCGAGTATATGGCCGGCATATTTGTTGAAAGATTCGCGCTGCGTCTTAAATTCATCGGTAAGCTCAAAGAATATTTCCTTGTCGTCATAGCCGCGTTTGAAAAACGGGGTAAACAGGAAGTCCCATTGCGGCAGATAGGAGGATTCTTTTCGGGTGTAGCAGGTCCGTGCCTTTGCGGGCTCGCGGTATTCTTTGTCAACAAATGATGCTACGGATTTATGTAAAGCAATGTCCTCTTTGGGAAGATAATAGTAGTCCTTGTAATTAGAATAAAAATACTTCATTTCTTCATCATAGACAGGGACCCTAAGATTTCCCTCTGTGCCGTTACCCTTAAAATAACAGTCGTTTGCACTGTAAGATATTTCTACAGGGAGTGCGGAGGGCAGCTTTAGTTTCATGATTATTTCCGACTTGGGATTTTGATTTGCGTCCTTGTAGTGGTTTGCCTGGACTTTTGTGACTTTTACAGGTTTGTGAAACAGGTCGGACACGGAAAGCACTGCCACAATGTCAAACATGCCACGCAAATCTTCCTCATTGTGGAGCAGGAGTAAATGCTCTTTTTCGGCGTCATGCGTAAGCACATAGTCGTGATATACGTCAATAAGCTCGCCGCCGTTGTAGGTATCTTCGCGGTCGATGCCTATAAAGCTTTCGATTGTCTTTTGCTTGCAGTCGGGCAGCTTTAAAAATGACTTGTACGGTGCGATGCGTTTGTAAATATCGATGCCCTCAAAGTCATTGAAGTCAAAAGGAATTTCGTACTGTTCAAGCTTGCTTGCAAGGTAAGGAATGTCGAAACGGTTGCCGTTGAAATGTATAAAGCAGCGATAATTGGCGGCAAACTCAACAAACGCCCTTAGAACGTTTTCCTCATCATCATAATTGACCGCAAGCCACTGTATGGAGTGCCAGCTTTCAGCCTCATAATAAGCGCAGCCAATCATATACAGATTAGAGCTTTTCGCGTAAAGTCCTGTGGTCTCGATATCTATAAATAAGGCAGTGTTTATGTCGCATAGTTCTTCGATAGCGTACCGCGGTTTTAAATCCTGAAAATCGTTTTGAATACATTTCATAGCTTTTCCCTCATTTTTTATGTATTTTGTTGATTGTATATCATATGGGCAAAACGCCCTTAAAAAAATTATATACGTAAAATCGGGAAAAATCAAGGGATTACGGAATGGCAAATATGCATTATAAAAAATGTATTTCTTTACATATTACCATTGCAGCGTTATAATAAAACTACAGATAAACAGCGTACTACAGGGAGAACAAAATGGCAGAAACCAGACAGAAGATACAATGGCATCCAGCATTTGCGGCAGCCCTTGAAATGGAACTTTTAGAGAATAAGGACGATTTGGAATTTGAAAGGGAACATAACCTTAATAGAAAGCCTTTAATTATAGATTGTTTAGTAATAAAAAAGAAAAAGGATATAGTCATAAAGAATGAGATAGGAAAATTCTTTAGGAAGTACAACATAATTGAATACAAATCAGCGAGAGATTCGCTGTCCATAGATGATATAGCAAAGGTGCAGGGATACGCTCATTTATATAAGGCATATGGTGAAAGTATTAATGCAATAAAGTTTGATGAAGTGTCGGTCACGCTGATACGCGAATCAAAGCCTATTGGATTATTTAAGTATTTTGATGAAAACAACTATATAGTATCAAATCCGTATAAAGGGATATATTATATAGAAAGTGAGTTAAAGTTTCCGATGCAGATAATTGTAGGGAAAGAGCTTATCCACGCAAACCACGAGTGGTTTAACCTGCTGTCGGATAAGGTGACAAAGCAGGAAATGGCAAGAGCAATTAAATATTCGAGGAATGTAAGGAACAAGAACGAAAGAGAACTGATAGATGCTATATTTGAAGTGAGTGCATTGGCAAACAAGAATGTGGTGGAAGAATTAAAGATGGGAGATGAGGATATGTGTCAGGCATTAATGGAGATAATGAAACCGGAGATTGAAGAAATACGATTGCAGGAACGCAGAGAAACAACAGAACGTGCTATTAGGGTAGCAGTAAAGAGTTTACGGCGTTTTAATACAAGTGACTTAGACATTAAGATGACTTTGATGGAGGATTACAATCTCTCAGAGGAAGAAGCACTCTCTTACTTACAACAGTAAATTCTAAATATGTACCGTAATTGATACATATAATAATAGAAGAAATAGAAATAAAATAAACAAATAAAATTAGAAATAAGGACAACGAGGTCATAATTATGAAGGCTTCAAGTCCGTCATCTGCCAAGCGCGAGAGCTGGATGTACAAAATGGCTGAGGAAGACATGAAAGTGATGATATGCAACCCGAGCCTTGTTGAAACGGGGCTGGATTTCTGCTGGATAAACAAGAACGTATTTGACATTTTCAGCAGCGAAAAGATTATGATGCGCGCTGTCAAGAACAGAGAAATAATGATGCTGTATGTGTCGGATGATGAAAAGGATTTGGCTGTAATGCTGCCAGTAAAGCCTAATACAAAGAAGGATAATGGGAAATCCGATGAAAAACCTAAAAAGGCATCTGAAAAAACGGGAGGGAAAAAGAAGAAATAAGGATACTGTATAGTCGTTCAAAAATCAATAATATTGGATGAGATACACAAATGGGACATATGGCGTAATGCTGTATGTTCTTTTATTTTATTAAATTCTGATACATTTTTTATTTTGCTCGTCTGCCTATGTTTTTCAACGCAGATAGAGAAATTTGTGGCACAAATAGTAACGGTTGCATCTATGGTTGTTCAAAGTTGAATCTATGGCGGTATAAATTTATAATTGATTTAGCAATTTCTTTATGGTATATTCTGGAAGTGATTAGTTAATTATGTATAATACCCTTTGGGATACATCATCTGTGCAAAATATGGGCTATGAGGCATCTGCAGAAAATATGCAGATGTCTTTTTATTTGTCAAAAATCAAAAAGGGGAGGGGGTTAAAAATAAAATGTAAGGTGTCTTTAAAGATACAATAATAGGGAATGCCGAAGAATATACAAAATTCATCAAAATTTTCAAATTAGATTATACTTTGTCTGGAAGCTTGTATTTTTAGGACAACAGTGAAGAAGATTATTTATGGAATAATAATTTTGGAAAAAGGTTATTTATTAGATGAATAGTATACAGAGAGGTATTTATGAGTATCAAAAATATGATTAAATTTTACATTGTTTGTGAGATTGAAACCATAATGAGAATTGTGGAAAAGCTTGTGATGCGCCATGATTTTGTTATGGTTGGGTGTGAGATAGGAGGTTGTTAATATCGCAGTTTATGGTTATATTCGGGTAAGCACTAAGGAGCAGAATGAAGATCGGCAGCTTGTTGCTCTTCACGAAAAGGACATTCCAGAAAAAAATATTTATATGGATAAACAGTCTGGCAAGGATTTTGAACGTCCGCAATATAGAAAGCTGGTGAAAAAACTAAAAGTGGGTGATTTACTGTATGTTTTAAGTATTGATCGCTTGGGAAGAAATTATGTGGAAATTCAAAATCAATGGCGAATCCTTACGAAAGAAAAAGGGATTGACATTGCGGTGATTGATATGCCGCTATTGGATACTCGTCAAGACAAAAACTTAATGGGAACTTTCATTGCCGATTTGGTGCTTCAAATCCTGTCATTTGTGGCGCAGAATGAACGTGAAAATATAAAAAAGCGCCAGGCTGAGGGGATTGCAGCTGCAAAGGCAAAGGGTGTACGCTTCGGCAGACCGGAAAGAGAAATACCAGCGGATTTTGGAAGAATTGTGCAGGATTGGGAACAAAAACGGCTCACATTTGAAAAAGCTTTAGAACAATGTGGTATGAGTGAATCAACATTTTACCGCAGATTGAGGGAATACAGGCTGACAC
>CANQHZ010000088.1 GCA_947623805.1 uncultured Lachnospiraceae bacterium | reverse complement strand
TATGAGCCATAGGCAAGTTTGCCTGTGGCTCGCTAAAAAATGAAATTTTTTTTATTCCTTACTTGACACAAGCAGACATGATGCTGCTTCACCACCCAGGTGAAAATGACGTGAAAGCATATAAGGCTATGGAGCAGGCAGTGGCGGAGGGGAAAATCCGCTCTATCGGACTGTCTAACTGGTACGTGGAGGAGCTTGAGGAATTTCTGCCGCAGGTCACAATAAAGCCTTCGCTTGTGCAGAATGAGATACATCCGTACTATCAGGAAAATGATGTGATTCCGTATATTCAGGGACTTGGAATTGTCGTGCAGGGCTGGTATCCGTTTGGCGGCAGGGGGCATACGGCGGAATTGCTTGGCGATTTGACAATATCAGATATCGCAAATACGCATGGAGTGACATCGGCGCAGGTGATTCTGCGGTGGAATCTGCAGAAGGGCGTAGTCGTAATCCCAGGCTCAGGCAATTCCGACCACATCCGCGAAAACCTTGACATATTTGACTTTGAACTGACTGATGACGAGATGAACCGCATCAATGCGCTGGACAGGGGCGAGAAGCATGACTGGTATTGAGGCTGTTTGCGTGTGATTTATGTGGTCTGCGCGGGGAAAGACGCAGTGATGAGGAAGGTGTCCTCATCGGAAACGGCGGCGCTGATTTTGCCCTTGTGCGCGGACACTATTGCCTGCGCTATGGATAAACCGATGCCGTGTCCGCCTGTTTCGGAATTGCGTGAGGCATCTGTCCTGTAAAAACGGTCAAAAACATGGCGCAGATTTTCATTGGAAAGCTCCGTGACAGAGGTGTTGCTTACGGTCAGCACGAGCTTTTTGCCTTGTTTTTTAAAATTCAATATGATACGGCTGCCCTTCGGGGAGTATTTGAGCGCATTGTCCAAAAGCAGGGACACGAGCTGGGAAATCGCTTTATCGTTTCCGCACATGGATAGCATGGGCTGCACTTGGCATGATAGCTCTTTGCCCTGCGTCTGTGCGAGCGTTTGGAATGGTGTTGCGGTATCTTGTATGATGTCGGAAACGGGGAACTCTATCATCTGCATGGGATTTTTTGTTTCCTCCATGCGCGCAAGATACACGAGCTCATTTGTAAGGCTTGTCAGTCTTTTGGTCTGCTGCTGTATATCATCCAGACATTCGTTGTCGCCTATATCCATTTTCAGGACATCGGCATTGGCGCTGATGATTGTGAGCGGGGTTTTGATTTCATGTCCTGCGTCGGTGATGAAACGTTTCTGTTTTTCATAGCTTTCTGCTATCGGCTGGATAAATTTGCCGACAAAGAAGCAGACTGCTATGGCGATTAGGGCGTACCCCAGAAGTGATATGGCAATGCTGGACAGCGCAAAGTCGCGGCACAAATCGAGCTTGCGGCCGCAGTCAAGAAAGGTGATGCGCGTGCCGTTTGTTTCGGAGGTGCGGATATAGCGGAAATTTTGGGTAAAGCCATATGTGGCGTTTTTTTCAAGGACTTCTTCTGCGTATTGTGTCGCTGTGGAATCGTCTACGGTGAATATATGTCTGGTGTCTGTATGGACAATTTCGCCTGTTTCATTTACAAATACGGAAAAAAATCTGCTTTCAAAAGGGATTTCTGGCGACATATCGGGCGGGAGGGTATTAGGTCTGCCTTTTTCAAGGTTTGGGAATATGCCCTTATTACGTGACATCAGAGAAAGTGTCGCGTCAGCCTCGTCAACGACAGACTTATAATTAAGAAGATTCATTCCGACGACAATAACAGCCAGCAAAACAAAAAGGGCAGTTAAGGCAAGTGCTGTAAATTTAATTCGTAGTTTTTTTATCATAGAGTCCTCCATCTTTTTGTATTATATAGGATATTAAAATTGTTGAATGGTTAATAAGGGTGTTCTATGCCGTTTGAATTTGGCTTTTGGCGTAGGTATAGTATCATCAAGGTTAATAAAGGTGTTCTAAGCCGTCCGAATTTGGGTGAAATATACAAAAACGCGACTTGGTGCTCCGCAAATCGTCGCTTATTTTGTATATTTCCCCCAAACTCTACGTTATCGAATAGAGTTTTACCATAAACGTTGTGAGAAGCACGGTGAAAAACGCCGCCCTTGCGTTTTTCTAAACATTTAGAAAGTCTTAGGCGATGTCTTTTATCGCCATAGACTTTTACATAAATGTCGTGAGAAGCACAGTGAAAAACGCCGCCCTTGCGTTTTTCTAAACATTTAGAAAGTCTTAGGCGATGTCTTTTATCGCCTTAGACTTTCTTAATGTTTTGTTCTAAAGAGTAGCCCGCATTACGTGACGCCTTTATGCAAATGTCCGCGTTTAGCGCCGCAAGCTTTTTGCGCAGGTATGAGATATACACCCATACGACATTGATTTCCGCTTCCGAGTCCAAGCCCCATATTTTTTCCATAAAATGCTCAGAGGAAATGATGCTGTGTGGATTTGACATGAGAAATTCCATCATCTGAAATTCCTTGTTGGCAAGCTGAAAGCTCCCTGTGGGCGAGGAAAGCTCAAAGGTCGAGCGGTCAAGCGAAATATTTCCCATGCGCAGCTTTGTGTCCGCGGATATATGGCTTCGCGTGATGGCGCGCAGCCGCGCGAGCAGCTCTTTTGTATCAAAGGGTTTGGGCAGATAATCATTGGCGCCGCTGTCAAGCCCTAAAACCTTGTCGTCAACCTCGCCCTTTGCCGTGAGCATCAAAATCGGGATTTGGTTTCCTGACAGGCGTGTCTTTTTTAAGACGGTTATCCCGTCAACCTTTGGCATCATAATGTCAAGCACCGCCGCGTCATAGTTTCCTGACTGCAGGTAGCTTAGCGCCTCTTCGCCGTCATACACGGCATCGACGGAATAATTATTTTTCTGGAATATAGTGACTAATACACGCGAGAGCGAGCGCTCGTCTTCGGCAAGAAGTATGCGCATATCTTAGTACCTCCTTCAACATTCTTTTATGTGCAGACATTATATATTTTTGTCATCTGCATAGATTATAAGTGCTGAAAATAAAATGTAGTTAAAATTTGAAAGACAAAAATATTTTTTGCGTTAAATATTTTCTTTAATGCTGAATTTGATTTGAATTTGCTTTAAAAATTTTTCTGCGGCTCTGGAAAACACCTGATATCGTTTCCAGGCTATGCATAGTCCTGCGCCCAAAGCGGGAAAAAGCGGTCTAAAGCAAAGACAGCTGTCATTGTCTGTATTAATAAGTTTGTCAAGGGCTATGGCGTATCCAAATCCTGCCTTCACAAATTTTGAGGCATTATAAAGCAGGTCATAATATACGGCGATGTTCAATTCTGAAAAATCCCTGCGCATCCATGCAACCATTTCTTCGCTGTGCGATGTCTGGTGTGATATTAGCAAAGGCTTGTCCCACAAGTCTTCCGCGCAGACGCTTTCCTTACAGGCGAGAGGGGAATCCGCGGGCATAAGCACTCCCCATGTGTCTTTCACAGGGAGACGGATATAGTCATATTTTGCGGTATCAAAAGGCTCTACGAGAAGCCCGAAATCAATTAATCCCTTATCCAGCCGCTCCAGTATGCGCTGCGCATCACCGCTGTAAATGTGATAGCGGATAAGCGGAAAGTCATTCTGCAAATCTTTTGCAGCCTCAGCAATCGTGGATATGGCATCTGTTTCCCCGCTTCCTATGTAAATGTCGCCACTAATATTTTCATCAGAAAGCGCCAGCTCCGACTTTGTCTTTTGCACCAAAGCCACAATTTCTTCCGCTCTTTTTCTAAGAAGTATGCCGTCTTCCGTCAGGGTGACTTTTTTGCTGCCCCTGATGAGAAGCTGCTTTCCGACTTCATCTTCCAAATCCTTTAGCTGTCTTGACAGCGGGGGCTGTGTCATATGCAGGGATTGCGCTGCTTTTGTAATGCTTTCCTCCCTTGCCACTGCAAGAAAATACTGTAATACTCTGATATCCATATTTAACTCTCCAAATATATCATATGTCAGGCGTGAAATTTAATATTTTTTAGTTCGCGTTTTTGGTTAGTATAAGCTTTTTTGTTTTTTTACACCGATTAAAAGTGGTTTAGGATTAAATAGGCGTAAAAGAAGCCGCTTTCAGTATTTATATATTTACTATATTCTATAAAACAATGCTTTTCAAGTATGCGATACTGTTTAATATATGCATTTAATATTGCTCAAAAATAGACGGCTAACCAGTTGCTTTATATTTCGGCATAGGTAAATTCGGCTGACAGACAAAACATTATATCACATAATTTTTCTTTTAAGCAAAAAGTCACATTAAAGTCACATTTTTATGTTAATTTAATATAGACAAGTCATCAACAATCCCAAAATAACAGGAGTGTGAAAAGCTTATGTTTACAATTTTAGTCGCCGAGGACGATGCTTCGCTCAATAAAATGATTTGCGCAAAGCTTGCAAAGGAGCAGTTTAGGACGGTTTCGGCATTTGACGGCGAGGAGGCGCTTGCGGTTATGGACAGGGAGCACATAGACCTTGTCGTCAGCGACGTTATGATGCCTAAGATTGACGGCTATGAAATCACAAAGCTTCTGCGTGGCAGCAGATATTACCTTCCGATTCTGATGATTACCGCAAAAGACCAGTTAGAGGATATGGAGAAAGGCTTTATTGCGGGAGCTGATGATTATATGATAAAGCCAGTCAACCTGAAAGAGATGGTTCTGCGCATAAAAGCCCTGCTGAGGCGCGCGCAGCTTGAAAATCAGAAACATATCACGATTGGCGCTACGGAGCTGGATTATGCGGGGCTTACTGTTACGGTGAACGGAACAGTGCATAACATGCCGCCAAAGGAGTTTTATCTGCTGTTCAAGCTGCTGAACAATCCCAATAAGATATTTACAAGGCTGGAGCTGCTTGACGAGATATGGGGCATGGAGTCCGATACAGACGAGAGAAATGTAGACGCCCACATTAAAAAGCTGCGCAGAAAATTTGACGGGACTGCCGATTTTGAAATCGTGACAGTCCGCGGTCTTGGGTATAAGGCGGTGTTTAAGGACAGGTGAAAATCGGCTGAAGGATTCGCGAAACAGACAAGGAGTATAAAAACATGAAACATTCATTAAAATACCGCGTGCGCCTGCGTGCGTATTTTGCCATAGTGTCCATTATTACGCTGTGTACGGCGTGTCTGCTGTCGTGCGCTCTTGTGGTTCTGGGAACGGTTTTATTTTATCACGGGGAGCTGACATTGCCTGCGGTTATTTTGCTCTGCCTTTTGGTCTGCACGCTCACAATGGTTTTGGGCGGCGCTGCCCTCTATTACGGGACAGCGTATTTTGTGCGGCCTATTGAGGAAATCAGCAATGCAGTGAAGCGGATTGCCAAGGGCGACTTTTCAGCCCGCATTGCCCGCAGGGAAGGGCACAGCCACGGCGCGGAGTATGTCCACGAGCTTGACGAGCTGGAGGCGAATGTAAACCGCATGGCATCGGAGCTGGAGGGAATGGCATATATGCGTAAGGACTTTGTCAGCAATGTTTCCCACGAAATAAAAACGCCAGTGTCCGCCATGCGCGGCTTTGCGGAGCTAATTTTGGAGGGCGGTCTGTCCGCGCAGGAGCAGAAAGAATACACGGCGCTGATTTATAACGAAGCGCAGCGGCTTTCAAGATTGTGCGAAAACATGCTGCGGATGTCGCGCTTGGAAAATCAAGCCCTTGTGACAAGGCATGAGCCTGTGGCAGTTGACGAGCAGATACGCAGGTGCGTCATTCTCCTGGCGGAAAAATGGGAGGGGCGGGAGTATGAGTTTGACATCGAATTGCCCCAAATGCAGATTGAGAGTGATCCTGACCTCCTGCAGCAGATTTGGCTAAACCTGATTGACAACGCAATGAAGTATTCATCTCCCGAAAAAGCCATACATATCTCGGGAGAGCGGGTTGAAAATGGAATCGCGGTAACTGTGCGCGACGAGGGAATAGGTATTCCCGAGGAAAAACAGGCGCATATTTTTGACGCTTTTTACCAGTGCGAGGAGTCGCACAAAAAAGACGGAAACGGTCTTGGGCTGTCCATTGTAAAAAGGATTTTGGAGCTTCTGAACGGTCGCATTGAATGTCAAAGCGCGGTGGGTCAGGGCACTCGAATGAGGGTAATTATCCGAGAGAACGCAGATAAATGATGAATTGTCAGAAAAAGCAATTTTATAAATAATAATTGAAAAAGTCACATAAAGGTCATAAAATTGTGATATTATTTGCGAATAAAAAAGCAGATTATATGAAATCATCATGGGAAAAATTGTAAGGCGAAAAATAATAATAAAAAACCATCAGGAGGGAAAAACAAAATGAAAATTGCAATCAGATACTATACGAAGGGCGGTAACACAAAGAAGCTCGCAGATGCCATTTCACAGGCTACGGGAATAGCGGCAGAAAGCGTGGAGCAGCCGCTTGCGGAGGACGTGGATATTTTGTTTCTGTGCAGCTCTGTCTACTGGGCTGGCGTAGATGAAAAGGTCAAAGCCTTTTTGAAGGCTCCTGGACATAAAATAGGAAAGATAGTCAATGTCAGCACTGCGGCGTTGATCGAATCCACATATAAGCAAATCAAATCCCTTGCCGCGGAAGCAGGCATTGCGCTTGACAAGCGGGAGTTTCACTGCCGCGGGAGCTTTGCAGCGCTCCATAGGGGTAAGCCCGATCAGAATGATTTGGAAAATGTAAAGAAATTTGCCAAAATGATTGTTGAGGAGGCATAAAAAATGGACGAGAAATTCGACATTCAGGAATACATGACCAAAGGCGTTGAAAGCATTGTCGCCGCCTCGCTTAAAGCCACGCTCAAAGATCCCCGCGAGAGCGCCTTTATGGTAAAGTTTGCGGCGGCAAGCAAAAAAGCGTCTAAGCGCCGCGCGGAAGCGGAAAAGTCAGGAGAGCACATTCCGCCCTTTTTGATTGCCAGCATTACCAGCAGCTGCAACCTGCACTGCGCGGGCTGCTATTCACGTTGCAATCACGCCACCGCAGATACCGCGCCGACAGGACAGCTTAACAGTGATGAATGGCTCGAAATCTTTAAGGAAGCCGATGAGCTCGGAATGAGCTACATTCTGCTGGCTGGCGGAGAGCCGCTGCTGCGCAGGGACATCATTGAAGCCGCGGGCAAAATGCCGAACATAATATTTCCAGTCTTTACAAACGGTACATATATGGACGATGCCTATTTTAACCTGTTTGGCAGATGCCGCAACCTTATTCCCGTCATGAGCATTGAAGGCGGCAAAGAGGAAACTGATAAACGACGCGGCAAGGGCGTTTACGAGAGGCTGATTTCAAATATGGATAAGCTGCATGACGCGGGGCTTTTATTCGGCGTGTCTGTCACGGTTACGACTCAGAATGTGGAGGAGGTAATTTCTCGGGAATTTCTCGACACGCTGGCGGCCCGCGGCTGCAAGCTGGTAGTCTATGTGGAGTTTGTGCCAGTGACAGAGGAAAGCAGGGAATTAGCGCCGGGAGATGAGGAACGCGCAATTTTAAAAGAAAGCATTGCGCGTCTGCGCGAGGAATATCAGGAGATGGTGTTTGTTTCGTTTCCAGGCGATGAGAAAAGCTCAGGCGGCTGCATAGCCGCAGGCAGAGGATTTTTCCATATCAATTCCCACGGCGGGGCAGAGCCCTGTCCGTTCTCGCCGTATTCGGACGTAAATGTGCGCGACGCTTCTTTGAGGGAAGCATTGAAATCGCCGCTGTTTACAGCTTTGCGCGAGGGCGATATTCTGGCAGACGATCACGCTGGCGGCTGCGTGCTGTATGAAAAGCGGAGTGCGGTTGAGGCGATTATGGCGGGGGAGACTGAGTAGCATATCTAAAAAAATGTTGATAAAAAATGAAAAATATAGTACAATGTATTACAAGAAGGGAGATGATTATATGAGTTTTTCCATCAGACTGACAGCAGAGGAAAAAAGTCTTGCGGAAAGCTACGCTAAAATACATTCCATATCGCTTGGGGAAGCATTTAAGCAGGCGCTTTTTGAACGGATTGAAGATGAATATGATGTTGCAGTGGCGCAGGACGCTTATGATGAATATGTGAAGGACGGCTGCAAAAGCAGACCTATATCCAAGCTATGGGAGGAGCTTGACATATGAGTTACAGCGTAGAAACTACGGCAAGGTTTGATCGGGAATTTAAGAAGCTGGACAGATACACGCAGCGTATTATAAAGGGCTGGATTGAGAAAAACCTTGTCGGGGAAAAAGATCCTCGGCAACACGGCAAGGGACTGACCGCAAACAGAAGCGGTCAATGGCGTTACAGGATAGGCGATTACCGACTTATTTGCCAGATAGATGATAATCGGCTGATTATTCTGGCATTGTCCGTAGGACACAGGAGAGAGATATATGACTGATGCGGCAGTTTGTGTCACATCAGTCTTTTTCATTAAATGGGACAGAGCATAGAAAATCAATCCAGAAAATCAAGCCATAAAAAATCTCTTGACAAGATATTATCCAAATGATATATCTGTTTTGTAATAAGCGCATAATATCTAAAGGTCGGGATAAATAAAGAAAATTAACTTAGGAGGTGAAGCCATGCTGGATTATACAACGGATCTGCTTGATAAGTGTTTACAACAGTCAAGAGAATGGAGGGAAAAGGAGCAAAATGGAGAAGTAGGGTTGCTTGAAAGACTGATAAGGGAACAGGACGGCGAAGAAAATCCGAATTACATATTAAAATACTGGTGCTATTTTAAAGCGTTTCATGAATACGGTCAGGAAAGCCTTTATCTGGATAACGATATAACGAAATTTAAAGGATATTTTTATTTAGCAGCAAAAGCAGGAAAAAGCTGTTTTGCGTTACACGAAAAAGGCTACAGATCGGCAACTCATCTAAGCTTTATGAGTCCTTCGGTGTTAGAAAATAAAAATACTAATTTTAATTTTGCCGCACATGCGCTCCTTGCGGGCTGCAGAGATTTGGCAAAAGAGCTTGCCGCAAAGGACTCGCCGCTGGAGGCAGTATTGAATGGAGATTTTGAACGTGCTAAGGGATATCTGCCTTCCGACATAAAGGAAATTTCTTCGGCAAATGACCCTGAAAAAATACTTTGGACAATATTGTATCATGATGAGAAAAAAATGAATAAGCAAATTGAAAAAAGGATAAAAGAAATACGCCGATATAACAAGAGGAATGGGTTTGCTGACCATTATATGGACTATTGGATGCTTTCTTTATTAAAAATTGCCAAGGAATATGGCATGAACTGCAGCCTGAATATCATAGAGCTGCCGCTGCAGGCGCTGGACGACAGCACGCCGATTAATGAGGATGAGTGGAGGCTTCCCGAATACAAGGAACTGGAAAAGATATTAGGCTGAGAATATTAGGAGAAGGATGAAGCTATGGCAGGAAAAAAATTAGGTGAGATGACAGAGGGGGAGCTTAATCAGCTTGCAGGTGAGTATTCAAAGCAGATGGCTGAAATCATGGATGAGGACGAGGACGAGGAGGCATGCGAAAAGGTCTTCAAAAAATATATAAAGGTATATGAACGGCTTTCAGATATGAATTTTGAAAAGTACGCGGAAGTGCTTTTGGAAAAATACTCAATCTTTGCTGATTTTTATTTTGAAGCCACCGAGTATTTTAATAGGGGAATAAATGTGTTAAAGAAAAGGCTTGAGGTTTGCAAAAAAATAGCCCAGACGAGGATGGATTTTATAAGCGAGGTAGAAATCAGCTATGAGGAGCTAGGCGATGTTTACGACGGCTTTGGATTTGAGAAAAAAGCGGATGAAATGTATAGCATAGCGGAAGAAATGAAAAGAAAATCTTAAAACGGCGTTATCCAATAAAACGGATACGCCGTTTTTTGCTGCTGTAAAAAATTATAAAAAACCCCTTGACAAGATATTATATAAATGATATTATCTATTTGATAATAACAAACACATAATATCTAAAAGTCGGGAGGTTTTTATTTTGAGCGCAAACAAAAAGCAAAATCAGAAGTCAGCCAAAGCAGATGAAATATCGACGGCTAAGATGAAAGCAGCAGATGAAAGATCAGCGGCTGCGCCTGAAACTAAAGCTGAAACAAAAACAGATGCCAATGCCGAAAGGTCAGGCGAGGAGCAGTTCTTGTCCTCGTACAGTATGGAGGACTACGAGCGCCCATCCGTGACGGCTGACATTGTTGCCGTGACAGTGCGCGCGCACGAGGAGGAAAGCTACCGCCATGATCCGCGGGTAAGCCTTTCCATACTTCTGGTAAAGCGCGGCGTGAACCCGTACATAAACTGTTGGGCGCTGCCAGGCGGATTTTTGAAAATGAATGAAACCATAGAAGCGTGCGCATACAGGGAGGTGCGCGAGGAATGTAACCTTGAGCCCGTGTCGTTTATGCCAGTCGGCGTGTTCAGCGAGGTTGAGCGTGATCCGCGCGGGCGCATTATCTCAAACGCGTTTATGTCCGTGATAAGCAGCGGGAGTGAAAACATAACAGGAGGCGATGATGCCGCCGACGCACGGTGGTTTGACGTTTCATTTGAGTGCGGCGACAGCGGCATATACGAGCTGACATTAAAAGACGGCGTCACGCAGCTTTCGGCAAAGCTCAGAGAGGTAAGGACACGCTTCGGGCGCACAGAGTTTGAGCTTATCAACAGCGGCAGGCTCGCGTTTGACCACGCAAAAATCATAGCCGTAGCGCTTTCGGAGCTTAGGCGCAGCGGAAGTGATTTTGAGACAGCGCTTGACTTTCTGCCTGAAAAGTTCACGCTGACCGCGCTACAGAGAGTCCAGGAGGTTATCGCAAACGTATCCCTGCTGCCCGCCAATTTCCGCAAAAAAGCGGCTGATTACGTGGTGGAGACCGACGAATTTACCACAGGCTCAGGTCACCGCCCCGCAAAGCTATTTATGCGCAGAAGGGAGAAAAGATTATGAGTGAACATATTGCAGACAGGGAAATAAGGGCAGTATATACAGATGACATAATCAGGATATATCAGGCATACAATAAAACCATTGCAGACGAGGCAGTCCGCAGGGGAACATTTGGCAGCAGCTTTAAAATGGAAAGAATGACTTGGATAAAGCCTTCGTTTTTGTGGATGATGTACCGATGCGGCTGGGGGACGAAGGAAGGGCAGGAGCGCGTACTTGCCATTGATATAAAGCGTGAGGCGTTTGACTTTATCGTGAAAAATGCAGTAACGTCTTCATACAGCGCGGACATGAAAATCAGTCACGACGAATGGAGAGAGCAGGTAAAAAAGTCCGAAATCAGGTGTCAATGGGATCCCGAAAGGGATATACACGGAAATCCTCTAAACTACCGTTCAATACAATTGGGACTTAGGGGCGGGGCAGTGAAAAAATACGTCAGCGAGTGGATAGTGGGCATCACTGACATTGCCGATTATGTCAAAGAGCTGTATGCCAAAAGGAACAAGGGTGAGGATATAATCCCGCTGCTACCCAAAGAAAGACCTTATGTGGCTGGCGTTTGAAGAAATATATTTATATGGCAGACAGAATTTAAAGTACGAGAGGGTGGGCGATGAACGCTGACGAAATTTTATCCATTGACAAATGCGGTGATTTATTTCCATATAGCGAGGACGCTGCAAAGGCAAAATACAGGGAGCTTGTCAAGCTTTGGCACCCCGATACGAACAAAAGCGCAGAGGCGCTTGAGGTATTTGGCAGAATAAATGTGCTTTACGACAGGGCGCGTGAACTTCTTAAAAGCGGACAGTGGGAAAAGACAGACTTTATCCTGTTCACCAAAGAGAACGGAAAACATATCGCGGTAAATTATGATACGTTTTTTGGGTTTGAGCTGGGGCGCTGCTATGTGACGAAAACAAAGGTCATATATGTATTGGGCAGTGACAAGGAAAAATATTATAAAAATGCAGTCCAAAGAATCAGCGCCATACGATACGGCGATAAAAAAATGGAGGAGGACTTGGGCAGATTTCTTCCAAAGCCGTACCAAAACTTTAGGACAAAAAGCAGCGAGTTTGTCCTTGTGCTTGATAAGCCCGAAGACGCATATCCGCTCAGAAGCGTATGTGAATATTTCGGCGGCAGTCTTGACGACAGGCATGTGGCATGGATAATCAGCAGGCTGTGCAATCTGGCATGTTATCTAAAATACAGTGGGCTGGCGCACAACGGCATCAGCATAGATAATTGTTTTATATCGCCAAACGCACACTCCGTTTTGCTGCTGGGCGGGTGGTGGTATGCGGTGAGGGAAGGCGAAAATATGCTTGGCGTTACAAAAGAAATTTTCGAGATTATGCCCGTATCGGCAAAAAGCACGAAAAGGGCTTCGGCAGTCACGGATTTGGAGAGCGTGAAATTAATTGGGCGGAAGCTTATAGGCAGCAGCGCAAAAGCTCCTAAACCGTTTATGGATTTTTTGACAGGCGGTTCGGGCAGCAGTTCGTATGAGGAGTATGAAAAGTGGGATAGGGCGCTGTACGCTTCATATGGGGAGAGAAGATTTGTAAAAATGGAAATCAATGATTTGTACAAGAAGGGAGATTAAAGTTATGGGATGTGGGACATTTACAAGCAGCGATTGGAGCCGTTATACGGCAAGCAGGGGGTTTACGGCAAGCTCTACGGCAAGGGATTTGTACAGGGCGGGTTCGGTAAAGCCAGAGATGGAGCCTAGGGGGATATCATACAGGGAGTCCTGCGACTCCGACGAGCACCCAAATTCAACGCCAGTTATTCTGGGGCTTGATGTGACAGGTTCAATGGGGCGAGTACTGGAAACAGTGTCAAAAAAGCTGAACACACTTATTTTGGAGATTTACGACAGGAAGCCTGTAGAAGATCCGCAGATCATGGTAATGGCGTTTGGCGATGTCGAGTGCGACAACCACCCGCTGCAGGTGTCGCAGTTTGAATCAGACATAAGGATTGCAGAGCAGCTAAACGACATATATTTTGAGCGTGGGGGCGGAGCAAACGAGGGCGAGTCGTACACGCTTTCCTGGTATTTCGCGGCGAGGCACACAAAAATTGATTCTTTTGACAAGCGCGGGAAAAAAGGTTTTCTATTCACTATCGGAGATGAGCCTTTTCTGAACATTCTTAGAAAGAACGATATAGAGAGATTTATCGGCGACAGTTTGGAAGCCGACTTGTCAGCGGTCGAGCTGCTCACCGAGGTTTCAAGGCGGTATGAGGTGTACCACCTGATGATTGAGGAGGGCGCAGGCATGATAGGGCGCAGGGACAATGTGATTGAAAGATGGACTGACCTTATCGGGCAGAGGGCAGTGCTTGTTTCTGACTGTACCAAAATTCCTGAAATCATTGTTTCGATATTGGAAGTGGCATCAGGAAAAGATGCAGGCGAGGTCGCGGCATCCTGGGACGGCTCTACGTCTGTCGTGGTGAGCAGGGCAATCAGCGGACTGGTGAATATTGACACGTCAAAGGAACTGGTAGAGTTTTAATCAGGAGAGGAGAAACGGTTGTATGGAAACGGCAAAAATTGTGATTGGGGCAAATTTTGGAGACGAGGGCAAGGGGCTTATGACAGATTATTTTGCGTATGAGGCGAAAAAGCAGGGAAAGCCTTGTCTTGTCGTATGCCACAATGGGGGCAGCCAGAGAGGACATACAGTCGTTTCTCCTACAGGAGTACGGCACGTATTTCACCATTTTGGCGCGGGAATGTTTGCGGGAGCGGATACATATTTGTCGGAGGAATTTATTGTAAATCCGATTATATTTAATAAGGAAATGACTGAGCTTGGTGAAGTAAGCGGGCACTTTGCAGGTGAAGGTAATGCGAAGGAGGATAGTGCGATTGAAGACAACATAAAAAAAGACAATGTAAATAAAAATAGCATTGACAAAGCCAGTGCGGAAAAAGCCAGTGCAGATAAACGCTTTGCGGGTATATGCTTTGTAAATGGCAATTGCCTTGTGACGACGCCGTTTGATATGATGCTCAACCAGATTGCGGAGGAATGTCGCGGCAAGGATAAGCACGGGAGCTGCGGTCTGGGAATATTTGAGACGATAGTAAGGTCAAGGACAGATTTGCGGCTTACTGTCGGAGGGCTTGCTAAAATGTCCGCAGATGAAATCACGCAAATTCTTGAAAAAATTGCCGCAGAATACTTTCCATATAGATTAAAAGAACTTGGCATTGACAGGCTTCAACCAAAGTGGGAGGAGATTTTGAGCTGCCGAGACAGCATTATAGAAAATTATATATGTGATTTTTATGCCATGCATGACAATATGGAGATTGCAGACGACGGCATTATTGACGATTATCCGTATGTTATTTTTGAGGGTGCGCAGGGGCTGCTGCTCGACCAAAGCAATACCGCCTATATGCCGCATCTTACGCCGAGCAATACAGGCTTGAAAAATCCGCGAAAAATTATCGGAACAAGGAAAGCGGATATCGAGGTATGCTATGTTTCAAGGACATATATGACAAGGCACGGCGCGGGAAGATTTGACACGGAATGTACGAAGTCCGATATAAATGCGGACATAGTTGATATGACTAATGTGCCAAACCCATATCAGGACAGCCTGCGGTATGGAACGCTGGATTGGGCGGACTTAAAACGCCGAATAAATATGGACTTGTCCGCAAATGACTGTAAATACAAAAAATCCATTGCCATAACGCACTTGAACGAATATCCCATTGCCACCGACAGACTGGCAGAAATGTTTGACGGCTTTGGCATATACCTTTCTGACGGAATGACAAGGAAAAACATATTATTATCATAACCTTATCAATATTTACTGCTGCGCTGCCAATGACAAGGGAGTTTTTAATGTTTTATAATATCCGCAGCGTATTCAGGTTATAACCTTCTTATGATATAATCCCATCTTTGACAGTTAAAATGCGGGGAAGCTTGATAATTCCAAGGGTTTCTCGCATTTTTTTATAGCTA
>CANQHZ010000087.1 GCA_947623805.1 uncultured Lachnospiraceae bacterium | reverse complement strand
GTCGGCTCATCCGTGAAAATTATCTCTGGTTCTGTGATTAGTGCGCGGCAGACTGCTCCTCGCTGCTTTTGTCCGCCCGAGAGCTGATACGGGTATTTTTTCAGGTGTTCGCTCAAGCCGAAGGTCTGTGCAAGTGCTTCCGCTTTTTGCTTTGTCTGCGCGGCATTTCCCGAATTTAACGTGAGCGGCAGCGCGATATTGTCCTCCAGTGTCATTGTGTCCAAAAGGTTATAGTCCTGAAATACAAATCCGATTTTATCACGGCGCAGTCTTGAAAGCTCCTTGTTTGGCATTTTGGTGACGTCATTTCCGTCAAGCGCCACAGTACCGCCTGTGGGCTTGTCTATTGTTGAAAGTATGTTCAACAGCGTCGTTTTGCCTGAGCCTGACGCGCCCATTATCGCTATGAAATCGTCCTTGTACACTGTAAGGTCTATTCCTTTAAGCACTGTGGCACTGTAGCTTTTTGTGCCGTAGCTTTTGATTAAGTTCTTTGCCTCTGTTACGATTTTTCTCTGCATTGATTTTTTACCTCGTTTCTGTGTTTTTTTATTGATATTGAAGATTATAAATCAATTTTTGGGGAAAATCCTTTCATTTACATTACATTTTGATGCGTTTGCGAAAGTTTTTCTAATGAGTCCGAATTTAGTCAAAATATATAAAAATCGCGCAATGCACTGTATCACAGATACAGTACATAGACGCTCCGCGAGACGCCGCTTATTTTATATATTTTGCCTAAATTCTACGTTATAAATAGGAGTTTCGCAATTACCTAACATTACATTTTGATGCATGGCGAAACGTGTTCTAAAATGACCGTCTTCACTGAAAACAGAAAAAGCAGCGAACCATTTTCGTAAAAACTCAGTTCACTGCTTTACTGTTTCTGTTATTTAGTTACCTTAATTATATTTCTTTATATGGTTATCCTTTCTGCTTATGAAAACAGCATTTTCAGGTCTGCCCTACAAAGCTCGTAAGAAAATATCAATCAGAACTTCCAAGCTATTCGTTAATAGAGAATACCGCCGTGATGCTGCCGCTGCCTAGCGCGTCCTCCCAGCCTGTCAAATCGTCAATATTACCGATCTGTGTAGCTCCACGAATTTGAGCCATAGAACATCACAATATTATTTCCATTATATAATACGAAATGTCACGTTTCCAATTTGAACCTTCATTTTCATTTCAGCAGTCTCATCCTTGCTTTCCTCGGTTTCAGAAGTTGCAGATTCTGTCGGATTATCCATCGTGCCGCTTCCCTGTCCGCTTAATCCGATATCAGAAATGGTTTCACCTTGCAATATGTCCAACATCTGACGGCTCGTATTCGCACAAGCAGCCATACACAGCAAAAATGTAAAGGCTATAACAGCAAAAATCACTCGCTTCATATACCTACTCCATCATAAATTTTCGTTCCTTGTCAGTTCAGCCTCCGCCTCATTCCAGACATCCTTTGCCAGACGGAATACCGCCCATGCCTTGGGCCAGCCTACATAAAAGCCGACATGGGTTACAATGGCGGCGATTTCCGCACGGGTTACGCCGTGAGCTTTGGCATTTTCCAAATGATAGATGAGAGACGAATCCGTGGTGCCAGAGCTCATCAGCGCCACCACAGTGATTATACACCGCGTCTTTAAATCAATGTCCTGATTGTTCCAGTTCTCACCAAAGAGAATGTCGTCGTTGAAGTGGGCAAAATCTGGCGCAAAGCCGCCAAGCTGGTCTCTGCCCGCAGTCTGTGTGATTTTTTCCATTTTGTTTTCCTCCTGTTTTTAAATATATTTCTGTTTTCTATACTTTTTGCCTAATGTCACGGCCGCCTGCTCCTGCGTAATTTTACAGCCCATGCCAATACGCGAAACTTTTAAATCTGATTTTCCCAAATTTGTATATTCCATGGAAAATCCCCATTCATGCTATTCTTTTAATAAGCCTCTCACACAGTTGTACGTTATCTCATAAATGGTCATAAACACATAATTCACGCCTGCCTGCTCCATGGCTGTTCGCTGTTTCTCATTGACCACCGTATATGGATAGATTCCGAACATAAAGGGGAAAAAGGTATAAATGAAACGCTGCTTATCGTCAATCGGCATCTTGGGAAAATACTGCTCCAGACAGCGCATGACCGTATGCAGGGAGCCCCCGTAAGCCGCCTTAAACTCCGTGAGCCGCTCAAGTCGGCTGCTGCTTTCCAAATCATAATGATTCATTGACATAATCTTGAGAAGCTGCTCCCGTTTCTCCAAAGAATGAGCCAGCTTATCGGCAAATTCATCCTTGGTAAGCGTTTCATTTTCCGCCATCATCTGATTCAAATCGGCAATCCATAGCTCATTTTCCCTCTGCAGTAATGCGAGGAATATTTCTTCCTTCGTCTGAAAGTAATTATAAATCGAAGTTCGGGTAAAGCTTGTTGCGTTCCCGATGTCCTTCAAGGTGATTTCCTTGAAGCTTTTGGTCTTATAAAGCTTTTCACAGGCGTTGATGATTTCTTCCTTTCTTGCATTTGTAAGTTCAGGCGATCCCTTTGGCATCCTGTTTCCCCCTCGTTTTTAATTACACGGCTATGTGATGATATCACAATGATTCTGGCTGCAAATGACCCCCATGACAAAAAACATATACCACATCCGATATTTTTTCACAGCGTTGGTATCTTCACTTTATTCTGACGCCGTGTCAACATAAAGTATAGCACTATTATGACGCTGTGTCAATATATTTTCAAGAATTTTCCCCTTATCCCTTTATTTTTATTATTCTCTTGCTTTTTACCCCATTCAGATTTAGCATACAACAACCGCGAAGGGAGTACACGCTCATGAACAAAAAAACTGCCGCTTTGCAAAATTTATTTACTAAAGCGACAGTTTTATGTCCTGTATGTTATTATATGGCAGCATCAAACCTAAAGCCCTGCTGCGTGTTGTATGTGCCGTTTGCCGTATAACCGCTGGCGGCATTAGCCTGCGTCGTCATGTAGTAGTCGATCAGCGACACATTCGTGGCAATCGAAGAACTGTAGTCCTTAAAGAACCTCTCAATCGAAGACTGGGATTTCCGAAGGCGGTCTTCGTCCAGCTTCATATTTCCGTTTTCGTCCAACGTAATCCCGAACTCCTCAAGCTTATCCTTGTTCTGCTCCGTCTTTTCCATAAGAGCCGCGAGGTTTGATGCCACGCCAGAGTTGGTGCTACTCTTGGCTGCGTCAATCGTGCTGTTGTAATGTTCTACAAAGCTTTTTGTCGTGGCAAAAATACCTTCAATGTCAATCCTTCTAAACGCCTTCCTCGCATACTTCTCGCTATAAGGCTCAAGAAACGCATCGTCGGCAGTGAACTTTTCGATGTCCTCCTTGAGGCTATTAGTGCCTGATACCGCCAGTTTTTTGTCATCTGTGTCCGTATCTGCTGTGTCTTTACTTGCGCCCGCGCTTTGTACCGTACCCGATGAAAGACTTGCAAAGCCGAGGCGTGACATTACTGTCGAGCCATAGCTTATCTTATTATCCTTTGAAAAAAGCTCCTGCACCTTTGAAATATCCGCTGACTTTAATTTGTCCTCGTTTAGCTGCAAAGTGCCGTCACGCTTTACCGTGATACCGATTTCCGCAAGCTTATCAGCGTTTGCGCTCGAACTCTGCATCATGCCCGCCACGTGTGATGTTTTTCTTGTTAGCGTAGATTTCTTTGCCGCGCCTACCACGTCATTGTACATAGACACATAATCTTTTACCGCGGAAACTGTCTTGTCCGCCGCGCTCGTCGTGCTGCCTGACGTTGTTTTGTAAGTGTTTTCGTTCTGCAGCGCCGCAACTGAATTTTTCAAGCTTGAAATACCCGAAGTCAGCTTTGAATTTGCCTCCTGCGTCTTTTGGGAAACTGTCGGATACTTTTTCTCATACAAAATCCTGTCAAGGACATTGCTTGAACTTGACCTTTTGCGGGACGTTGTGGTGTTGGTATTTGAACTGTTCTTGCTGCTATTGCTATTGTTGTAATAATCCTTTATAGCCCTGCGGTAGCCGCTGTTGTTATAATTCGACCAGTCCGAATACCACCTTGAATTTCTTGAAAATCCTGAGTAAAAATCCGAATAATTATAACTCATAATCCTCATCGCCTTTCATTAAAATATAATTGCATCGGCTGTCAGAGTGTTTTAATAAAGCTCCGCGCCGTATTCAATATCAATGCCCTTGTTTTTGTCCAAGACATAATCCCTGCCTCCCACGGTTACAGTCTGACCTGCCTTGAACATCTCATCTTTCTGCTCATCCTCGTCATACCGCTCAAGCCCGAAAATCTGTCCGTTGGAAAGCTTATCATATCGATTGTCGTATTCTTCCTTTGTAAAAAGCGCCGCCGTACCTTTATCCTCTGAAAGATAATAGGTCTGCGAACTCTCGCCGACAGTCACGGTAAAAAATCCATTCTGTATGCCCGCGCTTGCAAGCTTGCCGCGAATTTCGTCATTGGTATATTTGGAGTAGAGGCTGTGCTCTTTGCCATTTGCCAAATCGCTCCAGAAACCCGCGTATTCTGCCGCTTCTTTGTCGCGCTTATTATTAAAAGTGCCTATAATATCTTCCGTCAAAATCTCACTGCGCGACATTATCGTATGCTCTTTTTTGCCCTTACCTGTAAACTTGTATACGGAATTTTTGTCAAAGTTTACTTCATTATCTTTTACGGATATATCTTTGGGATTGTCGTAGCCAAGCTTTTCCTGCAAGTCTTTAACGCTGCAGTACTTTTGCGCGCCCGGTTTCCCGTCTTCGTCCTGTTTCTGCACATAAAAGTTGTCGTCATCTATATTGTAAATGAAAGAGCCTTTGCTGATCTGACCTGCCACTTCATCTGCTGATGCCGCTTCCGGTTCATTCTGTTTCTGATTTTTATCCTTATTTGTCTCGGTTTCCGTTGTTTTATTTTGAGCAGAAACAATTTTTGAAACCTCATCTTCTTTTGATGCTTCGGGTTCGTTATCCTTATTTGCGAAAAGCTGCGACAGAAGGCTCATTTTGTTATACTGAGCGGCGCTTTCCCAGTCCATATAGACTGTCCTGTTAAACTGCTCCAAGGCACGCTGTACGGGTGTCTTTTCATTGGCGCGTTCCGACTCTCTCTTTGCTATCGCGCCCAAGTGCGTACCCTTTGAAGTATAGAGTTTGAAAGCAGACCTTTTTCCATTATTATATGTGTCGTTATTTAAAGCTTTAACAGCCGTATTCTTGTCTGCCCTGTTTTTGAACAGTCCTTGAACTTGGTTCTGCTGCTTATCGACCGCAGCACTTTTGGGTGGGAAAAACGTGTTATTTATTGAATTCCATATATTCAATGCCATACTGTCACCTCCTGACATTTCTCAGTCTCAAATGCAGAATTAACGCCTGCTGCTGATTATTTTTCACGGATTTCAGATGATTGCTGTATTTGACGGAATGTAAGCTGTAAAATCCGATGTTTAGTATTCATAACACATAGAAGTTATTGAAAAGGGTCTTCTATTAATTACATTATATCACTTGTCAGTATAAAGTTACAGAGTAAATTGGAATTTTTTGTATATTTTTTGTCTTAATTATACCCCCCCCCCGTATAATTATGTCAAGTAATTTTTATAAAATTTTGATAAATTTAAATGAATTTTGATAGATTGCAAAAAATCTTGCAAACAACATGACCCAAAGGCTTGTCACTACATTGATTATGCAATAATATCTTCAATAAATAATGTTTTCACCACATTTTTCAAGCCGTATGGAAAAACGCGTATATTTGCCCTTTACGCTTTCAACGCCGATTTCACTGTCAAGGGCATTTGCTGTCTTTGCCGCCATATAAAGCCCCATTCCCGTAGACTTGTATTTCGCGTTGCGGCGATTTGCGCCTGTGTAGCCTTTTTCAAAAATATGGCGCATGTCGCTGTCTGATATGCCCTCGCCGTTGTCTTCTATATAGAGAATAATCTCCCTGCCTGTTTCGCTGCCATTGTTTTTGTCCGCATTTTCTGTCCAAATTTTTATGTATGGCTCGGGCTTGTCGGAATATTTCACCGCGTTTGAAATAAACTGGTCTAAAATATACACAAGCCACCCCGCGTCGGTATATATCAGCGTATCGTCATCAGATTTTGCGCCAACTCCTACGTCTACTGTGAAATTTTTCCGAATGAGAAAAAACTGATTATTTTTAATTGACGTCTTTATACATTCTGACAGTCGTGTCACTTTTATGTCAAGGTCTAATATCGGGCTTTGAAGGCGGCAGCCCTGCAAAAGCATATCTGTCTGCCGTTTCATGCGTTCAAGCTGTTCACGCATTGAAGCCCCTAGCTGTGTGTCCTTTTGCTTTTCGTTCATAATCAGGCTTGCAGAAAGCGGCAGCTTTAACTCGTGGCACCATTTTGCGACATAATCCTGCAATTCCAAGCTGTCATCATATTGACGCTGAAGCCTTCGCTGGAGGACAGAAACTTCATGCTCTGTGATGTCCCTGTTTTCAAATTCTCCAAGTTCTGTGAAGATTATGTCATCGGTTTGAAGAAGGGATTTGATTTCGGATTTTCTCTTTAAATATTTTAAGGCGTGATATGCTAAGTCCGCAGCGACGCAGAGCATTATCAAAAAGTCTATGTATATCAGATATTTTAAATCTGCAGATTTTACAAGAAATATAAAATACAAACTGTAGGCTGTGCATATCAGAATCGCAGCCACGGCTCTTGTTATGTGGTGTTTCATTGATAATAATATTTTTTCTTCCTTTCGTTTTTATGATTTATTCATTCCAATAATCAATTGTTTCCTGTGATGTCGTCGAAATACCAAACAATTTATACATGAAATCTTCTCTTTCATCAAACATTTCAACAATAATAATCCTATCGCCGTCAATTCTGTAGAAAAAATAATTATGCCCTATATAAAGATATCTATAATCACATTCTATATCATACATTGCCGATACCAAAACGCCTTTTTCGGCGAAAATTTTAAGTTTGCGCCTTACAATTTGTGAATATTAAATCCGCCTCAATTTTTCACCCCTAATTCCACCTCTAATTCATCAGCAGATATTGTCCCTTCTTCACGTATTGAAATTTCAGCATCATTTAATTTGCTCATAAGCTGATATAGCGCCTTCTGCCTGTCAAGCTCATCCAGTTCTTTCATATCTATAATAGCACACTGCCCATGCCCGTTGCGAGTCAAATATACTCGGTTGCCATATGTGACCTCGTTAATTACTTCTGTATAATTTCTTAAATCTGATATTGGTTTAATATTTGGCATATTCATTCCTCCGTTTTCAATATACATTTATATTATTTTATACTTTTATTATATAAATTTACTGTAAATTATTCAATATATTCGCTTGTAAATTTACAGCATTTTCTCAATCAGAATTTCTTAAATAATATCCTAAACCTTTTTTCGTGCAAATAATCTCATCCCCGCACACGCTCTTAAGCTTGCTTTTCAGGCGGCTGATAATTGTTGTGAGCGCGCCGTCGGAAATGTACTCGTCTGTGTTCCATAGACTCATCATAAGCTCGTCGCGTGTGACTGTGTCTGGCTTGTTTTCGACAAGGCTTTTCAGTATGCGGCGTTCGGACTTTGTGAGGTCGATTTCCTTTCCGTCACTGTACAGTGTTTGACTTGACAGGTCAAAGCAGAGCGTATCCGTGATGAAGACGCGGTCGCGCACCTTATACTGGTAAGTACGGCGCAGGACTGCCTCGATTTTTGCCCTCAGTATATCAAGGCTGAACGGCTTTTCAATATAATCATCGCCGCCTTGGGCTATCGCCGTTATTTTGTCTTTGTCGTCACTGAGGCTGCTTATGTATATAATCGGGACATCAGACAGGCGGCGGATTTGACCGCACCAGTAAAAGCCGTCATAATATGGAAGATTTATGTCCATAAGGATAAGCTGTGGAAGATTTTGCATAAAATCCTGCGTTATATTCTCAAAATCCTGTACGGCAAAAGCCTCATATTTCCATTTTTTGAGAAAAGAGAGGATTTCCAATGCAAGCGCTTCGTCATCTTCCACTATCATTATTGTCATTTTGTGGGTGTCCTCCTTTTACTACTTTCTTATCAAATACCAATAATACCCTGCAAACACCAACTGCCTTTCAGCGCCGTCAAAGACTGGCTCCAAAGTCTTGTCAAACCACTTGCTTACTATCATTTTGTCCGCTCCTGCGCCTTCAATTTTGGCGTTTACGTTTGACTGCGTGAGCATAAATTTGACAAAGGCAATTTTATCAAATTTGTATGTGAGTTCAAAGTCCTTTTGCATTTCAAGCCTAAATTCATACGGGGATATATCTTCATTTGTCCATACATCTTCATTCCTTGGCGGTTTCGGGTAATTTTTTAAATATTCATCGTGCCACCAGTCTGTGTATGCTTTACTATGTTTCACACCGTAAGACATTCTGTCTGTTATCCAAAAATCATAAATGATAAGCGGTGCGCCATGGCTTAAAAGCTTTTCCGCATTTGACAAAAAGCACTCTCTGTCCACCCATTGGATAACGCCCGCCGCTGTCGCTATATCATAAGGCATTGGAGGAACAGGAATTTCCTCCGCCTTTGACTGAAAAAAGCAATATCCGTTTTCTCCTAAAAGGTCTTTTGCGGCAGCAACCATTTCCTCCGATATGTCAACGCCTGTCACTCTTTCACATATGAGTTTCAGCGCCTTTGATGAAAGTCCCGCGCCGCAGCCTATGTCTATGCCGTTTGTGAAGTTATTGGTTATTTTTAAGTCTGATTTGATTATGTCAATCACCCTTGAATGTATAAACGGTCTGTTGTTTGCGTAGCCTGCTGCTATTCTTTTTGAATTAAATGAATTGCTGTCCATATATTATGTTCCTTTCAATGTTCCTTTGCCTGTAGGCGTTTGCAAAACTCTATTCGGACGGCTTATAATACGTTTACAATTACCTATTCCTTTGCCTGTGAGATACGCTGTCCAAGCTCAGAAGATACAGCCACATGAAACTTGTCACATTCATTATCCGTTTCCTCATCATAACAATAAAAAACGTACTCCTCTGAAACAGTTTCCAGCTTGCCACTTGCCTCATTAAGCTCCATATTATGCTCATAACACCAGTATCCATCATAGCCTGTATTTTCCTCATCCTCAGACGCGGCAGCGCAAAATTCTTTGACTTGTCCGTCATCAAGCCAAATGCCTTCCTGCGTTGTGTACTCTATCATTACAGGTTCTCCGCCAATATACTGATATGTTGAAAAATAATGATTCGCCGCCCCGCTGCGCTCCATTCCGTAAATAAGCTTATCCTCTTGGTCAAAAACCGCAAGCGATATATCATTGAGGCGCGCGTCATGCTCAAACATATATTTCTCGGGATTCCATACAAGATAAATCCATTCCTGCCTGTAATTGCCATTCGGCGTATCAAACTGCCTGATGTCCAGATATCCGTCAAAATTGACGTCCTCCAGCTCAAAGCCAAGCGTATCTTTCATAGAATCGTAAATCCATGTTGCATCAAAGAGCGCAAGCTCAGGTATGGAAATCGTCTGCAGCGCCTTGTCACCGTCGCGCACATCTACAGACTGCAGCGCATAGCAGCCGCGCTCCATATCCCAATACGCCGTCAGCTCAAACGTAAACTCGGGCATATCCTCCCGAATCCTGCCCTTCTGCGTTACAGTAAAATATGCCTCGCTCCTTTTCTTTTCATAAAAATCCGCAAGCTCATCATCTGAAATTGGATTATCGCGCAAATTAATTTCCGCCATCGCGTTTAAACCGTAAAGCGGTGTTATATCGGAAATTTGATTATCACTTAAATCAATCTCCATCGCAGCGTCCAATCCCTCAAGCGGTGAAATGTCTGAAATATTGTTTGCGCCAAGTTCCAGATATGTGATTTTATCAAGCCCCGCAAGTGCGCTGATATCATCAATCTGGTTGTGATGCAGGTTAAGATGTTCCAGCTTTTTCAGGTTTTTTAGCGCGGAAATGTCATCAATCCCGCATCCTGCCGCATATAGGTCGGTCAAACTGTTCAGATTGGAAATTGCTGTAATATCAGTATGCGTATTTGCATTATCACTAATTCGCAAAACCTCCAATTTGCTCAAACCGCCAAGTGGCGAATAATCGCTGATCGGGTTATTCGCACAATCAAATTCTTTCAGGTTAGTCAGATTTTGTATAGGTTTAATATCTGAAATATCATTATTGCGCACAGAAAGATACTTTAAGTACGTAAGCTTTTCCACTCCATTCAAAGTTTGAACGCCGCACCCGCTCAGCTCGACGCGCTCCAAATTCTGAAACCACTGCAAGTCCTCAAACGGCGCGACGCACTCATCTTCCATCTCAAAACTTGTAATGTAAAGCACACAGTTTTTCGTTATCGGACCATCAGGAGCTCCTAAAATTTCCCGTGTTTTTGCCTCAATCGCGGCAGATTTAAAAACAATCTCCTCATCTGCCGCGCTTTCAAAATCCGTACTTTCGCTCTCCGTGACTGCCTGATTTATGGCAGCGTCTTCCTTATATCCGCAGCCATAGCTCATCAGACTTATCACTGTTGCAATACCCACCCAAATACTTCTCTTTATTTTCATACTTACCTTAATCCTTTAAAACGCCTATAAATATAGACGTTTGTGAAACTCTATTAAATAATGCAGAGTTTAGGCAAAATCTACATTATTCTCTGACATATCCTTCCACTATCATACGCTGCGCCTTTTCATTATAGAAAATATCCTCGTACTCCGTCCCCTTTTTACTCATTCGCATATCTATGAAAAGCCCCGCCTCTTTGCCTGCATTATAAACCACCTTCTGCCGCAAGCCGTCTATAGTCTTTTCATCTGCATATCCTTTGGACTGCATATTTCTGAAAATCTCCGCCCCAGAAATCTTTTTGACTGTTTCGGCATTTCTGAGATTATTCAATTTTTCCGCAATCTCCGTGACATAATACTTTTCAGCATACGGGAAATTCTGCGCCTGCTCATTAGTAATGTAAAAGTCTTTCTTTTTGGCATTCGCCATAGACTGAGCTGCCGCCATGGCAGCAGCCTCGCCTGTTTCGCCAAAGTACATTTTCTCCCATACACCATTGGTAAAGCTTTTTATCTCATCAAGAAATTCCTCGCCGTAGCGTTCATATTTATTCTGCCCCACGCCGCTTACATTGAGCATCTGCGACATATTGAGCGGCAGCTTGACGCACATGTCCACAAGCGTCTTGTCCGAAAAAATTAAGTATGGCGGCAGTGCCTCTTTTCTTGCCAGCAGCGCCCGCAGCCTGCGCAGATTGTCGAAAAGCTCCAATCCTCTTGAATTTAGTATGTCCGACCTGCGTGCTGATGCCTTTGGCGGATTTCCTGCAGGAACAGAAGCGTTTTTAGGTTTTTTCATAATAACCGTCTGCTGTCCGCCTGACACGTCACGCGCCTTGCCTGTCAGACGCAAAAGCGCATACTTGTCCTTTGTGAAATCGAGTATTCCTTCCACAAGCATATGGTTGATAAGCTGCTTGATTTCGACCTCATTCATATCGCTGAGACTCGCAAACGACTGGTATGATGATACCTTGTATTCCCGCAACTTTGCGCGGTCATTGCCTGAGAGCGTTCCCGCAATCACATTTATTCCGTACCGCCCGCGTGTTTCCGATATGCAAGAGATAACCTTTTTCGCCTGCTCTGTCATATCCACTGTGTCATAATCCTGTCCGCATACAGAGCAGTTACCGCACGCGCCGCTGCCGTATTCGCCGAAGTAATTCAAAATATATTCGCGCAGACAGCCTGTAGTCAGACAGTAATAATTCATCGCCTGCAGACGCTGCTCGTCACGCTCACGAACCGCCTCATTCTGCTCATATGTCATTTCGGGATTCTGCTCCTTGTTGTCAAGCAGAAAGCGGTTTATCATGACATCCTGCGCCGAATAAAGCAGAATACACTCCGACGGCTCGCCGTCACGTCCCGCGCGCCCTGCCTCCTGATAGTAATTTTCTATGCTTTGCGGCATATTGTAGTGGATAACATAGCGGACATTTGATTTGTCTATTCCCATTCCGAAAGCGTTAGTCGCTATCATTACAGGGCATCTGTCGTAGATAAAATCCTCTTGATTGAGCCTGCGCTCCTCATTTGTCAAGCCCGCGTGGTATTTAGTCACTGATATCTGGGAAAGCTTCAGCTTTTCATACAAAGCGTCAACGTTTTTTCGCGTGGCGCAGTATATTATTCCGCTTTCCTCTATGTGCGCATTTATGTAATCGGTCACGTATGCGTCTTTTTTTGACGGAGTTTCCACGGCAAAATACAGGTTTTTCCTGTCAAAGCCTGTCACCAGAAGCTCAGGCTTTTGCAAGCCCAGTACGCAGACTATATCCTCTTTTACATTTTCCGTTGCCGTCGCCGTGAATGCACTTATAATAGGGCGTTTGCCCAGCGCGTTGATAAACTGCACTATTTTCAGATAGCTCGGTCTGAAATCCTGCCCCCATTGTGAAATGCAGTGCGCTTCATCTATTGTGAGCATGGAAATATCCGCTCCGCGCGCAAATTCCAAAAAGCCGTATGTTTCCAAGCGTTCGGGCGCGACGTATATTATCTTGTACTGTCCTCTTGATGCCAGCGCCAGAGCTTTTGATATTTGGTTTTCCGTAAGTGAGCTGTTTATGTATGCCGCGTGGATTCCTGCCTGATTTAAGGCTTGGACTTGATCTTTCATAAGTGAAATGAGCGGTGAAACGACTAGAGTAATTCCTTGCATTAACAGCGCGGGTATTTGGTAGCATATCGACTTGCCCGCGCCAGTCGGCATTATGCCAAGCGCATCTCTGCCGTTTAAGATAGCGTCAATTAATGTTTCCTGTCCATCTCGGTACGTGTCGTAGCCGAAATATTTCTTGAGTGCCTCGTATTTGTCCATTATACTCCTTTTTTGATTATATATTAGCTTTGCAATATTTTATCATATGCATAAGCCATGTGAATGTTTGTAAAAGTTACTGTATTAGTTTATAATATGCGCGCTGATAAGTCAAGGATTAAATTTTTTCATATTAAAGCTGTTGAATTTCTGTCTTTGTTGTGATATATTAAAAATATAAAGGAAGTGCCACAGAGGCGGCTACCCTTACAATAACATTAGCGTGTTACAAAGTAACAGCCGTCACTATTGCGAGTAGTGGCGGCTATTTTTTTCTGTCCTTAAAAATCTGATAAATCAGACTGATAAGGGCAACAATGAATGTGCAGAATAAAAACAAGTCCTGATATGTAAGCATTGCACCGCCCTCCTTTCTTTCGTCCAGAGGGCTATATAAAACCCTCCGAAAAAACAGGAAGGGTAAGCCGCCTATTAGCTCTGTGGTCTCCCACTATGATACTGTAGCACATATTTGCAGATAATTCAACACGATATGCAAATAAAGCTGTTAAAAGAAAAGTGTGCTACGTGGCAAAATTTAAGGCTTTCGCTGACAAGTTACATCAACGAAAGCCCTTGATTTTACTGTCTTCTTTAGAATTTGCCAGCCTTCGCCGCTTCCTCTATAGAAACAGCCACAGCCACTGTAGCGCCAACCATCGGGTTGTTGCCCATACCAATCAAGCCCATCATCTCAACATGCGCGGGAACTGATGAAGAACCTGCGAATTGAGCATCTGAGTGCATACGTCCTAAAGTATCTGTCATACCGTAAGAGGCGGGACCTGCAGCCATATTGTCAGGATGAAGTGTACGACCTGTACCGCCGCCTGAAGCAACTGAGAAATACTTCTTGCCTGCCTCAATTCTCTCCTTCTTATATGTACCTGCAACGGGATGCTGGAATCTCGTGGGATTTGTTGAGTTACCTGTGATAGATACGTCAACGTTCTCCTTCCACATGATAGCAACGCCTTCGCATACATCATTTGCACCATAGCAGTTTACCTTGCCGCGAGGACCGTTGGGGTCTGAGTAAGACTTTCTGAATACTTCCTTTACAGTGTTCGTATAAGGATCATACTCTGTCTCAACAAATGTAAATCCATTGATACGCGCAATAATCTCCGCAGCGTCTTTTCCAAGACCATTAAGAATAACCCTGAGCGGTTTCTGGCGAACCTTGTTTGCTTTCTCAGCGATACCGATAGCGCCCTCTGCAGCCGCAAACGACTCATGACCTGCAAGGAAACAGAAGCACTCTGTCTCCTCCTCAAGGAGCATCTTGCCTAAGTTGCCGTGTCCAAGACCAACCTTACGGTTGTCCGCAACTGAACCAGGTACACAGAAAGCCTGTAAACCTTCTCCGATAGCAGCAGCCGCGTCAGCAGCCTTTCTGCAGCCTTTTTTGATTGCGATTGCAGCACCTACAGTGTATGCCCAGCAAGCGTTTTCAAAGCAGATAGGCTGTATCTTCTTAACCTGATCATATACGTCAAGACCTGCGTCTTTTGTGATTTTCTCCGCTTCTTCAAGTGAGGAAATACCGTAGCTCTTTAAAACCTCGGTAATTTTATCTATTCTTCTTTCATAGGATTCGAATAATGCCATAATTATTTTACCTCCTTATCTGTTCTCGGGTCAATAATCTTAACGGCATCAGCAACGCGTCCGTACTGACCTGACGCCTTTTCCCAAGCTGTGTTTGGATCATCGCCCTTCTTGATGAAGTCTGTCATCTTTCCGAGGCTTACAAACTTGTAGCCGATAATCTTGTCATCCGCGTCAAGAGCGATACCTGTAACATAGCCCTCTGCCATCTCAAGATAACGGGGTCCCTTCTTTAATGTGCCGTACATAGTGCCGACCTGACTTCTAAGACCTTTGCCCAAGTCTTCAAGACCTGCGCCGACAGCAAGACCTTCCTCAGAGAATGCTGACTGTGAACGTCCGTAAACAATCTGGAGGAACAGCTCCCTCATAGCCGTATTGATGGCGTCGCATACAAGGTCTGTATTCAATGCCTCAAGAACAGTCCTGCCAGGAAGGATTTCAGCCGCCATCGCAGCCG
>CANQHZ010000086.1 GCA_947623805.1 uncultured Lachnospiraceae bacterium | reverse complement strand
ATCGCGCCGATACTAAAGGAGGTAGTCGCCGAATTTAAGGACTGTACGAATGATGAGATAATTGCTCTTATAGACGCGGACTCGATAAGCCTGTCAGACACAGTGAGCGACCTGCCGACGCGTATAAAAGATGCAGGCACAGAGATGACTTCGCCAACGGACAAGACAATTTACTATGACTGCCGCTTTAAGGTAAAAAATCCGAGACTTTCAAATGAAATGATTTGCATAATGCTGCACATAAATTTTGAAGTGCATAACGATTATAACGTAAAATACCCGATAACGAAACGCGGTACATACTATGTAGCAAGGGAAATCTCGTCGCAGCTTGGCATACTTACTGAGACGACAGACTATAATCGTCTGGAAAAAGCTTACAGTATATGGGTTTGTAATGAAAACATACCTGAAAAGCTGCAAAACACAGTGACAAGGTATCATTTTGTAAAGGAAGACTTAATAGGAAACGCAGATGAGCCTGTAGAAGACTATGACTTGATGGAAGTGGTGATAATCAGGCGTGGAAACAAAACGCCCGATTGTGATATATTCAAATACTTAAATGCTGTATTTTCTTCCGATAAGGAGAATATTCAAAAATACATAGATATGGACAGAAATCCGCAAATCCGAAAGGAGGTTGATAAGATGAGTGGCATGGGGCAGAGCATATATGACAGGGGAATAGAAAAAGGGATAGAACAGGGTATTGAGTTCGGAGTTAAGGGAATTATTAAAATGGGCTATGACCTAAATCTGTCGGACAGTGAAATCATAAAACAGCTTCAGACACAGCTTGGCGCATCGCTTCAAAAGGCGCAGGAATATCTGGACAAATTCGGAAGGCAGACAGTTTAAATCATCTATGTACAAGTAAATCTATGCAAGCCGACGCAATCGCAGCGTCGGCTTTTTAAAATCCCATTCACAACAAAAAAAGGTCGTTTCACGACATTTATCTTTATTTTTACAGAATTTGTACGATAAAGTATATAAAAGATTTCACCGCAACTTAAAGCATTTATTATAGAAAATAGAAAGGGGCAGATATATGAATTTTACAATATTTAATACAGCATCAAAAAATTCCAATTCAATATTTGCAGGTAGTCTGCCGATGATGCGACGGACAGGACTTAAAAGCACACAGGACAAGGCAGAGCGACAGCAAAAAGCCCAACGTCAGATTGCATTTTGGGAAAACCAGAAAGAGAGCCTTAAAAATATAGAGTGCAGCACATTAGAGGAAATTGCTCAAAAACTGGATAAATTCCGCACATACGAAGACCAGATTGCCGCAGTCAAAAAGCAGTACAATCAAGAGCAGATGTGGCACGTAATGGACGAGGCAAAGGAAATCGGCAAAAAGATTGCCGAGGAAGCAGAAAAGCTGGAACCCAAGACCGCCGAGGAAAGGCGCGAGGATATTGCCGAGGAAGCGCTTGGCATAGACGAGTTCAAGGGCGAGATGACGGAAAGCATAGAGGAAATGCAGGAACAGATGACAGAGCTGTCAGAAGAAATGCAGGAGCAGATGACAGAACTGTCAGAAGAAATGAGCCAAGCTATAGAAGAAACCGCAGACACCCCGCAGGAAACTCTTGACAGCACAGTAGAGGAAAGCACCGAGGCGGCAGACAGCATAATCATCTCAGAAATTCCTGCTGACACCGCAGAAACGTTGTCAAAGCAGGCTGTATTGTATAAAAGGATAGACGTTTTAATATAGCGCATATAAAAAACTGTATAAATATAATACATGACTTTTCATGTATAAATCCAAATGATATGAATGATGACGCGCTTGCCAAAAGGGCAAGATATTTTAAACAGGATGAGAAGGGAATGAGGTCTATGTCCAAGATAATGGAGGATATGATGCGGGAGGCAGAGCAGAACAAGGCAAAAAAGATGGCAATTCGTTTAATAAAAATGGGCAAGATGTCTTTAGATGAAATAGCAGAGGCTACAGAGCTGTCTCTTGATGAATTAAAAGAATTGGAAAGTCAGGCAATGCAGACCGCCTGAATAATCCTATAAACAAAACTTAATACAACAACAAACAATTAGAGCATATAGAACAGCCAAAACGGGCAGCAAATTTATATGCTCTATTTTTTTAGCTAATCTGAATACACAGAACAAAACCAGATTTCTATGCGTTTGTTGAAGATACCAGATTTTTTTAGCTAATCCAAATGTACAAAACAAAACCGCCCTTTGCCATATGAACGTTTTAGCCTTGAGTTTCCGTAAAATGTAAAAAATTAGTATATTTTCCAAAAGTACCAATCTGCAAAATGTTTGAATAGCAATTTCCTGATTTGGGACATTTTAATTATTTCTCTTGACTTTTACTATCAACAATAGTACTATTAAAGATAGTAAAACGGGGGGGTGCAGATATGTCTTCAATAGATTTAGCCATACTCGGCATGGTAATAGAAAAATCCCAGAGTGCATACGACATCCAGAAAGATGTAGACTATCACCATTTTTCAAGATGGACAAAGATCAGTGTTCCATCGATTTATCGAAAAGTTATAAAGCTTGCGGATAACGGGTATCTGAAAAGCGACGTTGTAAAGGGTGAAAAATTTGCAGATAAAGCAGTTTACTCAATTACAGATAAAGGGCGCACTTACTTTGAGCAGCTTATGAATGATTCTGTAAATCAACAAGTGCCATTGTTATTTGATTTTAATGTGGTGATTGCAAATCTTAACAGATTGGATAAACAAAAGGCAATGGGCTTAGTTGCTCAATTACGCAACAGTATTACTATTTCTAAGCAAACGAACAAAGAATATGCGGAGGAATATTATTCGTATTTGCCACTTGTCGGCAAAACAATTTTCGATCAACAACAACTTCTCTATAATGCTCTTTTAGAGTGGATAGATACTTTTGAAAAAGAATTTGGAGATGACTAAAGCATGATTACAAAAAGCAGCTTAACAATTATTTAACTCTGTGACAAGTCGGGAATTTGGAGAAATGAAAATGGATAAATATCTTGAATTAAAGGAACAATTTGAAGCCAACAGAAATGATGAAAACGCTATAAAAATGGCTGCATATATGAGAAATTTGTTCTCGTTTTATGGTTTGCCAACACCAAAAAGAAAAGCTATATACAAAGAATTTCTAAAAATAGAGAAAAGCAAAAAAGTGATTGATTGGGCTTTGCTTGATAGATGTTATGCAGATGAACATAGAGAGTTTCACTATTTTGTGATGGATTATCTTATGACCATGCAGAAGTTCTTGAAATTTGATGATGTTCCACGCATAAAGAAATATATCAAAGCTAACCAATGGTGGGACACAATAGACGGACTTGATAGAATTGTCGGGAATATTGCTTTTACAGATGAGCGAATAAATGACCTAATGTTGGAATGGTCAACCGACGGAGATTTCTGGGTGCGTCGAATTGCTATTGACCACCAGCTTTGTAGGAAAGAGCGAACAAATACAGAATTGCTTGAAAAAATATTAGTAAATAATTTTGGCAGTTCGGAGTTCTTTATCAACAAAGCGATAGGCTGGAGCCTTAGAGATTATTCAAAGACAAATCCGGAGTGGGTAAGGAATTTTGTTGAAATCCATAAAGATAAGATGGATAAATTGAGCATCAGAGAAGCAAGTAAATATTTATAAATTTTGAAAAAGAATGAAAAATTCCTGCTTGTTGTCTAATATATATCAAAAAGAGGCAAGATAACGCCCTCTGCAAAAAAGATTAACATCATCAAAGAGCCAGACGCAGAGCTGATGATTTTGCGAAAACTCTCATGGGTTGTCGGCTCTTATTTCATATGCAAGCAGCGGTTTTGAATAAGCTGCTGTTTCTTTTTATCCCTCAATCGAGATAAAGGATTATCCCCGATAGATACTGTAAATACTTCCTTATCTCTATATAACACTTATGTTTTAGACATTTTTTTAAAGTTATTTATCGTGGTATATGAAAAACCAAGCTGTTGTGGATAAAACTGCGGAAACTCAAGATTTTAATATATTGCAATTTTCATCTAATGGTATATACTAAAAAATGTGCAAAAGCTAAAAAACAACCACAAAACTCAACAAAGAAACGGGGCAAACAATGCAGAAAAACATCTTAATAATAGAAGACGACAGCACTCTCGCCAGCGGTTTATGCAGGGCGCTTGCGGGCGATGAAATCAATGCTGAAAGCTGCAGGCTTATTAGTGAGGCGCGGCATAAGCTATCGAGCCGCGAATATGCGCTTGTCGTGCTTGACATAAATCTGCCCGACGGAAACGGCTTTGATTTTCTGTCGGAGATAAAACAAAAATATGACACTACTGTCATAATACTTACGGCAAACGATATGGAAACAGACATAGTGGCAGGCTTGGAGGCGGGTGCTGATGATTATATTACGAAACCGTTCAGCCTTGCGGTGCTTAGGGCGCGTGTGAATACCCAGCTTAGGAAAGATGTACACTCCCGAACAAAGACTGAGATAGGTGACTACAGTTTCGATTTTACGAAAATGAAATATTTTTATAAGGATAAGCAAATAGAGCTAAGCAAAACGGAGCAGAAACTTTTACGATATTTAGTTGAAAACAAGGGCAATACTTTAAGCCGAGAGTTTCTGATAGACCATATATGGACGGACGGCGCTGAATATGTTGATGAAAACGCGCTGTCAGTATCAATAAAGCGATTGCGGGATAAGCTGTCGGCGCAGGATTACATAAAAACTGTATATGGCGTGGGATATAGCTGGAAAATGTAAATGGTTATATTTTCAAAAAACCTTTCGATAACGTAGAATTTGGGTGAAATATACAAAATAAGCGACGATTTGCGAAGCACCTAGTCGCGTTTTTGTATATTTCACCCAAATTCTATGTTGTCGAATAGAGTTTCGCAAACGCCTAAACATACAAAACACTGAAAGGAGAAATATTTTGTTTTCAACAGTAATTTCATTTATTTTACTTGCGCTTTCCGCAGTCCTGCTCATCACGACAAAAATCCGCGAAAAGCACACATACGACACACTAGATCACCTTTTAGACAGCGCAATCAACAACACCTTCGACGAGAAAACCTTTGACGAAACACGCTTTTCATCACTGGAAATGAAGCTTGCAAAATACCTTTCAAGTGCACAGACATCAAGCCGTAAAGTCGCAGACGAAAGAAACAAAATAAAAACGCTGGTATCAGACATCTCCCACCAGACCAAGACGCCCATATCAAATATACTTTTAAACAGCGAGCTATTAATGGAATACGATTTAGACGCGGAAAGCCGAAAATGCGCAGACGTTATAAATGAACAGGCGCAAAAGCTAAGCTTTCTGATAAGCGCGCTTGTCAAGCTGTCACGGCTTGAAACGGGTATAGTGGCAGTATCGCCCAAAACTGGCGATGTAAATAAGCTGGCGCAGAAATTATATCAGCAATACAAACCAACAGCATCAAATAAAGGGTTAGATTTCATTTGCCAGTGTTGCAGCAGAGAAAATGCTGATTTTGACGCTGTAAGCATCAGTACAGACATTAACACAGGTGCGGCTGCCAATAATATCATAGGCACAAATGCCAGCGCGGAAGATAACGTTATCGCTAATCCTGCCCTTAGTGGACAATCTGTTTCTGAATTAACCGCCGTATTTGATGAAAAGTGGACGCTTGAAGCGCTTGGAAATATAGCAGACAACGCCATAAAATACACAGACAGCGGCAGTGTCGTTCTGAGTATAAAGTCCTACGAAATGTTCTGCTGCATAGAAATCGCCGACACAGGCAGCGGGATTGCGGAGGACGAACACGCCCAAGTATTTTCACGTTTTTACCGAGGCAGAAATTCAGACAAAAAAGAAGGCGTAGGCATAGGCTTATACCTTGCAAGGCAGATAATCACACAGCAAGGCGGCTATATAAAGCTAACATCCCCTGCAAACAGGCAAGATCAACGAGGTACAGTATTCCAAGTATATCTGCCGAGACAAATTTAAAACAGCAAAAAAGCCACATTTATGGCATAACATCATATGACGCATACGAAACTAAATAAAAAATAAATATAAAAATAGCACAAAAAAATAATTCCAAATATTTCTAAATTCACTATATACAATTTGCCAAAGATATGTTACGATAATGTTACGACTTTATTAACAGGGTGAATGCATTTCACTAGGTACTTGTGAAACTCCTATTCATAACGTAGAATTTAGGCAAAATATATAAAATAAGCGGCGTCTCGCGGAGCGTCTAGCCGCGTTTTTATATATTTTGACTAAATTCGGACTCATTAGAAAGACTTTCACAATTACCTAAACATATTTCACAAGGGAAAGGAGAAGGAACTTATGGGAATATGTAAAAGTGCGAAAAAACTGATTGCACTTGCAGGCGCAACAGCAATGGCAGGCACGCTGATGTTCGGCGGTTTTGTCGGTCCGTCGGCTTACGTAGTCAATGCGGCAGAGCCAGTGCTTGCGTTTGACGGCGCAGAGGGCGGCGGCAAGTACGCGACAGGCGGACGCGGCTACGATACCTATGTCGTAACCTCATTGGAGGATTACGCAAAGGGCGACACGCCAATCGAAGGCACGCTGCGCTACGGCATTGAGGAGGTAGCGGCAAAGAACGGCGGAGCCGTTATCGTGTTTAATGTCGGCGGTGTTATCGACTTAAAGAGCGACATTACTTTAAGCAAGGTCAAGAATCTTACAATAGCAGGGCAGACAGCGCCTGGTGACGGAATTACCATTTCAGGCTATCAGACAAACATAAGCAACTCTGAAAACATAATTATCCGCTATATGCGTTTCCGCCCAGGCGCTGCAAACGTAAACAACGGCAGCGACTCTATGGACGCGCTTTGGGGCAGGGACAACAAGCTGTTTATGATTGACCACTGTTCATTCAGCTGGAATACGGACGAAACGCTTTCGACATACCGCGGACAGGACGGCACGGTGCAGTATTGCGTGGTTTATGAGAGCCTTACAGTGTCAGGCCACTCTAAGGGACGCCACGGCTACGGTGGCATCTGGGGCGGCGACAATGTGCTTTTCCAGTACAACCTTATCGCAAATACTACATCACGCGCACCGAGAATGGGCGGCGGCTCAATGGGCGATCCCACAAAGGAGAGCGCAGAAGACGCATACCAGTACATAGCTACGACACAGGTAAGCAACAACGTTATTTACAACTATGGCTTTAATGTAGTGCATGGCGGCGGCTGGCAGTACACCAACTACATAAACAACTATATGATTAACGGCAAAGGCTCTAGGGAGAACATTTCAGAGGTTATCGCAAACGCGGGCGAGAACAAGAAAACAGGCGGCTTTTATGTGTCAGGCAACGTGCTTTACGACGGAAGCGTTAAGAATGAAGCGCTTTCAGCAGACAACAGCGGAGACGGCAAGAACACAGGCGTTATAAATACAGCTCCCGACTGGACGACGATTGCGGACAAGCAGTACACCACGACCGTAGGCGGCACATCATTTATGACGACAAAGCTGTGCGACTTCCCACTTGAAAAAGATATGGAGTCAGCAGAGGAAAGCTATTCAAAGGTGCTTGAGCAGGCAGGCGCGACATATCCCAAGAGGGACGCTCAGGACGCGAGAGTGGTTGACGAGGTAAAATACGATTTAGGACGCTTTATCAACACTGAAAAAGAAGTCGGCGGCTATACTATGGCTACAGTAAGCAGGGAAGACGGCTTCGATACAGATATGGACGGAATGCCTGATTACTACGAGAAGGCGGCAGGACTTGACGCAGGCAACAAGGACGATGCAAAGGCAATCGCATCAAACGGACGTTCAAATGTAGAGAATTATTTCAACAGCCTTGTTGACTTCAACCAAAAGGCTGATAATCCTACAGTGATACTTATGGTTGACAACAACACGCAGATTCCAGAGGGCAGCGAGCTCACGGTAAGCGCATACGCCAAGGCAAACAACGGCGGCAGCATTTTGAGAGTAGATTTCTTCAACGGCGCAGAATATATAGGCACGGACGACACAGAGCCTTATTCATGTACACTGAAAGGTCTTACGGACGGCACATACTTTATTTCAGCGAGGGCATATGACAGCGACGGCACAGCGACACAGGCGACAGCGGCGCAGGTTCATGTAAACAGCACGGCTGGTACAGGCGATTACATAAGCGAGGATATAGGCAGCCCCGCAGTGGCAGGTTCAGCCTCTCTTGCAAATGGCGTACTCACTGTAAAGGGTTCTGGCAAGCTTGGCAAGTCTGAGGGCGCGGTGACAGGCGACACAGCGGACGCGGCGACGGACAATTTCCACTATGTATATAAGAGCTTAAAGGGTGACGGCACGATTGTCGCAAAGCTTGCAGACGTCACGGCGATTGACAACCACGCGTTCAGCGGTCTGATGATTAGGGATACAAACGCGGCAAACGCCAATACAGCGGCGCTTGGCATGTCGCTTGTAAAGCAGAATACAAAGATAAACGAGGGCAATCCTGATTTGGACGATACTACCTGGGCGGTATTCCTTGCAAACAGAGGCGCTACGAAGGTGCTTGATGACACTGGCGCAGAGCTTAAAGTGAATGACGCAGGCAAGCTGAGCGAGCTTGGTGAGCAGATTGACGCAAAGGCGGACGCGCTTAAAGCGGGCATTCCTCTGGTAGAGGATTTCTATTTCAGGACGGCTGAGGACGGACAGAGCGTTACAAACGGTGTATGGCTTAAGCTTGTCCGCAAGGGCGACGTATTTACGGGCTATGCAAAGAATAATGCTAATGACAAGTGGACGCTCATCGGTTCGGCGCAGATACCTATGTCTGAGGAGGTACTTATCGGCTTTGCGGTAGACGCGAATAAGGTAGGCAACGACATAGACAATCTGAGCACGGCTAAGTTTACAAACATCAGCATTACAAAATAAAATAGGTCAAATCTTTCAAAACTGTAAGAATTAATTTCGTTTTTGAAAGATTGTCGAAAGATTTATATGTTATATTATCGGTATGGCAGACAAAGCTAATAAAGTCTGCCGTACCGATTTTTTTTGTTTTGGAGGTTAAAAATTATGTCAGTATTATTAACAAAAGGCTTGCGCAAGGAGTACGGAAGCGGCGAAAGCCTTGTAAAAGCGCTTGACGGCGTGCAGTTTGAGGTGGAGCAGGGAGAGTTTGTGGCGATAGTCGGCACGAGCGGCAGCGGCAAATCGACGCTTCTGCATATGCTTGGAGGGCTTGACCGCCCGACGGAGGGAAAAGTGTACATCGACGGGAAAGACATTTTTTCACTGAAGGACGAGGAGCTTACGATATTCAGGCGCAGGAAAATAGGGTTTGTGTTCCAAAATTACAACCTAGTGCCAGTGCTGAACGTGTACGAAAATATCCTGCTGCCGATACAGCTTGACGGCGGCGAGCCTGATACGGAGTACATCAATTCGATAATAGCGACGCTTGGCTTGAATGAAAAGCTGAACAATCTGCCAAACAACCTTTCGGGCGGGCAGCAGCAGAGAGTGGCGATAGCGAGGGCGCTTGCGGCAAAGCCCGCGATAATCCTAGCCGATGAGCCGACAGGAAACCTTGACAGCCGTACAAGCCAGGACGTGCTTGGACTTCTCAAAATCACGAGCCAGAAATTTTCTCAGACGATAGTAATGATAACGCACAATGAGGAGATAGCGCAGCTTGCGGACAGGATAGTGCGCATAGAAGACGGCAAAATATTAAGAAATTCCAGCTGCTGAAAGCAGTTTATGCTTGCAGCAATGGCTGCTTCTCAAGATGCTAAAGCATCTAAGAATTTCTAAATATTTGGTATATGAGGAGGAAAAATTTGATGAAGGTAGCAAACAGGAAAACAATACGCCGCCTGAGTTTCAGGAGTATGAGGGCGTCGGGCGTGAGGAACGCTGTCGCTGTGGCGGCAATCGCGCTCACGACAGTGCTTTTCACGGCGCTTATGACTATAGCCATGTCACTGGTTGAAAATTTTCAGATGTCCAATTTCAGGCAGGCGGGCGGTTATGCGCATGGCACATTCAAATTTTTGACAAAGGAGCAGGTAGACGCGCTGAAAGACGATAAGCTGATAAAGGAATACGGCTTAAAAATACTTGTAGGCATGGCGTATGATGAGCCATTCAATAAAGACCATGTAGAGCTTAATTATTTTGATGAAAATGACGCGAAATGGTATTTCATGAATTTTGTGGAGGGCGGGCTTCCCGCGGAAAATACAAACGGCGCGGCAGTAGACACCAAGGTGCTTGAGCTGCTTGGCGTGGAGAAAAAGCTGGGCGAGGAATTTGACATGACCTTTGAGGTAGATGGCAAGCCAATCACCAAGACCTTTACGCTCAGCGGCTGGTGGGAGTATGATCCCGTAATTCCTGCAAGACAGCTTGCCATGGCAAAAAGCTATGCCGATGAGATTTTCGAGGAGCTTGACACGCAGGGCGCTGACGGAATGACTATGACATACTGCATGGATGTGATGTTTGCAAACTCAGGCAGTATCGAGAAAAATATGAAGGAAGTGCTTGAAAGACACGGATATAAGGCTGATGACGACAGTGAACCGTATGACAGCGGGGCGACATATATCAAGATAGGGGTAAACTGGGGTTATGTGGGCGCGCAGCTTTCGGACAGTTTTGACTTAATGACAGCGGCGGCGTTTGTGGCAGCGATAGCGCTTATCGTATTTACAGGCTATCTGATAATATACAACATTTTCCAGATATCAGTGTCAAACGACATACGCTCATACGGTCTGCTGAAAACCATAGGCACTACGGGCAGGCAGATAAAACGTATGGTGCGCATACAGGCAATGGCGTTGTCGTGCATAGGCATACCGATAGGGCTTGCGCTTGGCTGGTGCATAGGCGCCCTGTTCACGCCCATAGTGCTGTCACAGGTAAGCGAAGGAATATCGAGCGGCGAGCTTTCGGTAAGCCCGTGGATATTTGTCGGCTCTGCTATTTTTTCAATGGTAACCGTCCTGATATCCTGCAAAAAGCCGTGCAAAATGGCTTCGCGCGTATCGCCGATAGAGGCGCTCAGGTACACCGAGGCAGACGGCATAAAGAAAAAGAAGCGCACAGCGAAAAAAGGCGCGTCGATTTTGCGGATGGCATTTGCCAACCTTGGCAGGAACAGGAAAAAGACGATTGTGACAGTAGTGTCACTTTCACTTGCCGTCGTGATACTGGAAATCACGGTGATATTTACAGACGGCTTTGATATGAATAAATATTTAAGACGGATGGCAGTTGATTTTCAGGTGGCGGACGCAAGCTATTTCAATGTGGCAGTAGGCTTTAAGGATTTAAGCAAGGGAGTAACCCAAGACGTAATAGACGAAATAGGCGAAAATGGCGGGATAACAGGTGGAGGCTGTACTTATGCTGCCTTTGGCGTAAATACGCTGAAAACAAAAGAACAGTACAAAAATTCATATTGGCTGAACATTAATGCTAAACATGCAGACAATCCTGAGCAGTATATTGAATATATGATAAATCAGAATATGAGAGAAAACGGTCTTATAATCGATGGAGTTCAGGCGTTAGGCATGGACAGCTTCTGCCTTGGCAAGCTTGATGTAGTCGCGGGCGATGTGTCAAAGCTGAATGAGGAAGGAAATTATATAGCGTCTGCATATTTTACCGATGATTATGATAATATCGATTACACAACTAACAGCTTCAGGCTTGGCGATAAGGTGACGGTCCGCTATGTGGAGGAGTCAGAGCTGTACAATCCCCAGACGGGAGAGGTATATGCCTCTTATGATGAGATAGGTGACAAAGGATTTGCCGAGCGTGAAACGAAATATCATGATGTTGAATACGAAGTGGCGGCTGAGGTGGTTATTAAGGAAAAGATGAGTTACCGTTATTATTCTTCGGACAGGCTTATATTCGGTTCGGAAAATATCATGAAAAATACGGACAATACAGGCGCTATGTATTATGTCTTTGACACGACTGACGAGGCGCGCGCTGATATGGAGGAGTTTATATCGGATTACACGCAGAACGTAAACACGGCATACGATTATGAAAGCAAAAAAAGCTATGAGGACGAATTTAATTCATTCCGCCAGAGCATCCGCCTTTTGGGAGGAGCGCTCAGCTTTATAGTAGGGCTTGTCGGCGTACTGAACTTCCTGAACGCGATTTTGACGGGAATAGCCTCACGCCGCCGCGAATTTGCCGTTTTACAGTCAGTAGGAATGACAGGCGGACAGCTCAATCGGATGCTGGTATTTGAGGGACTGGCATATGCGCTTGGCGCGGTGGTATTTTCACTTGCGCTCAGTCTGGCGCTTGGACCGTTCATAGGCAGCGCGTTTACGGATATGTTCTGGTTTTTCACCTACCGCTTCACGGTCACGCCAATATTCGTGATAGCGCCGCTTTTCGCAGCGCTTGGCATAACCGTACCGCTCATAGTCCACAGGATAACGGCTAAGAAGTCGATTGTGGAGAGACTGCGGGAGGCGGAGTTTTAAGTTCCTGTATAAATCACTTTGAAATGATTTATTTTTATAAAAAAATCATTTTGAAGTGATTTATTTTTATAAAATAATCATTTTGAAGTGATTTTGCTGTACCGTGTTATGCAGCGCTTTGTATGTGAAAGAGTATGGTAGTTTGAAAAATATTTCTATGGTAAACGACATTAATTTTTGTGATTAAGCGAGCAAAGACCGTCAAACTTTGTGTTCGGTTCGGTTTTTGATTACAATGTATTGACGGTGTAGCAATAGCATATTATAATTAAGAAAAAAAGGAGTGTGGAGCACTATGGCACAAACTACAGTAAGCATACGAATGGACAATGCTTTAAAAAAAGAATTTGACAATGTTTGCAATGAGTTGGGCTTATCTATGACAACAGCTGTTATCATGCTTGCAAAGAAAATGACGCGTGAAAAGAGAATACCATTTGAAGTATCTGTGGATCCGTTCTATTCTGATGAAAATATGTCAAGACTTAGAAAATCTATCGCACAGATGGAGGCAACTGGCGGTACTGTACATGAGGTAGATTTAGATGATTAAAGCATGGACAGATGAGGCATGGGAGGACTTTGAATACTGGGCAAAACAGGACAGGAAGACACTTAATCGTATCATGCAATTGCTAAAGGACATTGACCGTAACGGCTATAAAGGCATAGGCAAGCCAGAGCGTTTAAGCGGTGATTTGTCCGCATATTGGAGCAGACGTATAGACGACGCAAACCGTATTGTATACCGTATAGACGGCGATATAATAAAAATAGTTCAGTGTGGTTCACATTACAGAGATAAATAGTGAACTGTTTTGTCAAATTTGAATTAGAGAAAAATTAGAGCCTGTACATCTATAATATTTCCAGTATTGCCGTAAATGGCAGAAAAATCTCTATCGAAAAATAAAAAAACGAAAGCGAGGAACTGGAAATGAAAAAGAAAAAATATTTTTTATCAGCGGGCATCGGGCTTGTAATGGCGGTGTCTCTGGCAGGATGTACAGGCGGGCAAGGCGGTGAGAACGAAACTCAGGCAGCTTTGGGAACAGCCACATTCGGAGAAAATGCAGAAAGTACAGAAAATGTGAAAAATGATGCGCAAGGCAATAATGACAAGTCAAATGATGCTAAAATATCAAGCGAGTATGAAACATCAACTGAAACTGATACATCTGCCGTACAGGACATCAAGAATGAGCCGACAAATGACAGCAGTATAACTAATGAGACAGGTAAACACCTAAACATCTCGCAAGGTGCAGAAATAATCGGTGGTAAAGTACGGAGCGTTTCTGATGACGGCATTGTCATAAGCCGCACACTGATAGACGAAGAAGGCATGGTCACAATGCCCGAAGCAGGGAGCGCTGACGAACAGCTTGTGACAATCCGCTGCACAGATTTCACAGTGTTTGAGCTTTGGACAATCCAAGGCGGCGGGGCAGGAATTGACACAAAAGAGGCATCATTTTCTGATATTGGTGAAGGCAGCGGTATTGAGGTGGAAGGACACTTTGAAGGCGAAGAATTTATTGCGAATAAAATTATTATAGAAATTTATAAGTAATTGTAAATAATGCGAGGCAAAAAACACCCCGACGAGCTTATGTAATGCTTTTCGGGGTGTTTTTACCAAAAATTGTTGACATACGTAAAAATACGTATTAAAATATATATAACAACGAAAGGGGACTAAAAAATGCCAATGACTTCAAAAGAAATGCTAAAGCTTTTAAAGAAAAACGGTTTTGTGGAAGTCGGACAGAATGGTTCGCATATAAAATTGCGAAATCCCGAAAATAAAAAGACAGTAATTGTCCCTTATCATATAAAGGACTTAAAAAAAAGGGCTTGAACAGGAAATACTCAAATAGGCAGGCTTGAGATGAGAGCTGCGTACCACTTTTACGGTATTATTTGTAAATAAGACGGAGGTTGATTATATTATGGACAAATTATTTTATCCAGCAGTTTTCCACAAGGCAGAGGAGGGGGGATTTTGGGTGACATTTCCTGATATTCCAGAGTGCATGACACAGGGCGACAATATGGAAGACGCATATAAAATGGCTGTTGACGCACTGGGGCTTTCTATTTCCACTATGGAGAAAGAAGGCGAAGAAATACCCGCAGCATCATTTCCCGACGAAATAACAGTGGAGACAGGCGGCATTATTATGGTTATCGAATTTGACCTGATGGAATACCGCAGACGCAATCGCTCACGCGCGGTAAAAAAGACGCTGAGCATACCCGAGTGGCTGAACGAGGAGGCAATAAAGCAGGGAGTGAACTTCTCACAGGTGCTTCAGGAGGCGCTGATAGAAAAGATAAATATTGGAGGCTGATATGTGATTTAATTTAGCGGTCGGATTTGTCTGACAGATGCAGAGGGGGATTAGCGGAAATAAAAAACGCTTCGATTGGCATAAACGAACCATCGGAGCGCTTTTAATAATTACTTTCCATGCAATAGGAATTTTCTGCTTGAATGAACAGGTATCTGCCATTTGCAGTTAAAATCATGTGTCATAATCATCACTCGAAAGCTTTGAATAAAGTCGAGCGTCATAACGATAATCAGCACAATAGCTATGATACGCCTTGCGTCATGAGGAATATTCGATATTGCCGTCATAATCGGCACAAAACAGTTATCCATAAAAAATGTGATTATAGCTGCAAATCCTATACTTGTCGGGATAGACGTATATTTTCCTATATGCATAGGCAAGTAGGAATAATTCCAATACTCAATACCACAGAGCTTTTCAACAATATTCCCAAGCAGTATCTCGCCAACACTGACAATTATCATGCATATCAAAAAATAAAGCGCGATATTCAGCTTTTTGCTTATCCTTTTATCGGATAGCGCCCAAATGACGGTTTTTGAAGGAATACCGAGGAGAATATATATTGCCACGACCAGCAGCCCGTATCCCAATAGAAACGGCGCGGTCATATTTCTGTTGTTGATGTAACCTTTAGTAACAAGAAGCCACAAATTTTCAACAACAAACCCAAGAAAGGAAATAACGCCCACCATTATCCCCATAGAACATAAATCATATTCGACATTCATATTCCAAATTGCCTCCCTATTCAGTCAAGTCTTTTTTCCTTTTTTTCAAGGAATTTTTCAATTCATATCTCAGATAAATGAGCCAGG
>CANQHZ010000085.1 GCA_947623805.1 uncultured Lachnospiraceae bacterium | reverse complement strand
GTCCGCAAAGATGATTAATGCCGCAAAAATTACTTGAAAACATTGCAAAATCCATTATAATGAAAATAAATAAAGCAGTAGGAGGCGGCACATGATGAGCTATTTGACTTCGGCTGATTAGAATAAAAACGGAGGAACAATATTTTGCGTACATTTACTTTTGACAAAAAATCACTGATTTCCCTGCGTGCCTCCACAGGCGGCTATCAAATGAAGTTTTTCACTGAGGATAGAAAATATTTCGTAAAAGCACAAGCCATAATATCGGGCACAGTTATGGAGGATTGGCTTGTAGAAGTTATAGCCTCAAAAACGGCAAAACAGCTTGGAATACCATGCGTAGAGCAGACTGCCTGTAAGATTATATATTTGGGGCATGAATACAAGGGCGTATTTTCCAAAAATTTTGAGCTTGAAGGCAAATCCTTCAAGTCCTTTGAAACACTGTTAAACGAGAATTATCTTTCAACCAATAGTGATAAATTTATAAAGCTAACCTCGTCAGAAAAACTGGATTGGTGTGCGCTTCAGCTTTCAAGGCTATGTGGCATAGAATATGCAAAGAGCCAGAAATATATGCTTGACTTGGCTGTGCTGGACTGTCTTGTAGGCAATATAGACAGGCACACCCGCAATTTTGGCATTTTTTATAATAATGTAACCTCTGCCTACGAGCTGCCGCTGATTTTTGACTCAGGCATGGGACTTTTTGAAAACGATTATTATAAGGACAGTTACAAAAGCTATGATGAGGCAATGCGCAGCTGCTATATCGCACCATACGGCGAAGATCCGTTTGACATGGTGGATATATTGGAAAAAAATTATTCTATAAGCGGCATATACGATTTTTCAAAACTTGTTCCTCCGCGGCAGATGCCAAATAAATTTGCGGAAGAATACATCAAAAAAATATATGAAAAAGTCAAAAATTTATAATTAAGCGCTATCCGCGCCGCAAGGCAGCAGAATGAGAGGAACAATGGAACGCGAATATTTCATCAAAAATCTGGAAGGCGTTATGTACTATCAGGACACGCCGCTGTTTGAATTTAAAATAGAAAACCGAGAGCTTGTTCATTATAAAGACATAAGCCGCTTAAAATATTACCCATGCGAGCCGCGTATGAATGGCGTATCATACACCAGTATAAATAATTTTTTCCGCCGCCGCGTAGTTCCCGATTACGCACAGGACATCCGCGACTATCTCACCGCAATAGGCTTGGACACCTACGACTTTGAGGAACTCATAAAACGAAACAACGGCTATAACCACCTCGATTTCTTCTGGGTAAAATTCAAAGACATAGGCGCCCAAAGCTGGCACGACATATGTACACAGACCTATCCGATATATAAATAAAAATAATCATATTTAATATATCCTTATTAGTAAAAAAGTATATCCTTATTATTAACCAAGCCCGAGCTGTAAAATATATCCTATGAAGCCCTTTTGGGAGCGTCGGCACTTAGCGAAGAAAGCTGTAAAAGCGTAGCTCCTTTTACAGCGCTTCTGAGCTTAGTGCCGCTACGCTTCCAACTAAGCGCAAGCGGGGCTGAATAGGATATATTTTACAGTTCGGGCGGCCTAGTGTCTATTTACTATATCAATACCAAACAAAAAACCCTAAAAAACCAGTTGCATTTTTCCCTCCCCTGTACTAAAATAATTCACAGATTAAAACAGAAAAACAAAAATCCAAAAGAGCCACACCATACGGCAGCGGCAGAATGAGAGGAAAAAATGATAAAAGAATATTCCCCAAAGGAAATCGAAAAAAAATGGCAGGACATCTGGGACAATGAAAACGCATTCAAGGCAGTGCTAGACAAATCAAAACCCAAATACTACGCACTAGTAGAATTCCCCTACCCATCAGGCCAAGGCCTCCACGTAGGTCACCCGCGCCCATACACAGCCATGGACATAGTATCAAGAAAAAAGAGAATGCAAGGCTACAACGTACTCTTCCCAATGGGCTGGGACGCGTTCGGGCTTCCCACAGAGAACTACGCCATCAAAAATAAAATCCACCCAAAAATCGTCACCAAAAACAACGTGGCACACTTCAAAGACCAGCTCAGAGCCCTCGGCTATTCCTTCGACTGGTCAAGGGAAATCAACACCACAGATGAGAAATACTATAAGTGGACACAGTGGATTTTCCTCCAGCTTTTCAAAAAAGGACTCGCCTACAAAAGCGAGATGCCGATAAACTTCTGTACCTCCTGCAAAGTAGGACTTGCAAATGAGGAAGTAGTAAACGGCGTATGCGAGCGCTGCGGTTCGGAGGTAATCCGCAAAATGCAGTCGCAGTGGATGCTCAAAATCACGGACTACGCCGACAAGCTCATAGAAGGACTTGACCACGTAGACTACATTGAAAAGGTAAAAGTATTGCAGAAAAACTGGATAGGGCGTTCAGAAGGCGCGGAGGTAAACTTCAAATTAAAGGACAAGGAAGAAATCCTCACCATTTACACCACAAGACCCGACACCCTTTTCGGCGCGACATACATGGTAATCTCGCCCGAGCATCCGCTGATCGACAAGTACAAGGACGAGATAAGCAATTATGATGAGATAATCGCATACCGCGAGCAGGCGGCAAAGAAATCCGACTTCGAGCGCACGGAGCTTGCAAAGGACAAGACAGGTGTCTGCATAAACGGCATTTTGGCAATAAACCCTGTCAACAATAAAGAAATCCCCGTGTGGGTATCAGACTACGTACTCATGTCGTACGGCACAGGCGCAATCATGGCAGTGCCAGCGCACGACACAAGAGACTGGGATTTTGCAAAGAAATTCAACCTTCCTATTATAGAAGTAGTAGCGGGCGGCGATGTCCAGAACGAGGCGTTTACCGACGTAGCGACAGGCACGCTCTGCAACTCCGGCTTCTTAAACGGCATGGAGGTAAAGGACGCCAAGGCGGCAATCACCAAATGGCTTGAAGAAAAGGGCATAGGACACAAAAAGGTAAATTACAAGCTGCGCGACTGGGTATTTTCACGCCAGCGTTACTGGGGCGAGCCTATTCCAATCGTAAAATGCCCCTGCTGCGGTTATGTGCCGCTTGACGAGAGCGAGCTGCCGCTCAGGCTTCCCGAGGTGGAAAGCTATATGCCGACAGACACAGGCGAATCGCCCCTTGCTGCAATGCGCGACTGGGTAGAGACCACATGCCCCAAGTGCGGCGGCAAGGCGGAGCGCGAGACGGACACAATGCCGCAGTGGGCGGGTTCATCATGGTATTTCCTGCGCTATATCGATCCCGACAACGACAAAGAATTTGCAAGCAAAGAAGCGCTTGACTACTGGATGCCCGTAGACTGGTACAACGGCGGCATGGAGCATACCACACTCCATCTGCTGTATTCAAGATTCTGGCATAAATTCCTCTACGACCAGGGCCTAGTGCCATGCAGCGAGCCGTACATGAAGCGTACCTCGCACGGCATGATTTTAGGCGAAAACGGCGAGAAAATGTCAAAATCAAGAGGCAACGTGGTAAATCCTGACGATGTCGTAAACGAGTACGGCGCGGACACGCTCAGGACATACGAAATGTTTATAGGCGCGTTTGATCTTAGCGCCGCATGGAGCGCGGAGGGCGTAAGAGGCTGCCGCCGTTTCCTCGACAGAGTATGGAAATTACAGGATATGCTCACAGACGGCAAAGGCTACCGCCCCGAGCTTGAGACAAAAATCCACCAGACCATCAAAAAGGTCACAAACGACTTTGAAAGCCTAAAATTCAACACGGCGATCGCGGCAATGATGTCACTCGTAAACGATTTTTACAAGGCAAACAGCATTACGAAGGACGAGTATTCGACACTCATTATCCTGCTCAATCCCGTAGCCCCTCACATCACAGAGCAGCTCTGGGAAAATATCGGAAACGCTGGCAGAGTATATCAGCAGAAGTGGGCAGAGTACGACGAGGCAAAGACAGTCGAGGCAAACGTCGAGATTGCGGTACAGATAAACGGCAAGGTAAAGGCGACGCTCTTAGTCGGGCTCGACGAGGAGGAAACCTCTGTTAAAGAAAAGGCGCACGCAATACCCGCGATTGCAGACCTTTTAAATGGCAAAAACATTGTCAAGGAAATATACGTTAAAGGCAGAATACTCAATATAGTGGCAAAATAAAATGCAATTTGCCATACCACAGTTAAAATTCACAGCACAGAGTAACAAAACTATGGACAAAGACAAAATTCTAACGCCAATGAACCATCGAGAAATAGACTATATGGCACAAAAGCTGTCGGGGTGCAATATCCCCGACGCTTTTTCGTGTGCGGAAATACTCACATGGCTTGACGAAACAGGCAGGCGCGTATTCGACGATGACCTGATAATGGATTACGGCACAGACTGTCTACGTCTCTACCTGATGTTTGAGACAACACCGAAAGCAGACGACGCGCCATTTTATGAAAGCTGGCAGGAAAGCGCTTTGGAGGGAATATATAAATTCCTAGCAAGATACAGGCGTCTTATTCTTGCAGCTGCATACTGGGATGAATGCGGCGGCTATGTCAGCGCAGATGATGAGCAGATGAACATAGCAATATCACACGCCAAGCTATCCATAGATGAGACAAAAAATAAAATAGAAAAATACATAAGCCGTGGCAATACGCTGCCCAATCGACATAACATAATTTCGGCTCTCATGGAACTGCAAAAGACACTTCAAAATAAGCTGAAAATAAACGAAATAATTTCCATGCTGCACAGCCACGCCATTGAAAAAGCAGTGCCGCACAGCGAGGCGCGTCAGTGTGCAGTTAATCCAAGCCACATACAAATCACCTCTGCTGTCAATGCAGATAGCGGTGTCCTTAAAATTTGTAAAGATTATATCTGTTTGCTCGCCCAATTTGCCCCGAATATATCAAAAACACTTTGGGAAGAGATAAGCTGACATCCAACATTGACAAAACATGGCATAAATAAGAAAAATTCATCAAAAATTTGATAAAAAATCGCAAATCGTCTAGGCAGGCTTATAAATTTGTATTATAATATTTCTGGTTGTAATTAATGCCTTATGAATAAATCGGGTAACGGAATGTCTGATAATACAAATAAAAACGCGGTTGAGTATGACCTTGCGACGATAAAGCAGCTTATGAAAGGCAGAAAACGTCTTACCCCTAAGCTTGCGCAGGAAATTTATTATAAGCTCAATCGGTACAATATACAGTTTAAGAGTTTCAAAGGTGAAGAATTTTTAGATGAGCTTGAGCATAACCTTACAGAAAGGCAAAAGCAGTATGCGGATAGGCTCTTACTCGACCAAAAGCGCCGCCGCCATAAAAGAGAGCGCTTTTTCAGGCTTAACAAATATATACTGACGGCAGTTGTGGCGGCACAATTAATATTATGTCTTGTAATTTTAAATTGGAACATAATTCTTGATATCAGGACAAGCTATGGCGTTAGGCAGCTTCAGGCAAAAATTTCGGACACAGGAGACAAAAATGAAGTTTTGTCAGCCACAGAGGAAAGCGCTATAGACAAAGATGCGAATGACATATCCGACCAAAGCGAAGATAAAAATGACGGATATAAGAATGACGAAAGCAGTCAAAGTGTGAGCAAGCCGCCAGAGATAATGAGCAAATTTAGTATGCTCCACAATGAAAATCCTGATTTTGCGGGGTGGCTTAGGATAGACGGCACAAGAATTGATTATCCCGTAATGATGCGAGATGGCGACAATAACTATTACCTCGACAAAAACTTTTTACAGCAGGAGGATAAAAACGGTCTGCTGATACTCGATTACAGAAGTGATGTGCTTGCCGACGGCAAAAATATCATCATTTATGGGCATAATATGCACACAGGAGTGATGTTCGGCACACTCAGCAGATACAAGGAAAAAAGTTTCTGCGAGGCTCACCCCGTCATAAATTTTGACAGTCTGTATGAAGAAAGCGAATATAAGGTTATTGCGGCAGTTCTGTCGGAAGTCGCATATGAAGACGAGGATGTGTTCAGATATTATGACGCGATTGACATAAGCACACGGGAAAGCTTTGACGAGTTTAAGGAAAATATTTTCAGCAATGCGCTTTACACGACTGATGATGTGCTGGAATACGGAGATTCATGTCTGGTGTTGTCTACTTGCGACAACTACGCGCAGGATGGCAGATTTGTAGTGGTAGCCAAAAAACTGCAGGGACAATAAAAAAATGGAGTGGCGGGAGGATTGTTATGTATCGCAAATTAAAAAATCTGCTCGGTATCAGCTTAATAATTTTTGCAGTATTGATTTCGCAGCTTCCGATGCCGCAGTCAAGCGCGGAGACATCATCAAACGCGTCGCCGGTCACAGTTACTTTCAGCATGAATGGCGGCACTTACAACGGTAAATATATGGGTTATTCTCTTGACGGTAAGATGCCAGTAGCGGTGCTGGACAAAAATGAATTGATAAGTGAATTTCCGCTTGAAAGCGCCGCCTCATACGGCAGTTACAAAACAGTGGCGGACACTTGGTATACGGACGCCGAATGTCTGAATGAATTTGATAAAAAGAGTAAGATTGATAAAAGCATTACATTATATAAAAAGTGGTACAGCATTACAGAAGACGGTTTTTATCTCAATCCCGACAAAACCGTGCTTTACAAATATGAGGGCAATAAAATAAACATAGAAATCCCACAAACAGTCGAGACAATTGCCGCAAACGCGTTCGACAAGCTCGACGGAGTAAGAGGGATAACGCTATCACCCAATATCAGGACTGTACAGAAAAATGCTTTTAGCGGAGCGGCTAAGCAGGACAGTATTATTTATGTGTATGATACAGGCTCTACACAGTCCGAGCAGATTGGCAAACAACTTGATGATGAATACGGACAGCTTGTTCACAGCGCATACCTTGACATTGAGGAAGTCGAAGAAATAGCGGGCATTGATTATATGCTGCCTGAAAATTCAGACAAAAAAGAAGAAAGTTCGACGTCCACGATAGCCGCCACCAAAACGAATAAAAAAATAACAACCAAAGCGGCGGTCAATGCCAAAACAGAGCCAGAGAGCGCGGCAGAGGAAACAACAAAGACAACCGTTGAAACAAAAGAAAATAACGAAAACACTACAAAAACGAAATCGGCATCAGAAACAGACAAGACAACAACGGCCACTGACGAAATAAATGAAGAAACAACAAAAGAGGCAGAAACAACAAAAGAGACAGAAACAACAAAGCCTGCAGCGCAGACATCCGCTATAGCTTCAAATTCACAAAAAACCACAGAAAAAACAAGCACCCAATCCACAAGCACTACAGAGAAAAAAAGTGCACAATCCGCAGATAGCACCACAGAAAAGAAAAGCACCCAATCCACAAATACTACAGAGAAAACAAGCACGCAGTCCACAAGCACCACAGAGAAAGCGAGCACACAATCCACAACAGGCACCAAAGAGAGTGAGAGTACACAGCCTACAAGCGCGACAGAGAAAAAGACCACACAGTCCACAAGCACCACAGAAAAAAAGAACGTACAATCTGCAAGCGCACCGAGAAGTAATGAGCATGTACTTGACTCTACACCAAAGACAGGCGATGCCGTGCAATATCGCATGCTGATTGTCATATGCCTTTTTTCAATAGGAGTGTTGTTACTTCTCACTGGTAATGGAAAAAAGAGGAAATCTGCTGCATTTTAGAAATATCGTCAGGACTTGAATATTTTTTCAACACAGAAATAATTAAATTGATATCATTTTTTGTAAAAGAAATGTTGTTTTCCCTGCTAAGCTTTGACAGCGACATAAGGAATGACAGCATTTCTTTTTGGTTATTAATATTTACAGAGCTGCTTTTGACAAAAAGCTCCCCAAGAAAATTAAGCTTTGCCTTATCTATTTCTGCAAGTGCAGGGTCATTCATCCACTCATAGTTTGCACTCATAGATTACCTCCCAATTTTGAGATTGTTTTTGAACCGTTTTATCGTACCTTAAAATCTGTCGCAGTTTTTAAGTCGGTTTCATGGAATTAAAAAGCTGCAGCATTTCATTTATGTCAATTCCGTCAGACATATTTCCAAAATCCATATTCATATCAGGATTGATACTCTGAAACAATTCAAGCATTTGCTGCATTTCGCGGACATTTTTCATAGTGCGAGCTGTCGACATAATCTGATTAAAAAATTTATCTTCAGCGGGCGCAAGATAACGGCGTATAGCATTGTAAATACGCTCAAGGTTGTCGCTGGCATCGGCGTTTTCAGTGTCGGACGTACTGCAGGCGCTTATGTTTGTGGCAAGCTGATGAGCGCTTGAAGTTGTGACGGACAGCGTGTATTTTAATTCCATATATTTAATTATGGCGGGCAGCATGTTGGCGCTGTTGTTATCTATAAAAGGAAGTAAAGACTTTAAAATCTGGATATGATTTGTTGTATAAAAATGGTCAAATGCCATGACATAATCATTGTCATCCATTGAGTAAAGCCTCCAAATTCCATAGTTTCTATAATATTTTATGTCCCAAAGCAATTTAAAATTACCTAAAAAGTCCGGAGAGCCCGCTGTTGTTATACAACGAGCTCTCCCAAAGTGCAATGATTATCAGTTGTTGCATCCGCAGCCGTTGTTGCCACAGCAGCAAGAGAGAATGAGCAAAATCCAAATCAAATTGCAGCAGCTATTGCCATCGCCACCAAAACCGTTTGTAAGGCTGAGCCCATTGTTGTTGCCGCATCCTCCGCAGCAGCAAAGAATAAGTAAAATCCAAATCCAGTTGCCAAACCCTCCGTTGTCAGAAATACTAGATGTTCCGTTGCCGCAGCCGCACTGGCTTGCTGTCAAATCGCTCATAATCAAATCCTCCGTATAAAAGCTTTTTCTATACTATATGTGTAATCCGCAAACGCGTTACTAAAAAATTAAAATTTATCTTACCTCTTTGAATTTTTTGGCAATTGTGATAAAATATTATAAGTTGTTCAAAAACCAAACACGGCAAAGCCACAGCATGGCAAAGCGATAAATCAGCAGTGAAAATGCCGCACGGCATAAAAATACAGAAAGGCGAGGTTAAACACAATGGCGGGACTGACACCGATGATGCAGCAGTATATTGAGACGAAAAAACAGTACAGTGACTGCATACTTTTTTACAGACTCGGTGACTTTTATGAAATGTTTTTTGACGACGCTAAGACCGTTTCAAAGGAGCTTGAGCTTACGCTTACGGGCAAGGATTGCGGGCTTGATGAAAGGGCACCAATGTGCGGAGTGCCGTACCACGCGCTGGATAACTACCTGACAAGGCTCGTAGACAAGGGCTACAAAGTAGCGATATGCGAACAGACCGAAGACCCAAAGCTTGCCAAGGGACTTGTAAGGCGCGAGGTGACGCGCATAGTCACGCCGGGCACAAACATAAATTTACAATCTCTGGAGGAGACAAAAAACAACTACCTGATGTGCATTGCATATTTCCAGAACAAAATAGGCATATCGGTCGCTGACGTCACCACGGGCGATTTTTATATGACCGAGGTTGACACTCTTGCCAAGCTTACAGACGAGCTCTACAAATACATGCCATCGGAAATCATATGCAACGACGCCTTTATAATGAGCGGCTTTGACTTGGAAAGTCTTAAAAATCGCCTGAAAATGGTAGTATATTCGCTTGAACCGTGGTATTTTGACGATGATGCGTGCAGGAAATGTCTTACAGAGCATTTCAAAGTAAGCTCGCTAAAAGGCTTGGGGCTTGATGATTTTCCGATAGGAATGATTTCCGCGGGAGCGGCGATGAAATACCTACTGAATACGCAGAAGACAGAGCTTACGCATATCACGCACATCACGCCGTATCTTGCGAGCCGTTTTATGCTGATAGACAGCGCTACCAGAAGAAACTTAGAGCTTACGGAGACGCTTCGTGAGAAACAAAAGCGCGGTTCGCTCTTATGGGTGCTTGACAAGACAAAGACGGCTATGGGGGCGAGACAGCTTAGAAATGATATCGAACAGCCCCTCATAGATATAGAGGAAATAAATGACAGGCTTGACACAATCGAGCAGCTCTGCAAAGACACGGTTTCACGGGACGAGATAAGAGAGTACCTCAATCCGATATACGATATGGAGCGACTTCTCGGTAAGGTAAGCTATAAGTCCGCCAATCCGCGCGACCTCATAGCGTTTGCAAATTCAATGGAAATGCTTCCCCATATCAAGACTGTACTCCGTGACTTGGACGCGCGGCTTTTGCGCGAGATTGACGAGCAGATAGACGGATTAGAGGATTTATGCGAGCTTATAAAAAATGCAATATGCGACGATCCGCCGCTGCTAATCAGGGATGGCGGCATCATAAGAGAGGGGTTTGACGCGGACATAGACAGACTTCGCACAGCCAAAACCGAGGGCAAAAACTGGCTTGCCAAGCTCGAGGAGGAGGACAGGGAACGCACGGGCATCAAAAACCTAAAGATAAAATACAACAAGGTATTCGGCTACTATTTTGAAGTGACAAATTCGTTTAAGGATATGGTGCCCGACGATTATGTCAGAAAACAGACACTCGTAAACGCGGAGCGCTACACCACGCCCAAGCTAAAAGAGCTCGAGGATACTATCCTTAACGCCGAGGACAAGCTAAACACCCTCGAGTACGACATGTTCTGCAAAATAAGAGACGACATAGCCTCGCAGCTAGAGCGCATACAAAAGACGGCAAAAGCAGTCGCAAGGCTTGACGTGTTCGCGTCGCTTTCCGTAGTCGCGGAGCAGAACCATTACGTCAGACCGTCGCTGAACGACAAGGGCGTAATAGACATAAAGGACGGACGCCACCCTGTAGTGGAAAAAATGATTGACCACGATATGTTTGTCGCAAACGACACATATCTAAACAACGGCAATCACTGCATATCAGTTATCACAGGTCCGAATATGGCGGGAAAATCTACATATATGCGTCAGTCCGCGCTTATCGTGCTTATGGCGCAGCTGGGCAGCTTTGTGCCCGCAAAGAGCGCCGACATCGGCATAGTCGACAGGATTTTTACGCGTGTGGGTGCGTCTGACGACCTTGCAAGCGGGCAGAGCACATTTATGGTAGAGATGAACGAAGTGGCAAACATACTTCGCAACGCCACACCCAAGAGCCTTCTCGTGCTTGACGAGATAGGACGCGGTACATCGACATATGACGGACTGAGCATTGCGTGGGCTGTCATAGAGCATATCAGCAACAAAAAGCTCCTCGGCGCAAAGACGCTTTTTGCGACCCACTACCACGAGCTCACGGAGCTTGAAGGCAAGATAAGCAATGTCAACAATTACTGCATAGCCGTGAAGGAAAAAGGCGACGACATAGTATTTTTGAGGAAAATCATAAAGGGCGGCGCAGACCGCAGCTATGGCATACAGGTCGCAAAGCTTGCGGGAGTGCCAGATATGGTGATAGACCGTGCAAAGGAGATAGCGGAGCAGCTAAGCGACAACGACATTACGCAAAAAGTACAGGACATTACAGTTGATGTAAAGAGCGACAGGAAAAAGCCAAAGCATTATGATGATGTGGATATGGGGCAGATGTCGCTTTTGGATACGGTAAGAGACGAAGATATAATAAATGAGTTGAGCGAGATTGATATTTCCACGCTTACGCCGCTCGATGCGCTAAACACACTTTACAGACTGCAAAATAAAGTGAAAAACAGGTTTTCTTTATAATTCAGAAATTGGGGTAATGCAGAGATGCCGGAAATACATATACTTGACAACAGCACAATAGACAAGATTGCCGCAGGTGAAGTGGTAGAGCGCCCCGCAAGCGTAGTCAAGGAGCTTGTGGAGAATGCGATGGACGCGGGTGCAAGGGCGGTCACGGTAGAAATAAAGGAGGGCGGCATTGAGTTTATCCGCGTGACAGACGACGGTTCGGGGATAGAAAAGTCACAGGTTAAAAACGCCTTTCTAAGACACGCCACCAGCAAAATAAGCAATATATCAGACCTTTTAAGTCTGCAGAGCATGGGCTTTAGAGGCGAGGCGCTTTCGAGCATTGCGGCAGTGTCTAAGGTGGAGCTTATCACTAAGACAAAGAACGATATGACAGGCATACGCTATTGCCTTGAGGGCGCAAAGGAGACGGAATATGAGGAGATAGGCGCGCCCGACGGCACGACTTTCATAGTGCGAAATCTTTTTTTCAACACTCCTGCAAGGCGCAAATTCCTAAAGACGGCAATGACGGAGGGCAGCTATGTCACTGACCTGCTCGAGCATATGGCGCTTGCCAGACCTGAAATTTCCTTTAAATATATCATAAACGGACAGACCAAATTTTTTACGAGCGGCGATGGCGATATGCGGGCGATAATATACCGCATTTTCGGACGCGATATCGCCAATGAAATGCTGGAATTTCAAACGTCGGACAACGGCATCTTCATAAAGGGCTTTTTGGGTAAGCCCGTACTCAACCGCGCCAACAGAAATTTTGAAAATTACTTTGTAAATAACCGTTACATCAAAAGCAAAATAATTTCTAAGGCGCTGGAGGAGGGGTATCAGTCATATATGATGCAGCACAGATATCCGTTTTGTGTGGTGCATATCACAGTCCCGCCCGACAGCGTGGACGTAAACGTACACCCGACCAAAATGGAAGTACGTTTCTCAAACCAGACAGAGCTGTACAAAATAATAGCCGAGAGCATATCGGATTTTCTCGCAGGACAGGAGATGATACCTACTGCCACGCCGGGCAAAGACGACAAGGCCGACAGGGACAAAAAGGGCAAAAATGAGAAAATTTCCTCAGCTCCTGAGCCCTTTGAAAAAGAAAGAAGATTATCCGAGGTAGTCAACGCGAGCGAGCGTATAGTAAATATGCTTAAAGAAGATAACAATTACGGAAAGCCGACATATGCGCAATTTACTCAGCAAAGTCATACTCACCAAAAGAATGACCGTACAAGTCAAAGCAGCAAAGTCAACGATGACTTCTTTACAGACAATAGAGCAAGCAGGTCAATACGGACGACACGGCAGGAAACAGCGACACAACAATCCACACAGTCATATCAGGGCATGACGCAGGCCATACCCAAGATAATCGGAGGCGACAGTCATTCCGAAAATTCTGTCAAAAATGTCATCAAGGCAAGCGAACAGGTCTTTATCGAAAAGCCTGAGCAGCTCAACTTTTTTGACGAGAAACTTCTGACACGTGAGGCACGCCGAGAATACAGGATTGTAGGGCAGGTTTTTGATACATACTGGATAATAGAATACCGCGATAAGCTGCTTATTATAGACCAGCATGCGGCGCACGAAAAGGTTAAATACGAGCAGATACTAAAAAAAGTGCAGGACAACGAGGTCTATACTCAAACACTTACGCCTCCTGTCGTGATAAACGTCACCCCGCGCGAGGCTGCTTTGATAAAAGAATATGAGAAATACTTTACGGAACTTGGTTTTGTCATAGAGGATTTTGGAATGAATTCCTATGCCATACGAGGAGTGCCTCTTGACCTGTTTAGCTATAACGCAAAGGAACTTTTTGAGGAGATAGTGACACAGATATCAGAAAGCCCGATAAAAGGCGTGCCGGATATCATAAGGGAAAAAATTGCGTCAATGGCGTGCAAGGCGGCAGTGAAAGGCAACAATTCGCTCTCATATGAGGAGATGGACACGCTGATAGAACAGCTGCTTGAACTAGACAATCCATACAATTGTCCTCATGGCAGACCCACGATTATATCAATGTCAAAGTACGATATAGAAAAGAAATTCAAACGGGTGCTATGATATAACAAATCTAAAATTTTGAGGATATTTAATGAAAAAGCCACTGATAATTTTGACAGGCCCTACGGCGGCGGGCAAGACAAAGCTCTCCATAGCGCTTGCAAAGGCGCTTGACGGCGAAATAATTTCAGCCGATTCCGTACAGGTATACAAGCATATGAACATAGGTTCGGCAAAGATACGCGCCGAGGAAATGAACGGCGTAAAGCATCACCTGATAGACGTGCTTGAACCGACACAGGATTTCAATATAGTATTTTTCCAAAAACATGCAAAGGCGGCGATTGACGAGATATGCGCGAAAGGAAAAATACCGATAATGACAGGCGGCACAGGCTTTTATATACAGTCGGTTTTGTACGATGTCGCATTTGACGAAAGCAGTGAAGACAGCGCGCTCAGAAAAGAGCTGGAAATGTTTGCACGCGAAAACGGCGCAGAGCGGCTGCATGATATGCTGAAAGAATGTGACCCCCGTTCAGCGGAGGCAATACACGCAAACAATGTAAAGCGTGTCATACGCGCGATAGAATATTGCCGCCAGACAGGACAAAAAATATCTGAGCACAACGAAACGCAGCGCCAAAAAACCTCGGCATACAATTCATACTATTTTGTCCTCACAGATGAGCGTTCCAAGCTTTATGAAAATATAGACAGGCGAGTTGACCTCATGCTTGCTGACGGGCTTGTCGATGAAGTAAAATCGCTGCTTGATATGGGCTGTAAGCGCGGTTCGACAGCAATGCAGGCGCTTGGCTACAAAGAAATAATAGAGTATCTTATGGGAGAAATATCGCTTGATGAGGCGGTATACAAGATAAAGCGCGACACGCGTCATTTTGCCAAAAGACAGCTTACTTGGTTTAGGCGTGAGAAAGATGTGATATGGATAGAAAAGGATAAATTTGCATATGATGAGGAGAAGATGTTAAAATATATGTTAGATATTATAAAAAGCGGCTTGGAAAAAGTTAAGGATTAAGGAGTATCACAAATGATTATTTCTCAAAATACAGATACAAAAAGCATGTACGCAGCTCTTGGCATATCGGACGGCGTGTATAAATTCAGCATGGAAATACTTGACGGCCTAAAACCGCGCTTTGATGAGATAGACAAGACGGCGGAGTACAATCAGCTAAAGGTATTGAAAGCGATGCAGGACAGCAAAGTAAGCGAGGCATGTCTATTAGGCACTACAGGCTACGGCTACAATGACCTTGGGCGCGAGACTTTGGAGGCGGTATACGCCTCAATTTTTCACACAGAAGACGCACTTGTCCGTCCTCAGATAACGTGCGGCACCCATGCGCTCGCGCTTGCGCTGATGAGCAATCTGCGACCGGGAGACGAGCTACTTTCTCCTGTAGGCAAGCCCTATGACACGCTGGAGGAGGTAATCGGCATACGCCCGTCGAAAGGTTCGCTTGCCGAGTATGGCATCACATACCGCCAAGTGGATTTGCTGCAGGACGGCGGTTTTGACTATGACAACATCAAAAAAGCGATAAACGAAAAGACAAAACTGGTCACGATACAGCGTTCAAAAGGCTATCAGACGCGCCCGACATTGTCAGTAGAGCGGATAGGCGAGCTTATTTCTTTTATAAAAGGCATAAAGCCCGACGTGATATGCATGGTTGACAACTGTTACGGCGAGTTTGTAGAGCGTACAGAGCCCACAGACGCAGGCGCGGATATGGTGGTAGGCTCACTGATAAAAAACCCAGGCGGCGGTCTTGCGCCGATAGGTGGATATATCGTGGGCAAAAAGGAATGTGTTGAGAACGCGGCGTACAGGCTCACTTCGCCAGGGCTTGGCAAGGAGGTCGGCGCTCGCCGCCTTCGGGGTGTGCCTGAGGATCGCGAGAGCCAGGTCGACCGGCTTATTGCGGATCAGGTCGAGCACGATCTCGACCTTGCGCGGAGAGATGCGGGTATATTTCAGATATGCAATAAGCCGGTCGACCTGGC
>CANQHZ010000084.1 GCA_947623805.1 uncultured Lachnospiraceae bacterium | reverse complement strand
GGAGGATGAGGGTAGATTTGTGGTGGTGGAGAAGAAAGTGGCGTAGTGGATAGCTTTAAAATATATGTTATTTGCGGAAAAGGGGCTTTCTAGTGAGGTCGAATTTGTGTGAAATACACAAAAACGCGACTAGGTGCTCCGCAAATCGTCGCTTATTTTGTGTATTTCACGCAAATTCGACGTTGTGGAATGGTGAAGGGAATGTTGGTTAATTGCGGAGGTGTTCTAAATTCTACGTTACTGGGTGGGAACGCCGTTAAGTCTATAAAAATAATTGATGAGGAGAAACAACATGGCTAAGAGCAGAAAGAGAAGAAAAAATTATAAACTTAGGAAAAGGGTAATGCGGACTGTGTCGGCGCTTACTATGGCTATGGCTGTGACAGTGGCGGCTATACCTGTGGAAAGGTATGGTACGATGGAGGCTGCATACGAACCTGGTAAATATGAAACTAATTATAATAGTGTCAAAACGAACCCCGATAAAAAATATCAAGAAAGTACATACGAAAAAACTGATTATTCAGACTCAGTACAGTTACAAAGGATTACTTCTGATGGCGAATTTGAGAATATTTTTTCAGCAAAGAAGTCAAGCAGTGGTACGGCAATTATTGATGGCTATACAGGAAACAGCAAAGGAACGGTTGAAGTAAGAGAAAAAGAGGCATATGATTATGTTGTGTTTGATGATGCTTATAGAAAAGCGCTTGCTGCTGGGTTAAAAGACGAAACCTATACTATGAGTTTTAGTAATGATGCCCAGACAATAAATGGTAAAAGCGGTTTGACTGTAGAGAATACTAGTGAATCAAATGCAAAGCTGAACGATATAACTATTAATAAATTGAATGTCACTCCTACATATTCTGGAACAATAAAAACTCCTAGTCTTGATGGTCAAATAAGTACATATGATTCAGGTGCACTTAGTGTAAAAAATAATTATACTAAAGTGTTAACAAGCAGTGTAGGAGATATTTTAAAGGGATTGGGAATTGAGGATAGTTATGTAGCAGAAACGATTACTCCTTATAATGATAGGGCTCAAGGATATATAAATGAGTTGAATCAGATTTTGTCAAGTATAACAGCAGATAATAGAATTTCAGAAACAAATTATAGAAGATGGACTGAAATTGAGACAGCGGTTAGTGCGTTGGAAGGAGATAAAGAGAATATTAATAAAAAAGATTATACATATGATTCGCTTTATAATGAACAGCAATTTAAACTTTTTGAATATATTATACTTAATAGAGTCGCAATTAAGGATGGTAACGATAATTTAAAAGCATTTCAATTAGAAGAAGTTAGTTATCTTGGAAATCCAGTTTGGGTTTTGACAAGAAATGAAAGTTCAGTGGAGAAGCCCAGTAGCAATCAGTCAAAAAATATTATTGACGGATATTTAGCAGGCGGGGCGGTTACTGTAGTTGGCATAGGACATGAAGCATTTAAGAAGCCTAATGCTGCTAATATTAGCGGTATTGTCATTGATAATGATGAGTTAGAATTTATTGGAAGTGGCGCATTTACAGGTTTGAATGGAATTGAAAGCGTGAGCATTAATTCTTTGGGGTGCGAAATTATTGGAGATAATGCGTTTGAAAATTGTGGTGCTCTTAGAGAGATTTCATTTAGTGATACAACGACTAATTTAAAAACTATTGGGGCACAAGCATTTAAAAATACAGCTTTGGAAGAGATTGTGTTTCCTAGGTCTATACAGGAAATCGGTCAAGATAGTTTTTCTGATTCAGACCTTGTGCGCATTGGTTTCGGTGCTCCAAACACTAATACTGTGAAAATAGATAAATATGCTTTTTATAATTGTTTAGATTTAGGGCTGGATGACGAAGGAGTGTGTGATTTCTTCAAGAATGGAGCTAAAGATTATGAGATAATGGAAGGGGCGTTCGCAGTAGAGAGTGATGAGGGGCGTAATACGAAAATGACTAGCTTCGTATTCCCTGAAAGTAAAAAAATAATTACCGAAGATAAAAAAGATGCAGCTAATAGTGATAATGATTATATATTGGCAGGAAGGAAAAATTTGGCAGACGTTACGATGCCTGCAAATTTAAGCGGAGATATTCCTGATAATACATTTGCGGGATGCGAGGGTCTTGGCAGAGTCTATTTTATGGAAAATGCAGGTAATGCTAATTATAATTCAGATGTACTTTTTCAAGGAGTAACAAACCCGGATTTTTATGTAGAAGGTCCGATGTATAGAGGAAAGTATTCTACTGATGGAGATGCCATCCCAAGACAATGTACATGGAACGCTACCACAAAAGGTGGAGAAGGCGGCAGTAGTAAATATGTTCCATATAAGTATTATGATGAAAATGATGTTGAATGTTGGGAATATGGGATAATAGAAAATGGTGAGGCTCCATATATTGCATCAATAAGCATGCCGGAAGGCGAAAACGGTGCTGTATTGACACATGTTGGAATAAACACAAAACTGAAGTCTGAAAAGCCTAATTCAGATTCATTTAAAAATCGACAAGAATTGGTGATAGATTCGGTCGGTGGAAAAGACATTGTTAAGATAGCAAGCCATGTTGTAGATGATGATATATTAGACAAGTTTTATCAAGTGACTATTGCTGATGATACAGTGCAAGTAATAGAAGATGAAGCTTTTTACAATATGCCGAATCTGGAATGGGTCGAAATAGGAAATGCTATAACAGATATAGGAAGTAAAGCCTTTGGAAAATGTCCGTGGCTTGAAAATGTTGTATTTAATCCTATGTATGCATGGGAAGATTTGGATGCGGATTCTGAAGAATGGTTAAATTTTAGCATTGCAGATGATGCTTTTGATACAGGTTCAAAATATTTAACGTTTCATGGCTTGATTAATGGAAATTATGCCCCATTTGTATATGCTAAAGCGGATAATAGCGATAGCTTTTCTGATGGCAGTCAAAGGCAAATTTGCTATAAGACGGATGACCCATTGCATTTAACGGTAATACGTGATAATGCAGGGGGTGATATGACATTAATTGATTATCCTCATTATGAAGAAGTGAATTTATGGAATAGTGAACTTACAAATAGATTTACTGCGACTGGAAATTCAATAACAAGCGGTTTTGAAAAAAGGTATGGGATAAAGGACACAGATGCAGGTGAAGATGAAACTGTAACACTTTATGACAATTCGTACGATATAGTGATGCAAACTCTAAAATTATGTATATCTGACGGGATTGAAAGCGTTGATACAGTCAAATATTTTAACAACAAGTCTCAAAATGGGGATAATTTTGATTATTTTAATTTAAAATATACGGAAAGTCCGAGTGCAGTGACAGGAGACAGTAAGAAATATACCAGTTCAAATACAAATACTAGAATCCTAAATAGTGCTTCGAGTAAGAATGATGTAATGAAACTCTATAGTGATGCGGAATATCTGTCACCAGAGGCGGATGGAATTGAAAGTGGAATAACGCCTGGATTATTTAGTGGATATTTTGAAAATACTACTGGTATGGTAGGGGGAACTTATGAAAATCATAAATATGTAGAGGAGCATAAATCCGGAAATGATAACTTAACAGAGGCTGAGTTGCCTTCAGTTGTTTCATTACCTAATAATGCTTTTTATAGCTGTGAGAATCTTTTGAAAGTAAAGATAGGTGCTGCTTTAGAAGATTTTGGAGAGCTTCCGTTTAAAGATTGTAAAAGTTTATATTCTGTTGATACAAACGATAATGCAAAATATACATGTGATAATCTCCTGCTTTTTGAAAATACGGATAATGGATATAATTTGATTGAGTGTTTTGAAGGCAGAGGGAAAAATGCTGATAATTATGCTTGGCCTGTTGTCAGTGAGTCTGAGCTCTCAGGAGTATGCAGTATCTCACCAGGTGCGTTTTCAAATTGTACTGAGATAACGAATGTTGATTTGAGTGACTCTACAATAACAGATGTACCCAATGATTGCTTTGACAATGATAAAAAGTTGACAGAAGTTAAGCTACCAAGTACGATTTCAAAAATATCAGAGAATAGCTTTACTAATCTTGGTGATGGTTTGGTTACGATTGAAATACCCTCAGAGAATTGCTATATAAATATAAAGGCTTTTGATGGAAAAACACCTATTAGATTTAGAGGAGTAAAACTTGTAGATGAGGCTACTGGCGAGAAGAGTGCTACTTATAAGGCTTATGAGGAGCTGGTAAAGGCATATAATGATGAAAAAGATGATTCTAGGGGAAAATTTCAATTTGTTGATAGTGGGAAGGAGTATATTATCGAATTTGTTGTACCACCTGATATGGAGCCTATTGTAAATCGCGATGGAACAATAGCATCTTATGTTGTTACTAAAGATGAAAATGGATTGTACTCTTATAAAGGAGCAATACCAGAAGCACCACCTATAACAGGCTATAGACATAATTCTTGGGTTTGCCGAGCTAATGGTAAAACATATTATGGTAGTGAATGTTGGACTGATATAGACGGAGATCGTACAATAATGGCAACATATGTAGAGGATCCAAGCTCTGTAGTGCCAGAAGATGATCCGTTTGGATTTACTGTTCAAAATGGTATGGCTACAGTCATTCAATTGCCAGAAGGTATAGATGAAACAAAGACAGTACCAGCAGGTACATCAATATCGGCAGGGGAAAGTGCGAATCTTTACGGTGGTACGCAGCTATTCCTGATTGCTAATGATATGGAAAACTTTAGCGTTTGGACAGCATCGGGCAATTATGTTTCACTAATTCAAAATCCAAATTCGCCTAATACTTCATTTACAATGCCAAATGCAAATGTAACAGTTACAGCTAATTCAGCAGCAGGTAGTGGCAGTCAAACCCCAGGTGACAGCGACAATCCAAGCGGAGGTGGTGACAGCGATAACCCAGGCGGCAGCGGCGACAATGATGATGACAATAAGACTAAATACAAACTTACAGTCAACTATGGTTCAGGCAGCGGCGAGTATGCGGCGGGTGAGAGTGTGACTATATCAGCGTATGCTCCTGAGTCGTCAAGCAGAGTGTTCTCAAGATGGACGTCAAACAACGCAAGCCTCGGATTTGCGAGCGCTACTTCGGCGACTACTACATTGGTAATGCCGGAGGCTGATGTTACTGTGACGGCAAATTATAAGGCGAGAGTTGATGACGATGACGAGGATGACGACGATTCATCAAGGCGTCCTAATACCAACACGACGACTACCGTGACGAATCCGAGCAGTGGTTCAGGCAACAATGCGACAAATACAAGCGGCACTGTAAACAATGGTAACAACAATGGCGGCAGCAAGATTTACATTACCAAAAACGGAGTGTCAAACAAGGATTTGGCTTCTGTGTCTGTGAGCGGCTCGACAGACAACTTTATAGTAAGGATTTCAGAGACGGACGAGGCGACGGCGGCAGCGGAGGAGGCACTTATTAATAGATATGGTTCGCTTGACGGGTTGGTGTACTTCCCGATGGACATTTCACTGTATGACTCGACCGGTCAAAACAAGATAACGGATACTTACGGTCTCAACATTACGATTACGATGCCGATACCTGATGTGCTTATCCAATACGGCGGTAATTCGCGCGTAGCGGCGACTGACAACGGCACTCTGCAGGCGCTCAATCCTGTGAAGTTTACGACTATTGACGGTATTGCTTGCATTTCGTTTGTACCGCCTCATTTTTCACCGTATGTTATCTATGTTGACACCAACAACCTTACAGCGGGACAGACACTTGATTCTACGCCATCTACAGGCGACCCGATACATCCTAAGTGGTTCCTTGCTATAGGTATGGCATGTGTATCGGTATTACTGTTTGCAGCCAGTGACGGACGCAAGCGCAAAAAATATAGGACGGCATAGCGGGAGAAGATATGGATAGAAGACTGATACCTCCGATTGCGGCGACGGCATTACTTGGTATTATGGCTGTGGTGGGCGTGACGCGTGGCAGCGGCAGTGATGTGACTGCGGCCGGAGATGATAGATTTAGGATTGATGGGACTACGCTTACGGCGTATCTGGGAGATGACACATTTGTCACTCTCCCGGATACGATTACAGTGATTGGCGATGAGGCGTTTAGGGGAAATACTACGCTTACCACGCTTGAGATACCTGACAGCGTGACTTCCATTTCATATAATGCTTTTAAGGACTGTACGGCGTTGACAAACGTGATAATACCGGACAGTGTGACGCGTGTAGGTCCGGGGGCTTTTGAGGGTTGTACGGCGCTTACATCTGTGGAAATAGGTGAGAATGTAAGCTCATGGGGTACGGGTGTTTTTACAAACTGTAGTGCTCTTGCCTCAGCTTATGTCGATAAGGATAACGATTACATCACGGAATACAACGGCGCGCTTTACAATGGCAATATGACTATGCTGTATGAGGTGCTGCCGGCGCGCGAGGGCGACAACTATGTTATGCCCGAAAGTGTCAGGGATATAGATACCTATGCTTTTTGGAATTTGGTAAATACTAAAAACGTAAAGCTTTCCGATAAAGTCACGGTAGTGCCTACGTATTCCATGACAAATATGGGTTCTGTAGAAAATGTCATTTTGCCAAGTTCTGTGACGGCAATTGAGGAAAAGGCGTTTGCGGGAAGCGCGGCGCTTATGCAGGTGGGAATACCTAAGTCTGTTACGAGCATAAACAAATCGGCATTTATTGATTGTCCCGAAAATATGATGATTTATACTCAAAGAGGTACGACAGCAGATACGTTTGGCAAGGATAATAATATCACTGTTATTTATGATGCACAATATCCGCGTGATTTTATGGACAGCAATGTAAATATGGATGAACTTCCAAATATTGGCGACCGACCTAGTCAACAGACGACGGAGGCATCCGAATCGACGGAGAGTGAAAGCAGTAGTAATGGCGGCGATAACAATGATGAAGATGCAAGTACAAGCACCAATACCAATGCAGTCAATACAGACAATACCATAGAGGGATTTTCTCCGGAAGACGGATGGCTGTACGCGCCCGAGGGGTATGACAGTATTCTTGATGCGCCGGACGATGAAAATGTGTTAGGCAAGACGGTTGTAGCCGCGGGTAGAGCTGTGATGCTTATGAATAATCATGATGGCACGGTCTACGGTGTGCCTGACGGTGTCAAAGCTGATGTGACGACCGAGGCTGAGGAGAAGAAACGGGAGGAGGCTGAAAAGACGCAGGAGTCGGATGAGAGCGAGAGTAGCGAAGACGTGGAGACTTCTGCCGACGGAGAGACCGCGAGCATCAGCGTGACTATCGATTCTAATGTGTCTGAACAGAATGTGTCGATACCGCAGAGAAAGTATTACAAGCAGAAGACGCTTACAAGCTTTGAGATTGACGACACTATTCAGTCGATAGGGCGTCTTGCTTTTGCCGAGAGTGGGCTTAAGGCGATTGATATTCCGAATAATGTGACGACTATAGAGTATGGCGCGTTTATGAATTGTGATGCGCTTAGTGATGTTACAATACCTGACACTGTGGAGAGCATTGCGACCAGAGCGTTTAGCGGTACGGCATGGCTCGATGAGTGGCTTAGTGGTGACAAGGATGGCACTGAGGATGACTTCCTTGTTGTCGGCGATGGTATTTTACTTGCCTACAGGGGGAAGGAAGAATATGTGACAATTCCCGATGGCGTAAAACAGGTTGGTTCGGAGGCTTTTAAGGGGCATACGGAGATTATAAATGTCGATGTGCCTAAGTCTGTGACGAGGATTTGCGCAGAGGCATTCAGAAATTGTGATTCGCTTATAGGGCTTTCGGGCTGTGAGGGGTTGCGTACAGTCATACGAGGAGCTTTTTATGGCACGCAGATTTCCGAGACGGAATTTGGAAATTAGATTTTTTAGATAAAGATTTTCATAGCGGAGAGAAGACATAATGGAGAAACTATTTTGGGGAATGGTAGGGTGCTGTACCTTGGTTTTCGGTATTCTGCTGGGTGCTTATTTGAATAAGATAGGAGTAATCGGTTCAGAGCCCGAGACGGCGACTGAGGCGGTTTCCAATGAGGAAGAAAGCACGGAGGAGGCAAGCACGGAGCTTTCCCTTGACGAGGTTACGGCGCAGGTGCAGTCACTCGTTGAAGACGCGCAGGATAATTATGCTACGGCAATGATTGTCTTTGACGATGATGAAAAAGTGGATCGAGAGGAAAATTCGGAAGTTAGCTCAAACAAGGGCGAGTCGGAAAATCATGTAAGGACAAATGAGGCGGTAGACCCAAATAGAAACGGAGGTCATGAATATTTCCTTGAGGAGGAGCCGAGCACTGAGGAGACTCCCGAGGAACAGAGCAGCACTGAGAGTGCGCCGGAGTCAAAAAATAACGGTGAATATCAATATCAGCTGTACAGTGACCATGTTGTCATTACAAAATATTTGGGTACAAAGTCTGACTTGATAATTCCTGACGAGCTTGACGGTCAGCCTGTTACTGAGCTTGGAGCGTCTTCTTTTGCAAGTTCCACATCGCTTGTGCGTGTGGATATACCTGATGATGTGACTGTAATAGGCGACAATGCTTTTAAGAGTTGTGCGCTTCTTGTCAGTGCTACACTTCCGGACAGTCTTACGAGTTTGGGGGTAGGAGCGTTTGATACGTGTACTGCTTTAGTAAGCGTGAATATTCCCAACGGTGTTACCGAAATTAAGGAGAAGACCTTTAATAATTGTCTTGAACTGAAAAATGTTACGCTTTCAAAAGGTCTTACAAGCATTGGCAAGCTTGCGTTTTTTGGCTGTACCAAGATGGAGCTTACTAAGCTGCCGACGGGATTGAATACTATAGATGACCAGGCGTTTTTCTCATGCGCGAATGTAAATGCGACATTGCCCAAGGGGCTGACTAAGCTTGGCGTAAGTGCTTTTGAAGACTGTACCGCTATGGAAACGGTAAATATTCCCGCGGGCGTGGATACAGTGCCAAACAACGCGTTTTCGGGATGTACAGGAATCACGGAGCTTACCTTTAGAAATGGTACTACAGTTATTTCCGACAATGCGTTTGCGGGGTGCGAGAAAATCACGGAGGCGATTTTGCCTAGGACGCTTGTAAGCATCGGGCTTGATGCGTTTTCGGGCTGCACGGAGCTTGCCACTGTAGAGATACCGCGCAACACATTGAGTATCAGGTCGGGAGCGTTTAGTGGCACTAAGCTTACTGAGGTTACGGTTACAAAGACCTGTTCATATCAGGAGGATTCGTTCCCAGAGGGCATTACTATCAATAATTATTAATTATATTTTAGACATTTGTACAAATTCGGACGGTTGAGAAAATATTTTGTAATCGCATGTATGGATTATTATGAGGAGGAATGGGCAAGATGTGGAAGAAACGCATTATACTTATGGCAGTTTGTTTACTGCTCTCACTTGTACCGGTATGCGGCGTAAGCGCGGACAAGGGACCGGAGTATACGCCGACAGAAGATGTGTACTATACAAAGGCGGGCTGCGTTGTCTATGCTGAGCCCACTTATACATCTATGGTGCTGGTTACGCTTGACGCAAATTTGCCTGTAAGGGTTATCGGAGAGTATTCAAACGGCTGGTACCGCATTGATATTGGTGTTGTCTGCTATGTAAAGATGGATTCGCTGACTACGGCGGGAGCGATAGGTTTACCGACAAATACAGACAAGCAGATTGCGGATGCGCAGAAGACAGCGGCGGAGCTGGGTTATGAGTTTGTATACCTTAAGCTTAACAAGCAGAAAGCTATCGAGAAGGAAATTTACAACAGCTATGTCGGTAAAAAGGTTATACTGTATGCCAAGATTGACGACGAGCTTGGCGTTTCTTTCAAAATGCTTTACAATGACAAAGTAAAAAATGATATAAACCTTAATTATACAAAGACAGCGGCGGAGAGCCCTTACGGCGGCAGGACGATAGAGTTTACCGTTCCTGAAGATACGGAGTTAAAGGGACAGATAGCCATTTTCCAGTTTAAGGAGGGCTATGACAAGGCGGTTACGACATACACGGCGGATTTAGATACTTTTGACTATGTGGAAATGAACACTTACTACACGGAGTTCAGCGAATTTGCATATGCGCCTATGACGCAAATAAGCAATATGCGCATAGATGAAATGGAAATCCCCAACAGTCTGACCGACAACCAGCGTGAAAAGATGGCAAACATAAGGAAAGGCATAAAATACCAAAGCTACGATACTTCAGAATACCGCCAGACAGTGCGCGGCAAGCTGAGGAAAGATACCGAGTATGTTGATTATGAGTATTAAATCTTCTAAAGCGCAAAAGAGCATAAAACACCAACAAAAGTGTTCTATGCTCTTTTTACTGTAAAATTTGTAATACACTGTCCTACGCGGGCGCCTCTTTGTTGAAAATAATTACAAGAGTTTTAAGAAAGATTAAGATTTAATTATTGTGCATATGTTTATTGCAACTTTACAAAACTTGTGCTATAGTTTGTTTTGATATGAATGGCTGTATTAATTGCGGTAGTACAGCCATAATATATCAGTGAGATAGAAGTTATATGGGGGAACTGTGATGGGGGAAAAAAAATCGGGGCCGGTAATTGCGGTCAAGGATTTGTACAAGGTCTACCGCATCGGTGAAAATAGAGTCCGCGCGCTAAACGGCGTAAGCTTTTCCATAAACAGAGGCGAGTTTTGCGCGATAGTCGGTACATCGGGCTCTGGTAAATCCACGCTCCTGAATATGCTCGCAGGCCTGGAAAAGCCCACTAAAGGCGAGATAATCATAGTAGGCGAGCACATGGAGAAAAAATCAGAAAATCAGCTTGTTAAATTTCGGCGGGAGCATATCGGCTTTATATTCCAATCCTTTAATTTAATGGGGACTATGAATGCGGTTGAAAATGTCGCTCTGCCGCTCACTTTTCAGGGAGTGCCAAAACGCGAAAGGGTAAAGCGTGCCAAGAGAATGGTGCATTTAGTAGGGCTTGATAAATACTGGCGACACAAGCCAAACCAGATGTCAGGCGGACAGCAGCAAAGAGTAGGCGTGGCCAGGGCGCTTGTGGTAAATCCCGAAATCATCTTTGCGGACGAGCCTACAGGAAACCTCGACTCAAACACGTCAAGGGAAATAATGAATTTGATGCAGGACGTAGTAAAAAAGCAAAACAAGACACTAGTAATGGTTACGCATGACAATCAGCTCGCAAGCTTTGCGGATAGGATAATACGCATAGTGGACGGCAAGATTGTCGATATGATAGACAACACTCAAAAGAAAGTGGAAAATGAGGAGGAGAAAGTGAATGAAAAAGTTTAGGCGGTTATTGGTTATGCTTGCGGCGGCGCTAATGCTTTGCAGCAGCAATGTCACGGTATTTGCAACAAGTGCAAGTTCCACAACCCCGGCAACGGACGAGGAGAGGGAAAAGGTAAAAGATGACTTAAAACGTTTTTATGAGGATTTGCTGCTGCGCTCCGATATTTCAAGCGAGGGAAAGGATAGGCTGCGCCAAATCTACGACAGAGGCAAGGAAAACCTCGATGATATGGACAACGCGACATACGATGAGTTAAAAAGCTACGAAAGCAAGGTGGAGGGGTATCTTAGCAACGCAGCGACTGAAAATGCCGCTATTGATTATGTGGACGAGGAAACAAGGGATTATATAAGGAGTAAGCTGAACCGATATTATACTGACTTAAAGACTAGATACAACATTACAGAAGAAAAAAAATCACGCATGGACAAGGTGTACAACAGCGCAATGGCATATATGCAGAATGCCTCTCTTGATGAGGACGAGCTGTTGAGCTATGAGACGGAAATTGAGGGCTATTTGGATGAAATTGCCAAGGAAAACACATCGGGCACGGAAAAATTCCTTATGCTTTCAAATGAGGTGCCTATACTTGACGCAAAATACGGAGAGCAGACTTTTGTGGTGCTTTCGCTTATAAATCTTGGCAAAACGGATATTACAGATGTAGTAGTGACACCGACAGTGTCAAATGACAAAAAAGAATGGCCTTTTAATATAGAGCAGGCGTATGATGCGCAGACAATCCAGATAATTCAGGCGTCTGATGACATTGTTGATGCCTATAACAAACGAATGGATATAGGCTGGTATTTTACGGTCAGGAATGACGTGTTGACAGGCTGCTATCCGTTGAAATTCCATGCAAAATATTACCAGAACGGCGAGCCAGTGGAAACGGACGTGACTACGTATATAAACATCAAAGGCTCAAATCCAAAGAAACAGCTTATTCAGGATGAGGACGAGCAGGGAAAAACGTCAAATCCGAGAATAATTGTCACGGGATATCATACAGACCCGGAAGTGGTTTACGCAGGCACTAAATTTAATCTTACGGTAAGCGTGAAAAATACCTCGAAAGAAACGGCTGTGGAAAACGTGCTCTTTAATATGGAGGCGACGGTAGAGGGGAGCAGTACAGAGGCATCTTACGCGGCGTTTCTTCCCACGTCGGGTTCAAGTTCCGTATACACGGAGCGCATAGCCCCGGGCGCGACTTACGAAATGAGCATTGAGATGGAGGCAAAATCAGACCTTGCGCAGAAACCCTATGTGCTTACGGTAAACATGAAATACGACACGGAGGACACGATAAATCTTTCGGACACGGCGGAAGTGTCCGTGCCTATCAAACAGGAGGCTAAGCTTGACACGAGCAGTGCGGAGGTAATGCCGGAGTCGATAGAGGTAGGCGGACAGTCAAACGTTATGTTCAGCGTGTTCAACACTGGCAAGACTACGCTTTACAATGTAAAGGTAAATTATGAGAGCGACACCGTGGAGAGCGGCGTCACATACCTGGGCAATATCACCCCCGGACAGACCGGCAATGTGGACTCGATGCTTACAGGCATTGCGCCTGATATGGGAGAGGGCATTGTAAAGGCTGTGATAACATACGAAGATGAGTCAGGTAATGAGACGACGTTTGAAAAGGATATAAATCTTTTTGTATATGAGGCGGTTTATGAAGACCCCGGGATGTATGAAGACCCCGGAATGATGGAGGAGCCTGTCGAGGAGAGCAAGGGACTTCCCGTTATTGCGATTGTCGGAATTGTCGTCGGCGTTATCGTGGTAATTGTCGTCGTCGTGATAATCCTGAAGAAGCGCAAAAAGGCGAAGCAGCACAAGGAGGACTTGGATTTATTAGATGAAGATGGGGACGATAAATAATGAGGTTTTTTGACCTGCTCTTTATGAGCATCGGCAATCTTTGGAAAAGAAAGCTCCGTACAGTCCTTACTGTGCTTGGCGTCGTCATAGGCGTTACTTCGATAGTGGTAATGATGGCGCTTGGCAATGGACTAAAGGAGTCAATGCTTGAAAGTTATTCAAGCTACGCGTCAATGACTGAGATAGAAGTTAATTCGGGCGGATATTACTCGAATAGTTCCGACAGCACGGAAGAAAAATTTTTGAACCAAGAGTTTGTTGACCAGTTGCTTGCGATGGAGCATGTCACGGGTGTTGACCCTGAACTGTCGATTTGGATTATGTTAAAATGCGGCAGGTACAGTGCGGATATTAATCTCAGGGGATTGACGCAGGAAAGCATAAAGAAAAAAGGATATCCTGTAGCGGAGGGTACTCTGCCGCCGGACGATGAAAGTGAGCTTAAAGTGTTTTACGGCAATAATGTGCTTACGCAGTTTTATGTCGAAAGCACGTATTCTTATCCGTGGTACGATAATCAGGAGGCTCCCGACGTAGACCTTATGAATGACCCGATATTTTATATATTTGACAGGAATGCTTACTGGAATTCTCAGGGAGGCGAAGGTGCAACCGCTCCGCCGAAAAAATATATTATAGAGGCGAGCGGCATTATGGCGGGAAAACTTGGCGAATGGGATAACAATGACAGCACGAATATAATATGCGATATAGATGCACTAAAAGCGCAGCTAAAGCGTGTATTCAAGAAAAATCCTATTCCCAACCAGCCTACGCGCAAAAACGGTAAGCCATATGACGAGATTTTTTATTCAACGATTAGGGTGCAGGTTGACGAGATGGAGAATGTGGCAGATGTCACTAAGGTTATACAGGATATGGGGTATGACGCGTACAACAATGCCGAGTGGATTCAGCAGAATATAGAGCAGATGAATACCATTCAGGCTGTGCTTGGGGCGATAGGAGCCGTGGCGATGCTTGTCGCGGCGATAAGTATTACTAATACTATGATGATGTCGATTTATGAGCGTACAAAGGAAATCGGTGTTATGAAAGTGCTTGGCTGCAATATCCGCAATATTCAGGCATTATTTTTGCTGGAGGCAGGTTTTATTGGCTTTTTGGGCGGTATTATAGGACTGGCGCTAAGCTATGGATTAAGCTTTGCAATAAACAGCCTGGCTGCGTCGGGCGGAGAGGCGATGGGGCTTGGGAGCAGTATATGCCGTATACCGTTGTGGCTTGTCCCGGTCGCGATAATATTTGCCGTGGTAGTCGGCATGGTGGCGGGCTTTATCCCGTCGCTGCGCGCCATGCGCCTAAGCCCGCTGGCGGCGATTAGAAATGAATAAAATATAAAAAGCGAAATGCCGCTGAAAAAACGGCATTTCGTTTTTTATTGTCTTAATTTATCTAAATCAGTAACACCAAGTTGCTGTAGGCGTATTTCCAAGACACGCTCCTGATAAGCGATTTCCTTATCTTTGTCATTGGCGTTTTTTATCCGTTGTAAATCCACATAAGAACGTATGACTTCATCTTTTAATTCATCACCAGTAGGCATATATGCACCTCCAATCAAAAGCGTTCACAATATTTCACTTTTATTATAGCAAATGTGGTATATTGTGTAAAGTCTTATAATTTTTTCTAAATCGACACAATTTTTATTTTTTCCCATATATTAGTATATCAGTTTTGGATTTATGTATATGGGGGAATTAATGATGGACAGAGTGCGTAAGATGCTTGGCTGTGACTCGCGGGAGGCTTTGCCTTATACGGGTAGAAACGTGTATGTGGGTGTACTGGACAGCGGAGTGGCGGCGCACCCTGACTTGAGAGGGAGGATAGCGGAGTTTAAGGATTTTACAGGCACAAAAAGATACAGGGGCAGTGCGTATTATGACGACAACGGTCATGGCACGCACGTATGCGGCATATTGGCGGGAAATGGGGCTATGTCACGCGGAAAATATCGTGGTATAGCATACGAGAGTATTCTTGTTTGCGGCAAGGTGCTTGACAGGAACGGTGCCGGGAGCCTGAAAAATCTTATACAGGGCTTGGAGTGGATTTTGGAGGTAAGCGACAGGTATCCGATACGGGTGCTTAATATTTCTATAGAGATGGACTCGGAGGACAATCTGAATAAGGAAGAATTGTTTTTGCTGAAACGGTATTTGGGGATGCTGTGGGAACGGGGAATGGTGATAGTGGCGGCGGCGGGGAACAAGGGGCCTAATCCGATGACGCTTTCACCAATTGGGGAATGTGGGGCTTGTATTTGTGTGGGGTGTCATGATGGGGAGTATAGGAGTGCTAAGGGGAGGTTATGCAGTGAGTATTCTAGTAGGGGGCCGGGGAAAAGGGAGGACGTGACTGAGATGGTCAATCCGTTGAAAAAGCCTGATATAGTTGCGCCTGGGACGGATATTGTTTCGTGTAATTATAGGTATAATATTATGCCGTATGTGGCTAAGAGCGGGACATCTATGTCGGCGCCGATAGTGAGTGGGGCTTGTGCGCTTTGTTTGCAGAAGTATCCGTGGATTTCTAATGTGGAGTTGAGGAGGATGGTGGCTGGTACGGCGAGGGATTTGGGGGAGAAGTGGAGTGTGCAGGGGGCGGGGATGGTGCAGGTTGGGGGGATGTTGGGGGGATTGGGGTAAATGGAAACGGGGAAGTGTTGGGGTGGGG
>CANQHZ010000083.1 GCA_947623805.1 uncultured Lachnospiraceae bacterium | reverse complement strand
CAAGGTGCTGCTGCCTTATCTTATTTGCGACAGCTTTATTAGATTATCACAACCATAATTGTTTGTCAAGCGTATTTAATAATTTTTTCTATGATTTTTCCCAATTCTCCGTCTTTCTTAAATAATCACTTAATCAATGTTCCAACAGTCTTTAGTTAATAACTTTCAACGTAGCATTTTTTATTATAATAATCAATAAAATACACCTTAACTCTCCCCTCTATAAAATCAGAAGATGGTATTGTTATATGAAAACCGCTCATTAATACATTTTCATTATTTAGCACCTCAGCGACATCAGCCCTCTCCATTTTTTTTGCCACATAATATTTTCCATTTGCGTAAGCCACTATATCATCCCATGGCGACGCATTGGTTAAATTAATTGCCCAGCCTGATAAAACAGAACTATCCTTCCCATCTGGCATAAGTTTTCCATTTATAATCCCATGATCCCAAGATATAACTGCCTGTGCCTGTGTATCTGTCTCCTCCTTGTCCAAATACTGATTCCAAAACAAGTAATAATTTCCTATATGCCGCTTTTCAAATCCGTGTTCCTCCAATTGATTTATATGCCTTATGTCTGTTTCAGGAATGATATAGTTTCCGGACGGATCAAATTCTTCCGGGAAATAAAATCTGTAGTTTTTATAAGTTTGCGTCCAAAGCCACAGCGTATATGACTCGTCATCTTCCAACTTATTATACTCATATGGCGCTGTCATTGTACTTCCCAAATAAAATATATATGTTTGATTTAAGTCACCTACGTATGTATTTCTTTCGCTCACGTTATCCGGCAGTTCATCGTCCAGATATGACAGAACGTCATCAAATTTGAAATTAAATAAATCTATCAAATATGTATCCGCCGCATAATCAAAAAAATAATATTTCGCGAAACATATAAACAGTATGCTGTATAAAATTGCTATAGCTGATATTGCTGCTTTCTTGGCTAAACTATGTGCCTTAATCCGACTATACAAAACAAATAAACCGTCAACACAAAAAAACAAATATGTCATAAATACGCTGTTTATCTGATATACATTTGCACCGTATGACGCTGTACTTATAAAAGCACCCGTGACATATACACATATGAACCATAACAGAATCACAGAATATGGATTCCACTGTCTTTTTTTCAATGACACGGCAAATTTTACCATGGCATCAATTAAACCAATTATAATAAATGGAACTGAAATATAATACATATTTCCAAATTCCTTGATGCTGTTAAAATCAATATTGTCATGTAATAATGAAGTTTTTAAGAAGTTGACAAAATTACCCCAAAACATTTGTGCCGATAAATCATCACCTCTATAGCGATACAGCTTAGGTATAGTAAAAATACCTATTTTTATTTCTCCCAAGTCAAAGATATTAGTTATATGAAAAAGCACCAAGGGCACAGCCAGAATCGCCATCGGCACAATCATCGCAAATAACTGGCTCAACTTTATTTTTTTAGTATAAAATAAATAAGCTATCAGCAAAACAAGAAACAAGGGAAGCAACATATGGCTTATCACATAGCTGTATAAAACTAATCCGCCGATAATACCAACAAATATAAACTTTTTATACCCATATACCCCCCCCCCTATTGCTTTAATCAAAAAATAAATATACATAGTTGACATTCCAAGCATGAGGTTACAGTCAAGTCCTATGCGAGATAACATTAAAAATACGGGAGATATTGTATAAATCAGTCCTGTCAGCAAATTTATTCTCTTATTGTTCCAAATATAATCAGCAATTTTTACTGCAAAAACTAATGTTACAAACGAAAAAATCATTGCCGGCACTCTCAAAGTAACAGCAGATATTCCAAAAAAATAAACAAATGGTGAACACAGATATGCATACAATGCACTTTGACCACCGCTGAAATTTATTAAATAGACCGGAAATGATTTCAAATATCTGTCCGTGCCATAATTAGCGAGACACCATGCGTCATAACCCATACCCATTTCATCTACATTAATTCCATAAGGTATACTTCCTATGCGAAAGCAATGTATAAACACCATAACTGCCAAAAGCGCCAGCCAATACATCTTTTCTCTTTTACTGTACATGTATAAATCCTCCGTCTGTATAAGTATATATACTTTTTAATCATAATCCGCAATGACGCTATTCAAGATTTCTACATAATTAGTGTAAATTTTTCACTTTAAACTCCCTCTGCACTTCACGTTTTTGGTCTTTTTTGGCTATGTCCTCGCGCTTATCGTAGAGCTTTTTGCCGCGCGCAAGTCCGATTTCGACTTTGGCTTTGCCATTTGAAAAATATACCTGCAATGGGACTAGTGTATAGCCTTTTTCCTTGATTTTTCCGATAAGCTTATTTATTTCCTGTTTGTGGAGGAGGAGCTTTTTTACGCGCAGGGGATCTTTATTGAAGATATTGCCTTTTTCGTATGGTGAAATGTGCATTCCATATACAAATACCTCACCGTTTTCAATGCGGATAAAGGCTTCTTTTATGCTGCATTTCCCCATGCGCAGCGATTTGACCTCCGTGCCGTGGAGGGCAATGCCACATTCGTATTTTTCTTCTATGAAGTAGTCGTGGTATGCTTTCTTGTTGTTTGCGACTAATTTTGCTGTTTCATTTTTTGACATATATATTCTCCATTCTTAAAGCGCCAATTGTCTTATCGCAGACGAAACTGCTGATTTTTATTCCTCGTCCGCTATTATAAAATCTATTGTTCTTGCGATTTTATCTACGTCGTTTACCTGTACTGTGAGCTTCTCGCCGAGCTTGTAGCGTTTGTCTGTCGACTGCCCTGCCATTTCGTAGGCGGCTTCGTCATAGTAAAAATAATCTCCTGGGAGCGTCGATACATGTATCATTCCTTCTATTGTATTGGGAAGCTCCACGTATATGCCCCAGCTTGTGATTGAGGATATGACGCCCTCGTAGATTTCGCCAATGTGCTCCTCCATGTATTCCGCTTTCTTTAGCTTGTCGGTCTCGCGCTCTGCTTCGTCGGCGCGCCTTTCCATTTCAGAGGAATTTTTTGCGACCTCGGGAAGTATCTCATTGTAGTGCTGTATGCGGTTTTCGTTCATTCTGCCGCGCAGCTGCTCCTTGATAATGCGGTGTATCTGCAAGTCGGGATAGCGGCGTATCGGAGATGTAAAATGGCAGTAATACTGGCAGGCGAGCCCAAAGTGACCTGTGCAGTCAATTGTGTATTTTGCCTGTTTCATGCTTCTGAGCGCAAGGCGGCTTATCAGCGCCTCCTCTGGCGTGTCCTCTATCTTGGCAAGAAGCTTTTGGAGCTCCTTGGGGTGAAGCTCCTCCTGCCTGCTTTTTATGCTGTAGCCAAAATTTCGTACAAAGGTGGCAAGCTTTGCTATTTTTTCAGGATCAGGGGTGTCATGCGTGCGGTATATGAAAGGGAGCTCCAGCCAGTAAAAATGCTGCGCCACTGTCTCATTTGCCATAAGCATAAAATCTTCGATAATTTTTGTGGCTGTATTGCGCTCATACGGCTTTATCTCGATTGGGTGCCCCTGGCTGTCAAGCACTATTTTTGTCTCGGGAAAATCAAAGTCTATTGAGCCGCGTTTCCTTCTTTTTTCGCGGAGTATGGCGGCTAAAGCCTGCATCTGCTCAAACATAGGCACCAGCGGCGCGTACTCTTTTATCTGCTCCTCGTCCTTGTCCTCAAGAATTTTTTTTACGCTTGTATAGGACATTCTTCGGTCAACGTTTATGACGCTCTCGACTATCTCGTGGCTTACTACCTCTCCCTTGCCGTCTATCGTCATAAGGCAGCTTAGCGCGAGCCTGTCGCTTCCTGCATTCAGCGAGCAGATGCCGTTTGAGAGCTTGTGCGGGAGCATTGGGATAACCCTGTCCACAAGGTACACGCTTGTGCCGCGTTTTTTTGCCTCCCAGTCAAGGGCTGAATTTTCCTGGACATAGTTTGTGACATCTGCGATATGCACTCCAAGCTTGTAAAGGCCGTTTTCTACCGTAAGGCTTACCGCGTCGTCCAAATCCTTTGCGTCTTCGCCGTCTATCGTCACCATCTGGACACTGCGCAGGTCACGCCTGCCGAGAATATCCGCCTCTGAAACCTCGTTTGAAACATTTTCCGCCTGATGCATTACTTTTTCAGGAAATTCCGTGGGAAGCTCGTAGCCTTTCACGATTGACATTATATCGACGCCAGGATCGTTTATGTGGCCTAATATCTCGACGATTTTCCCCTCGGGCTTTCTGTTGTCTTTGCCGTAGTCCGTGATTTCGCATACTACCTTGTGCCCTGATACCGCACCCTTTGAACGCTCTGACGGCACGAAAATGTCATTTGTGATTCTGGCGTTGTCGGGGATTACGAAGCCGTAATTTTTGCTGCTTTTATCAAATATGCCGACGACACGCGTGATGCCTCTTGATATGATTTCTATTACCTGCGCCTCCTGACGCCTGCCGCGCTGGCCTGATAACAATGAAACCCTGACTGTGTCCTTGTGGAATGCGCCGTTTACGCAGTCCTCGGGAATGTACAAATCCTCGTCGCGCCCTTCTATTTCCACGAAGCCAAAGCCTTTGGGGTGGCTTATGAATGTGCCTGTCAATTCTTTGTCGGATTTTTTTGCTTTGATGAATTTGCCTTTTTTTGTTATTGAAAGCTCGCCCTCTGCAAGCAGCTCATTTAAAAGGCGGTTTAGCTCTGCCCTGTCCTCTTTTTTGACCTGAAGCATTACTGCAAGCTCTTTTTCCTTCATTGGGACATAAAATTCTTCCTGTACCAAATCAAGTATTACTTTTTTTCTCTTATCGCTCAATTTTATTCCTCCGCGCCGCTCTTGCGGCTTAATGATGTAAATGCCGTAACGCGTAAAAATGAAAAACACTCTTTTTTACAAGAGTGTTTCTTTTGCTGTGCTGTTAAAAATTGATATTCAAAACAACCGCAAGTATCATAAATACTACGCCGAGCACTGTCGTAATCCTGACGAGCGCGCCCTCCATGGAGCGTCCTTTGTTCTTGCCCCAGTATGTTTCCGCCGCGCCGCTGATTGCTCCAAGCCCTGCTGACTTGCCCTCCTGCATTAAAACTACTATTGTAAATGCTATTGATACCAATATTAATATCACTGTGAGAATTGTCCTTAATACTGCCATGTTTCCTCCGTTTTTTAAGGCGTCGTGCGCCTGAATGATTGGTCGTTGATTTATCTGGTGATGCACTATGAATGTTAGTTTAGCACAAAATACGGCGGTTGACAATAGGAAGTTTTTAAGAATTGCAAAAAATGCTCCTGTATCTTTCTAACTGATATATAAGCATATCCGTTACCCTCGACTTTGTACCGCAATTTAAAAGCGGCTTCATTAAGCTGTCATAATCTATCGACAAAACATTTTTTATAGCTGAAAACTGCACTTCAAATGAGCCTGCGATTGTGCATGAGCTTATTTTTTCAATACATTCGGATACGGATAAGTCAGGCGGGCAGATGCTCCAATTTGCACCAAGAGCCTGCCCATTGTCGAATATAGGCGCCTGCCTGTAATCTGCGCCATTATATATAACGCCTATATTTTTAAAATGCCTGTCGGGATTGAGACATAACATGTCCAGCGCGATTATGTTGCTCAAATACTCTGTTAAATCAAGGGCTGTGATTTCATTAAATACAGTTATGAGAAAATCAAATCTTTCTTTTGCCGTATTATACCGAAAAACTTCATCTGCCAGCGTTTTGTGGAATACTGCCATATAAAGCTTATGTAAAGATATAAAGATTTCGTTTTCTGAAAGGAAATTATGAGCACTGCATGCCCTTTTTCCGTTTACATAGCATATTTCATACCGCACGAAGCTTTTTACATTGGATTTTTCAAGCAAAATTGAAATAATGTTTTCCGCTCTTGACTCCTCGCCGACTGTGTCTAATTTATACCAAATATTATCCTTGAAATATTTTCCTTGTGAGCCTCCGCTGTCACGGGAAATTATTTTGTATAAATCTGATATTTCATAGCTTTCCAAGATTTACGTCCTCCCAAGTCAGATTTTCGCCGTTAAAGCGTATCCACATATAGTCGTCCCACAAAAAGCCATGCGTTTTCTTTACTATTTCCCATGGATTATATGAGCTAAGCCCCAAATCCGCCAGGAAAAAATTCCTGTCTGCATTGCCCTCCTCAAAGCATCTGCCCTCAATAAACTGATTGACATAAAAAATATCAAAGGGCGGTATGGCAAAAGCGTTTTCTACGACATTATCGGAGTACGAGGTGACATTAACCTGATTGTCTTTTATTTGTACATGAGCTGTGACTTTATTTTTCCACATTGTGTCAAAAGATATGTTTTCCATATATGCCTCCGATTAGATTATTTTTGTATGTGTTTATTGGATTTGAAATTGTTTTTAATTGCGGCTCTGAATTTATTTTCAGAGCCGCTGCCTTTATAGTCAAGAAGATTTTTGTTGATTTCCTTTGTTTGTAATAGTATAGCATTTTCGCAAATATATAGCAATCTGATTTTTGCATGCTGTTTTTGATTTGCTGTTTTTGATTTGCTGTTTTTAATACTGGCTTTCAGCAATGCTTTCCACGGCGTTTTTGCTGTGCGTTTGAGTGTTTTACAGCTTGTGGAACGGATCCATATATATGGACACTTTGCCGAGTTCTTCTTCTATTCTGAGGAGCTGGTTGTATTTTGCTGTGCGGTCGCTGTGGCAGGGAGCGCCTGTTTTTATCTGTCCTGCGTTCATGGCTACGGCTAAGTCTGCTATGAAGGTGTCCTCGGTCTCGCCGCTACGGTGGCTGATTACTGCCTTGTAGCCGTTGTTCTGCGCCATTTCAACGGCTTCTACCGCTTCGCTGACCGTGCCTATCTGGTTTACTTTGACAAGGATTGCGTTGGCCGCTTCCAGCTTGATGCCTGCGTCAAGGCGTTTAGTGTTGGTGACAAACAGGTCGTCGCCAACAAGCTGTACTTTTTTGCCGATGCGCCTTGTAAGCTCCTGCCAGCCGTCCCAGTCGTCCTCGGCAAGCCCGTCTTCTATTGATATGATTGGATAATGGTCTATCAGCTTTTCGTAATATTGTATCATTTCCTCCGTGCTGCGCTTTACCTCGCCTGTGTCTTCAAAGGCGCTGTTGTTCTCCACGCCCTCCCATTTGCTCCTAAGCTGTGTTTCGCCGCTGAAATGATAAGTGTTGTCCTCCTCGTTGTAAAGCTCTGAGGCTGCCGCGTCGAGCGCGATTTTGACCTCCTCGCCTGCCTTGTAGCCTGCCGCGCCTATCGCGTCAACTATTATGTCGAGCACAGCTGTAGCATCGGGCAAATCTGGGGCAAAGCCGCCCTCGTCGCCTACGCCTGTGGAAAGTCCTCTCTCGTGGCAGAGTTTTTTGAGGTTGTGATAAATTTCAGCGCATATGCGCAAGCCCTCCTTGAAGCTTTCCGCTTTTACGGGCATTATCATAAATTCCTGAAAATCGACTGTGTTTGTCGCGTGCCTGCCGCCGTTTAAAATGTTCATCATAGGCACGGGAAGGCGGTTTGGCTTTACCCCGCCGAGGTATCTGTAAAGTGGCATGCCAAGCGCGTCTGCCGCTGCCCTTGCCGCCGCCATTGACACGCTAAGGGTGGCGTTTGCGCCGAGATTGCCTTTATTGTATGTGCCGTCTGTGTCTATGAGGATATGGTCTATCAGCTTTTGGTTGCATACGTCTGCGCCAATAAGCGCTTCTCTGATTTTAGTGTTTACGTTGTTTACCGCCTTTTGCACGCCAAGCCCCATATAGCGCAGCTCGCCGTCGCGAAGCTCTACCGCCTCAAATTTGCCTGTGCTTGCGCCTGACGGCACGCTTGCCCTGCCCTCATAGCGGTCATTTACCCTGACTACTGCCTCCACTGTGGGATTGCCTCTGGAATCAAGTATTTCTCTTGCGTGTATGTCTGTAATTGCAAATGAATTTGGTTTCACTTTTCTTCCCTCCGTTTCTGCGTTTTTATGCCTGTTATTGCTTTGTATATCACGCTTTAGTATTGGCAGAAATGGGGAAAAAATTCAGGGCTGACAATGTATCAGCCCCTAATTTTTTGTGATTATATTTTATTATTAAATTTATTTACGAAATCGACAAATTCTGTCTGGTTTACGGGTTTTGAATAAAAATAGCCCTGTAGGTAGTCGCACCCCAGCTCTTTTAGCCTGTCCGCATGCGTCTGGTTCTCTACGCCTTCCGCTACAAGCTTGCGGCGCACGTCATGGAACATGGCGATGAGGTTTTTGACTGTGACAAAGCTGTCCCTGTCGTCAAATGCCGCCCATATTATGCTCTTGTCCAGCTTTATTACGTCTACGGGATATTCAAGCACTCTCACGAGATTTGAGTAACCTGTGCCATAATCGTCGAGTGAAAAACTGAAACCAAGCTTTTTTATCTTTTCAAGCTGCTGTTTGAGCTTTTCCTCGTCAAAATTTGTGGTCTCTGTGATTTCAAGATTTATGCGCTTTGGGTCAACATGATATTTTTCTATATAATATTCGAGCTTATCACTGAGGTTTTCGTCCATGCATTGTATCACGGAAAGGTTCATTTCGATAAATTCCATGCCCATTTGAGTTATGTCATGCTCGCTGACGAATTTGAATACGCTATCAATGACAAACTCGCTGATTTCAAGTATTGTGCCGTTTGTTTCGGAAATGGGGATAAACTCCTCTGGCGAAACAAAGCCTAATACGCGGTCTTTAAGGCGGATAAGCGCCTCGGCGGATATTGCCCTGCCTGTTTCCGTGGAGATTATCGGCTGGTAGAACATTGTAAATTCTTTTTCGACAAGTCCTCTCTCGATTGCGTCCTCCACGTCGCGGTATCTTTGGAGCTGGTCTATGTTGAAGGTGTCGGCTTGGACAATTTCCAGCGCATCATTGCTGCGGTATCTTATTTCGTCGCATGCGGCAAAATATTTATAAAAATTGTCTTTGTTTATCTTGCCGCTTTCCAGGTTCATAACGGCAGCAAAGAGGCTTAGGTTTACGCTTGAGCCGTTGATTTCAAATGGTATGCAGAAACGGTCTTCCAGCTTATCAAAGAACTCTTTTTCGTTGAGTTTATCGTCTTTATGGAGGATAATGCAAAAACGCCCATCGCCGAGATAATATATTGATGAGAGCATTGTGTACTCTTTTATGTATTCGGCAAGCTTTTTTATTATCTCGCAAATGGAGTATTTATTGTAGTTATCGCTGAGGTATTCATAATTTTTCAGTTTTATCAGGTAGACTGCCTTTTGTTTCTGCTTTTCAAGCTCTTTGCTTATGTACTGTTTAAACGCCTTTTGGTTAAAGAGTTCTGTCAAATCGTCCTTGTAAAATTCTACCATTGTGATAGCGAGGACTAATACGACTACGTTTACGACAAGTGTTGAGTAGTACATTGTTTCATTGCCTGATATGAAAAATACTGCGCCTTGGATGCCTGCAAATACTGCGAGCAGGATTACGCATTGTCCGAATACTTTTATCATTAGGTTTCGTCTAAGCAACGCTTTAATTGTGGCTGTTATTGCGTAGCCGCCTCTTACCAGTACGAAGAACCAGAACAGGACGCCTTTATGGCAGGTGCCGTCTTTTACCCAGAAGATTAGGTGGGTCCAGGGGGAGGTGATTATGAGTGCGGCTGTTATTATGCAGGGTAGGAAGAACAGGAGTTTTTTTCTGCCTGAAAAATAGTGGAACTGGTCGAACAGGCAGAAGATGAAAAAGGCGTAGAGGGTGTATATTTCTAGGGTTAGTATGTAGTGTATGAGGCGTTCTGTTGTGAGCAGGGCGTCGCTGCTGTTGAGGTAGTTTTCTTCTATTGCTATGCATAGTAGGCGGTTTAGGTACATTATTATAGATGAAATGAGTATGAAACGGAATATTTTTCTGTAGTATGCTTTGCTTTCTACGCTGACTGTGAAAAACCAGGTGCATACTGCGAGGATACTTAATATTAAAAGGTTGAATGCAAATCTCATGTTTATCACCATGCCTCATCTCCTATATTTTGCTTGTAAACAATGTATTGTATAAATTATACAATTTGCGAAGATTGATTGCAATATTTTTGTTTGTATTTTATAAATTTTGTGTTTTGGTAATAGGTCGCCCGAGCAGGGGCATATATCCCATTCAGACCCGCTTGCGCTTAGTGGAAAGCGTAGCGGACACTAAGCTCGGCGGCGCTGTAAAAGGAGCTACGCTTTTACAGCTTGCTTCGCTAAGTGCCGACGCTTCCCAATGGTCTTCATGGGATATATTCCCCTGCTCGGGCTAGTTTGTTGGTAGAATGTACATAGATGGTGGGCAAATATACTTATTTTTAAATGATATTGATGGAAATATGCGAAATATTGTTCATATAATATATGCTTGCTTTTGAGTTGGCTTAATGAAATAACGCATAAAAAGGTGCAGAATTTCTGGTATTTATCTGCACCTTTTCGTGTTTTGATTTAGTACTTTACTTTTTGATAAGGAGTGACTTGCCTGTCATTTCTTTGGGTTGTGTCATTCCCATGGTTTCTATGAGGGTGGGGACTATGTCTGCTAGGCAGCCGCCATCTCTTAATGTGTAATTTTTGTCGTAGTTTACGAGTATGAATGGTACTTGGTTGGTGGTGTGGGCTGTGAAAGGAGCGCCTGTTTCGTAGTCTACGAGTTGTTCTGCGTTGCCGTGGTCTGCGCAGATAAAGAGGGTGCCGTTTACGGACAATATTGCGTCTACTGCTTTTCCTACGCACTCGTCTACTGCCTCTACTGCTTTGATTGCCGCGGCTTCTACGCCTGTGTGGCCTACCATGTCAGGATTTGCGAAGTTGATGATTATTACGTCGTATTTGCCTGATTTGATGGCTTCTACGAGTTTATCGCATACTGTGTAGGCGCTCATCTCGGGCTTTAGGTCGTAGGTGGCTACTTCCTTGGGTGAGGGGACTAGCACTCTGTCTTCGCCTTTGTTTGGTTCTTCTACACCGCCGTTGAAGAAGAAGGTTACGTGGGCGTATTTTTCTGTCTCAGCTATTCTTGCCTGTGTCATGTTGTTGGCGGCAAGCCACTCGCCGAAGGTGTTGGTGACTGCTATTTTGTGGAAGGCTACGGACTTGTTGGGTATTGTCGGATCGTAGTCTGAGAAGCATACGTATTTTACGTCGAGGCGTTTTCTGTCGAAGCCTTTGAAATCGTCGTCGCAAAATGCTCTTGTTATCTCCCTTGCACGGTCAGGCCTGAAGTTGAAGAAGATGATTGAGTCGCCGTCCTTGATTGTGGCTACGGGCTGTCCGTTTTCGGTTACTACTGTGGGATATACGAACTCGTCCGTCTTATCCTTGTCGTAGGACTGCTGTATAGCGTCGGGAGCTGTGGGGGCTGTCTCGCCTTTGCCCTGTGTCATTGCGTCGTAGGCGATTTGAACGCGGTCATAGTTGTTATCTCTGTCCATTGCATAGTAGCGCCCCATTACTGTGGCGATTTTGCCTACGCCGATTTCCTTCATTTTCGCTTCAAGCTCCTCGGCAAAGCCTTTGCCTGACGCTGGGGGCGTGTCGCGGCCGTCGAGGAATGCGTGTACGTAGACGTTTGACAGACCATTTCTCTTGGCAAGCTCTAACAGTCCGTAGAGGTGCGTGTTGTGGCTGTGTACGCCGCCGTCTGACAAAAGCCCATAAAGATGAAGCGCTGAGCCTTTCTGCTTGCAATTGTTTACAGCTTCGAGCAGGGCGGGATTTTCAAAAAATGTGCCGTCCTGTATTTCCTTGGTGATGCGGGTAAGCTCCTGGTAAACTATTCTGCCTGCGCCCATGTTAAGGTGTCCTACCTCGGAATTGCCCATCTGGCCGTCGGGAAGTCCTACTGCCATGCCGCTTGCGTTGCCGCGCGCGAAGGGGTACTCCTTCATCAGTCTGTCCATTACTGGGGTGTTTGCGAGGGCTACTGCGTTGTGCTCTTTCTTTTCGTTTAAGCCGTAGCCGTCGAGAATCATTAAAACTGTAATTTTTTTGCTCATTTTTCGTTCTCCTTTTTGTTTTATATTCAATGTTAAATTTAGCTTTTTATGGATTTTTATTCCACTGATACACATAAATATTTTATATCATTGAAGGCAGGTTTGTAAAGAGTTAAAAGTAAAGAAAGCTGTGGTTGTCATATTCGTATGCAAAGGAGAACAGAACTCTTTATCCTGCTTTGGTCTCAAGGCTGGCGATATTGCCATCTCCGTCATAGGTATAAACTGTCTCCACGCCGTTGCCGTAATAAATATGGCTGACACGGTCCAGTGCGTCATAAGCGTAGCACACTTCCAGCCCTTCACCGTTATTAACCAGTATCGCCTTAAAATTTATCTTTACTTTATACCTAATTTAAGTTTAATTATTTCTATTTCATCAGAAGAATAATGCAAATTCATTAAAACTCGAAGTATATTTATACTTTGTGCGTAATAACCTTCCCAAAAGCCTTCACGATGCCCTTCCTGCCTTTCTTTGCTAACTTCTTTTGTATCGGAAATTAGCTTAACACCCCATTTGCCCCCTGAATAAACTATTTCTGCATCCCATGAATCCTCATCCTGATATATAATTACTCTTTCACCAACTTTTAGGTTCATATTATTTACAATAAGCTCGCTTACAAATAAACTACCATCCTCATTAACCGCATTGGTATCCGCAAATAACGACTTCATCATGTGGTCTCCTTTCATTTTGGGGGTTTTCACAAATTAATACTATGTTGAAATAATTTACTAACTTAAATCATATACTAATCTGCAACCGCATTCTCCACCTATTAATCCATTTGAAGACATTCGCATCGCTGACATACACCAGATCCACTCTTCCTCTTGCCATGGCCAGAAATAAGCACCTCCACCTTTTATAACAAAATCTGGCGTTTCGGGTGAGTCATCATTTTTTTTATAATGATCACCGCACCATTCGCCTGTATATATTCCATACAAGCCAAAATAATTGCAATTCAGACGCGTTAAATCTGAAAAATCAAAACTTAACCATTTTTCTAATTGCTCTTCATTTGGTAGCACTTTCCCAAAAGTAAATAAATCTGTGCTACCAGCTCTGACGGAATATTCCCATTCTACTTCTGTTGGCAATCTCAAATTAAGTTGTTGACATATTTTGTCAACTTTATCTTTCGTTAGGTATGCTGCATAATACTCTTCACCACAAAAATAACCATTTTCAACATACTTGTTCGCAAAGGAATTTAATATAGGCGTCCTTGTTATCAAAAAATCCGATACTTTAACATTATTTTGGCAGATCAACTCGTCTTCCGAGAAAACAACAGTAGGACAAATGGCTTGAGCCTGTTGCCTTTCTTTAGATGAAAGTCCTTTATTATATGTACCTTTTGGAATATATACAAACTCCAGATTATACGGCAAATAGGTGGCGATGATAGTATTATTTTGCATGGTAATGCTAAAGCGATTATCTTTTTCCAGAATTGTTTTTTTAATCACATTAATATCACTCATATTATACTTTTTTTAATTTCCTCTTTATACTTTCTTATTTATCTTGCATAAAAAAATCTGTATTTTAACAGTACGGTCCCCCTCATTTTAGGACTTGCCGCCACTTATGTTATCTGGTACAATAACATAAAGCATGGCACACAACGCAGATTGACGACCACGCTTACCCACAAAAGGAGGTTCCAATATGTCCGTATCACTCTATTATGAAGCCGAAAGAACATGGCCGATCACACCGCAGGAACAGGCTGCCTGCGACGAAATTGCCAACCGCTATGACTCTCAGTATCCGTATGGCGAATTATATGAAGGCTTTTGTATATATGATTCTATAGAAAGCCCTTCCCATACCGATGCCCAGTCAATCGTCATTTTTTCTGGCGCCACAAAGCTGCCGACGGACGTAGATCCTGATCTTCTTTTAAATATTCTGAATTGGTGGCTCAAATGCCTGCACGAAATAACGGATGTCCTCACCGATGCGCAATGGCATGTCCACGTCGATGACGTTGACATCGATTGGGACAATGGCTCCTGACTTTCGCGGAAGCAAGGCGTCCCATGCACCCTATTTCCTTATGTACATGCTATCACATTTTTGGATGTCGTGTAAAAGAGTCTTAAAGTCTGTTTCAAAATCCTTAAATACCGTTTCTGTCTCCCCAAACTCGATATCCCGATAAAACTGTTCATCATCAATCGTTGCAACGTAATATTCAAATCCCTTTTCACCCTGTTTCTTTATCATGCACACGTTAGGGTCCGAAAAGTTCCGATTGCGGTAAAACAACTGTATGCGTGTACTTTGGCCATTGTATTTCTCATATACGACCTAATCGATAAAGTACCTGTCATTTCCACTATATTTCTCATACCAAATCTGCTTTCCACGCTCCAGGTCAACTGCTATCACCCTGAAATTGAAGTAAATGAATGTCCGATAAGGCTCATTATCTTTCAGTATCCTCATGGTACAAATTGGTTCATCCGTCTTAATACTTTGTGCATCTACAAGCATTTTTTTTGCCTGATCACATGTTATGATTTTTGCTGTTTTAGCCCTATAGCTTCCACCAATTATATATATATATTCATACATGATATCTGCCTCCTATCAAAGATTCTAACGTAACTTTTTGTTTGAATAGTTCTTCGATATGTCATCTAAGCGCTTGTTTGCCTCTCTTAATTTTTCTTCTTCTCTATACCCCCCTGTTTATTTTCATTAATTCTTTGTAATCTTGCTCCTGTTTCAGCCAGCCACCCTTTTTGCATTTCATGCAGCAGCTTCATATCATCAAAGTAAATATACCCATAAAATCCTACACCGCTGCGATTCAATATAAACGACATTTCATCATTATACGCAAAAAAATTAAATTTATCACTAAACCAAGCTTTTTCTGACTGATACTGCTTTATTACCTGATGTAAGTAATCAAATAAATCTATCTCACTTCTCCCTATTTTGGAATCATAAAAACTGTTCTGACTTGCCGAAAAAAAAGTCGTATGAAGATAATATTCCCTTTCATACCTATGCACCGCGCATTGAAACAGTAATTTTTCAAAATTATCACTAATTTCATAAGTTTCTTCCATATATATTTTTTGATTGTTTTCATCAAGATTCATAGAGTAACAAATTCCCATGCTATCTTGCAAAAAGTCAAAACAATATGGCTTCATACTATCCGCTTCATTAATATATACGCAGGTATTTTGTGAAAGCAAATTTGATACAGATATTTCTGCATGCAAAAAATCACAAAATAATCCTCCTGCACCTTCTCCTGCTTCATACAAAAAACTCAAGAAACTTTTTGAAAACTGCAATCCCAAATTATCTAAATCTAACTGTCTTTTTAGTTCTTCAATTTGACTCGTTTTTGCTGGTTTCAAATTTTCAAACCATGTGCAGTCCACTGGTTCGATATAGGCTCTCAGTCTTTGCATGATAGGTTTGTCATCTTCATTTATTTTCAAACTTCTACTGCTTGTTATTCGCATAATTCATATACATTCCTTTGTTACGTTCATATGCAGGGCAAGAAACCGCCCTCCCTGTTCTCCCACTGCACTGGCGCAAAGTTCCAAACCTTTGATCATCTGACACGGCATAAATTACTATGCTGTTCTAATGTGCTTTTCCATTCCCATATCCTCTTTTCAGATATTTTATTCAAACTAACCCTATAGTTATTGGGATTGCAATAATAATCATACGGGGTAAATCCACTAAATTCACTAAACCCTTTATTTAGTTCCATCCATATGTCCCCCTTGTACTCATACAAAAATATACTATATTTTTCAGCGCTTAAAAATAATGCCCCCTCCATAAATTCAATCTCACTGGAATGTTTTCCTACATACGCCGTATCATAATAATAATATTCCTGCCATTTCCCAATTTTTCCAAAAAGAGAATCTAGTTTTAGGCTTGGAATATTGCAAATTCGACCTAATATATTCTCTATAAATATGTATATATAATCCTCATATAT
>CANQHZ010000082.1 GCA_947623805.1 uncultured Lachnospiraceae bacterium | reverse complement strand
AGGAAAAGCTCATCCAAGTCAATGGGTTTGACCATGTAATCGTCGATCCCGATACGGTAGCCTTTCTGCTTGGATGCAAAATCATCCCTCGCTGTCATAAAAAGGATTGGAATATCCTCATTCAGTGAGCGGACTGCTTTCGCAAACTCAAATCCATCTATTTCGGGCATCATAATATCAGAAACAATCAGATCAAAGGTATTTCCGTACATGGTATCATAGGCTTCATCCGCATTCAGGCAGCCAACCGCTTCATAACCGCTCTGGCTCAAAAAAGAACAGACTGTGCGGTTTAAATCTTTGTCGTCCTCTAAGACCAGTATCTTAAACATAGGGCAGACCTCCATCTGTTTTTTTCATTATAACACCCAAATGTTAAAGTTTTGTTTGCGTTTTGCTCTTTCACAGATTTTTTATAAAATTTCGATCCGCATCAGCTTTTCACTCATGCGGATCGTTCTGTCAATGATTTACGGTATTTTGACTTGCCTCACGCTGAACCTGTTCCTCGTGAATACGCTTTTTAGTGTCCTCTACGTTTTCTCCCTCATGGGTAAGGAATTTATCCACAAAGCCGTCTTCGACTTTTCTGTATGCGCCTACAACGCCGTTCTCGATCTTCTTGTACCCGCCTACAACAGCGTCGGCGATTTTTTCGTTTACCTGTACGAGCTTTGATTTTGCCATGATAAAATCCTCCTGTCAGTTTAATATTGATTTTCCCGCTTGCGGCGAATCATTGTGAAAACTGCTGTAGCAGCACCGATTATGGCTGTTACAATCATTGGAATAATGACTTTTTTCATAATGCGCACCTCCTATTTCAGTCCCTTGATGATAGGGATCAGGCAAAGCAGCAGGACGATACCGACAATGCCTACAATGATGCCGGAAACCATCATATTCCAGATCATCGTCATACACATACCCACGCCCAAAACAATTGCGCCAAGGATACCAAATAATGTCGTCCCGATTGCCTTTCCGTTAAAAACGATTGCCGGTTTTCCGTCCATCTTCCGACGGACAAGTACCATAGCCAGCAATACGACTGCGCCAATCACACCGATTACAATACCTTGTGTCATAGCGCCCCATTCTGGGAGCAGCGCCATACACATACCGAGGGCGAATAGAATCCCTCCAATGGTACTCATGATAAGAGTTACAAAATCCTTTTTCTTCATAGCATATTACCTCCAATTCTTTTTCTAAGTGTTTTTCACTTGTTGACTGTATTGTACGGTGGAAATGTTTATAGAATATTTGCGTTTTGTTTGAGAAATATTAAAATGTACGCAAATATGATTTGGAATGAAAAAACCAAAAAACAGAGATTTATGCCGCCGCTTTTCCAATTCTTGCCTTGCTTATAAATATTGCAATTTTATAAAAAACTTTGTTTTTACAATATTCAACAGCATCACATTCGTCTAATTTAAGATTTGTTTAATTTTTTAATACCCATTTCTGTGGTATGAATCTTATCAATATTATCCAGCAATATTTTAGCTTCCATTAATCCATTCACCTGCAAATTACAGTTCATCAAATTGTTCAATATCATTATCTTACCACAAATACACACAATTCCATTAAATTTTGCTTAATCTCCCTTTGTTTTGTCCTTAGCAATTGTTTGCTGAAATGCTGCACGCTTCTTGAATTTACAATAAAAAAATGGTATGATAAAACCACAAAAAAGAAAGGGACATTGTATGGCAAATATATATGACGGGGCATTTCGCACAATCTTAAATGACTGCCGAAAACTAATCTTACCCGTAATCAATGAGATTTTCGGGGAAACATATACAGGGGAAGAAGAAATACAGTTTTTCCCAATGAACATTTTATAGACCAGCAGGACGAAGCGGATAAAGAACGCATTACGGATACAAATTTCACGGTTTTTGGAAAGACACCAAAGAAATACCATATCGAATGTGAAAGCAGCTTACCAGATGGGAGAATCACAATAAGGCTTTTTGAGTACGATGCACAGATAGCGCTTGACGAGGGTGAAGTTACAGAGGAGACTCTCACAGTGACATTTCCCAATACGGCGGTTCTGTATCTTCGGACTTACAAAAAGACACCAGATAAAATGAGATATGTTATCATCACGCCAGGCGGAACGGTGCAGTATGATGTGCCGATTATGAAAGTGCAGAAGTATTCGCTTGATGATATTTTTGAAAAACGTCTGCTGATACTGATACCGTTTTACATTTTCTCACATGAGAAAAGCTTTCCAGAGTATAATAGCAATGAGCAGAAACTGGCGGAATTAAAGGCAGAATATCAGAAAATTTTGGAAAAACTTGACGGACTGGAACAGCAGGGAGTGATTGGGGCGTTTGATAAGCGGACTATCATAGAGCTTTCTGAGGACGTGATTAAGGAGATCGCACAGAAATATGAGAATGTGCAGAAAGGTGTAGGTGACATTATGGGCGGAGCATTGATTGAAACAGAAGCAAGAACCATTTTAAATCAGGGAATTAGTGAAACAAAAAAGCAGACAGCATTGAAACTGTTAAAAAGGGGAAAACAGACGATTAAGGAAATAGCAGAAGATACAGGGCTAAGTGTCACAGAAGTAGAGCAGCTTGCAAAGCTTCAGACAGTGTAAGGCAGAATGAAAATTTCATATTACGGCTGTCGGGCAGGGAAATAACTGTTTTTTCAGGTTGTTTCCCTGTTTTTGTGCCATTTTGACAGTAACTTGTGGATATGGCAGCGTTAATAAGTCTGTATCATTGTACAGCGTCAGGATAATTACGGAAAAAGAACATTAAAGAGCTTGATGGGGCAATACTCAATCTGCTCATTAAAGCAAAGGTTAGTTATCATATGCGATTTTATGAAAAAATCAATGGTGCAGACTGCATGGAAATAGGATTGAAAGCGCGAGGAGAATTTGCTATACTGAGATTATGGTTGGAATTTAGAAGAATACAGAAAATGAAAAATACAAAAATTAATTCATCAGTTATTATTGTTTTGTGATTTTTACTGGCTTTATTGCAAAGACAGAGGAGCTTGACAATTTAGCAATTTTCTTAAAAATATAAAAGGAGAAACCACATGGAAAAAAGGGAATATTCTGTATCGACGCTTATACATCGGTTTCTGCCGTATTTTAAGCCGTATCGAAAGACACTTTACACGGATTTATTCTGCGCGGCGCTCACTACGATATGCGAGATTGTCCTGCCGCTGATAATCAGGCAGATTACAAATACCGCGCTTGAAGACGTGGCGCTTTTGAGCGCGCGTATGATAATAGGGCTTGCGCTAGTGTATTTTGTACTGAGGATAATTGACGCGCTTGCCAATTATTATATGGCGGACATAGGTCATGTGATGGGCGCGAGGATAGAGACTGATATGCGGCGCGACGCGTATGCCCATCTGCAGCAGCTTTCAAATACATATTTCAACAACACGAAGGTCGGTCAGATAATGGGGCGGATTACGAATGACTTGTTTGAGGTCACGGAGTTTTCGCATCACTGTCCCGAGGAATTTTTTATCGCTGCGCTCAAAATAGTTATTTCATTTATAATACTGTCTACAATAAATCTGCCGTTGACGGTTATGGTGTTTGTGTTTGTGCCCGTTATGACGGTTGTATGCCGCATGATTAACAGGAAAATGCGCGGCGCGTTCAGCAGGCAGAGATACCAGATAGGAGAGCTGAATGTGCGCATAGAGGACAGTCTTTTAGGGCAGAAGGTAGTAAAGGCGTTTACAAATGAGGAGCTTGAATCCGAAAAATTTGAGGAGGGCAATCAGGAGTTTCTCAAAATAAAGACGTATACCTATATGTTGATGGGAATATTCAACACATCGACGCGGGTTTTTGACGGTCTGATGTATCTCACTATTATAATTGGCGGCGGATTTTTCCTTATGAACGGCAAAATTCTGCCAGGCGATATGGTTGCGTATGTGATGTATGTTTCGACGCTGATTGCCACGATAAGGAGGATTATCGAGTTTGCGGAGCAGTTTCAGCGCGGAATTACGGGGATAGAGCGTTTCCTGCAGATAATGGACGCCGATATCGAGATATTTGACGCGCCAGATGCCAGGGAGCTTGTCAATCCGCGGGGCGAGATAGTTTTTGAAGATGTAAGCTTTGAATATCCCGACGACCACAACAAGGTATTTACAGGGCTGAACCTGACGATTCACGCGGGAGAAAAGCTTGCGATAGTAGGTCCGTCGGGCGGCGGCAAGACGACGCTGTGCAACCTTATTCCGAGGTTTTATGATGTGTCGGGCGGAAATATCACAATAGATGGGAGCAATATTAAAGAACTTACGCTAAAAAGTCTCCGGCGCAATATCGGCATTGTGCAGCAGGACGTGTATCTTTTTTCGGGGACTGTCTATGAAAATATCGCGTATGGCAAGCCTGGGGCTACGCGTGACGAGGTAATCAAGGCGGCAAAGAGGGCGGGCGCTGACGAATTTATCTGCGAGCTTAAGGATAAATATGACACATATGTCGGTGAGCGCGGCGTCAAGCTTTCGGGTGGGCAGAAGCAGCGGATAAGCATAGCGAGAGTATTTTTGAAAAATCCGCCTATCATAATACTTGACGAGGCAACCTCGGCGCTTGACAATGAAAGCGAGTACGCTGTGGCAAAGTCGCTCAATGAGCTTGCGGTAGGCCGCACTACGCTAACCATAGCGCATAGACTGTCAAGCATCAGAAATTCCGACAGAATATTGGTGCTTACAGACGAAGGCATCATAGAAGAAGGAAACCATGATGAGCTTATGGAAAAGCAGGGAATGTATTATCAGTTTTATATGATGGCAAATGAGATAAAATAGAAACTATATGAATGTATAGAATGGAGGAGAAAATATGACAGATATGTCAGAAAACGATACGGAGCAAAAAGAAGAAACGTCAGTTGGGGCGGATGGCGTTGAAGAAGTGCGAGAGGAAAGTGCGGCAGCTCAGGCAGAGCATGTTAGTGAGGCATCAGAAGAAGATGCCGTGTCCAATGAAAGCAGCGGCATAGAAATAGCAAATAAATTTAAACAGAACAATAACAGCAGACCACGCCGTGAGCTTGTAGGTGTAGATAACAAACAGGTGGAAACAAAACGCCTGATTATCTTTTTAGCATTATGTTTTGGAGTAGCATGGTTCATTGAGCTTTTTGCGATAACGCCATTGTATAAAAGCGATAACGTAGAGGCACTTAAAGAAGCTGTGGATATGATGTCTCAGATAATGTTCACTCCCGCGATAGCCGCTCTTGTCGCAAGGCTTTTGACAAGGGAAGGTCTCGTTAAATCAGGTTTTCAGTTCAATTTTAGCGAGTGCAAATTTTTATTCCTGTTCGGATGGTTTGGAATGACTGTCCTTACATTTTTGGGAGCTGTAATTTATTTCCTTGTGTACAAGAATAATTTTGACCCAAACATGACAGAGTACGTTGCCTCGTACAACGCAGCCATGGCGGATGTATATGATGGAAAAACATCTACATCTGTGGAGATTATTGCGGCATATAAGACAGAGCTCTTAATGAAAGTATTTACAGCGCCGCTGCTTAATATCGTAAACGCTTTTGGTATAGAGTGGGGATTTAGGGCATATTTGGTGCCCAAGCTTTATCGCAAAATTGGCGCCGTACCTGCAATGATATTAGGAGGATTTATTTCGGGTTTGTGGTTTGCGCCGCTTGTCACATTGGGATATTATTACGGCACGGATTATAGGGGATTTCCGGTTGCGGGTATAATCGCGATGTGCATATTTGGGACTGTGACAGGCATTATTTCTTCGTATCTGTGTCTGCGTACAGGTAGCATATTCCCGTCGGTTTTTGCCAACAGTTCATTGAATGTTATGATGTCGCAGGCGGCGATGTTCACATTTGACGGCGGCAACTTTTTTGTGGGACCAGCACCGAAAGGCATACTTGCGGGAATACCGCTTATTGTGGTCGCCGTGATTTTTGTCGCGGATATGGCGCGCAATCCCGTGAAATCGAGTGAAAATCGTAAATAGGCAGTGTCACACAACAAAAGCCGCCGCAGCTCCTAAACCTGACAGGCATATATGCATGCCGTGGTATATAAGGACTGTGGCGGCTTTTACATTTAATGTAGCCGACAGTACGGATTATGTATTTGACGGAATTTTTTTGTCGGAATTTAAAATATGGTTTATCAGCCAGCCAAGCAGGTATTCGACAAGCTCCTCAAGGTCCTCTTGAGGATTTTTTTCGTCCAGCTTGTCAAGCTCAATGCTGTCCAGCTTATCAACAAAGACCTGATGAGCGCGTCTTTGGGCATCAAGCCCTTTATAGCCTATGCTTTCCATATATTCTTCTTCATCTGAAAAATGCTCTTTCGTGTACTCTTTCAGCTCATTTAATATTTCTACAAATTTATCATAGCAAGTGTCGTCATAATTTCTGACAAGCTTATTTGCTTTGTCAACAATGCGGAAAAGTTCGGCGTGCTCCGTGTCAATCAGATAAATGCCTGTCAAATACTCGTCTGTAAACTCGCAAGGATTTTCCTTTATAAGCCATTCTTCAAGCGGCGGCAGTTTTCCAATCAAAATGTCGCTGCCTACGATATGTCTGTAAAGCCATTTGGCAAGAAACATTACCAGATTTTCAAGGAGCTCCTGCTGTTTCTCCTCATGGTCGATATTCGCAAAGTCAAATTCCCGCACTTTATCGCGGAAAAATGCGTGCTGACTGCGCTGGCGAATAAGTTCAGGGTCGCGTATCTTTTCCATATACGCCTCCTCATGTTCAAAGTGTTCGTCTGCGTATTCGTCAAGCTCCTCAATAATTCCTTTAAGTTCGTTATAATAATCACTGTGATATTCTGTAGTCGAAAGAATATGCGCTTTGTTTAAAAGCTCAAATAAGTGTTTGTGCTCCTCGTCGATTTGCTCAATGCCCAGTAAACAATCATCCGTAAACTGAAACATAAAAAATCCTCCCTTTCACTCATATTAATGATTAGGCGGTTGCAAAGCTTTTTTGAAAGTCACATTGTCTAAAGAAGACTTCGCAGACGCCTAACACTAAAGAAACATTACCGCACACTATTATAGCATATTATGAAATAAAAAAACAGACGGATAATAAAATTATTTTCCAAATTGTTTTAAATAAGTTTATAAATTTTTCGGGTGTTTTCAAAAGTGACATTAACGGTCTCATCATAAGTTATGCCCTTTATTTCTGCGATTTTTTGAGCTATGTACGGCAGATTGAGCGAGGAATTGCGTTTCCCTCTGTTTGGTTCGGGCGCAAGATAGGGACTGTCGGTTTCAAGCAGAATACGTTCCAAAGGGACCGCCTCCACGACCTCTTTCATCTTTTTGCCGTTTTTAAAAGTCACCACGCCGCCGATGCCAATGTAAAATCCCATTTTTACAAATTCAAGCGCAAGCTCCGCGCTGTAGGAATAACAGTGAACGATACCTCCTATCTGAGCGGCGTTTTTGGAGAGCATTATATCATAGGTATCCTTTGCGGCATCCCGTGAATGTATTATTACAGGTTTTTTGATGTTTTTTGCAAGGTCAAGCTGCCTTTCAAACCAGTATTTTTGCGTGTCTTTTGAAGGCTCATCCCAGTGATAGTCAAGTCCTATTTCGCCTACAGCGACTACTTTTTTTTCAAGGCATTGCTCGCGGAGGCGCTTGAAATTTTCCTCATTTAATTCTTCTGTTTCGCTGGGATGCACGCCTGCGGCGGCGTAGATAAACGGGTATTTTTTTGCAAGCTCTATGCTCTGCGCCGTGCTTTTGAGACTTGAGCCCACGTTTACTATATATTCAATGCCGTTTTGCCGCATTGACGAGATAAGCTCATCCCTGTCCTCGTCAAAAGCTTCGTCATCGTAATGTGCGTGTGTTTCAAATATCATTTTTTATACTCCTTGTCTGTTTATATGCAATAGCGTATATCATTTCTAAAAGAATTGCAAGAACTTAAAATTTTTGTTAATTTTTTGAAAATTAATTATTGACACATTATAAATAAGGTGGTATAGTAACTATTGTTAGTCACAAGACTGTAAATATGGAACGCACCGCTAGCTCAGTTGGTAGAGCACCTGACTCTTAATCAGGGTGTCCAGGGTTCGAGCCCCTGGCGGTGCATTTAGGGCACTGTTTTTGGTGTTATAGCATCGGGGACGGTGCTTTTTTTGTACCCAAAATCAGAGATAGACGGCATAATTCTTTATTTGTGCGCTTAATTCAGCCAATGTGCAACCATCGGTTGACAAAAAACGATAAAGTGCGCTTGGTGGTTGGTTGTTACCCATTCTAAAGCATGCTATAATGGTGTTTGTAATGCTTGTAATAAGGAAAGCTGCATATACCATACAAAAAGGTGATAAACGAGTAGGAGGATTAAAAATGGATTTTAGTAAATTAAAAAAATACGTGCATCAAGACTGGAATGAGATGGATATAGCAAAACAGAGGGGTGAAAGGCACTATTTTGTGAAAACCAATCCAAATGAAATGCGTGAAATGACAGAGAAATTGGAGAAAGAGCTGGAGATTGAGTTCCCAAAAGATTTGACAGTTTTTTATGAAAATATAGGTTCGGGAAATTTATGGTTTTGCAAACAGGATAAGATATGGAATTATAATATATTGGAGCCTTTTGAAATATATGATTTGTACTATCCGAATGATGAGGAAGATTTGTTCATTACGTACAGGTCGAATGCATGGGATAATTTAGAGGAAAAGCTGTTTGCATTTTGCCTGATGGACGAGGAGGATTCACTATTGTATTACAGCTTGAAGGATAAGGGAATATATCTTTTCCCAGAGGAGAAGATAGCGGACTCTTTAGCAGAATTTTTTGAGTTGATTGACGAGCAGGCTGATTACTTCATGGAGGAGGAGTCGTATGAATGAAAAAAGCAAAAATGACAGTAAAGACAATTTGATATGAGTTTACAATGTCTGTATAATACCATTGTTGTCCTTCTTATTCTGGAAACAGAAGGGAGGTGAAACAATGGATGGTTTTTCGTCGTTTGCCATATCCATTCTCGCAGGCATCATAGTTTACTACATATGTAGATGGATAGACAGTAACAAGTAAGGGCAACGCCCACGGCGTAAGCTGCCGAAAAAGCTAGAAAGACCCAAGGGAACGCACTCCCTTGGGTCTTTCGTTTGTTGTCACAATGGACGGTTTTTCTTCTTACGAGTGTTATTATAGCACAGGTAATCCTACATTTCAACAAGATTTTCTCTTGAAATTGCACTCTTGAAATTGCACTAGAGAAACTCAAGGGACATCACCCCTTGAGTCTTTCAGTTGTTACCACAATGGATAGCTTCACATTTGTTATGAATTTAATATAGCACAGGCAATTCTATATTTCAACAAGATTTTCCCCTAAATTTTCAAACATAAACCCAAGTCGCAACCACCAGTTGACAAAAACCGAAAAAGTGCGTTTGTCAGTTGGTTGTTACCCTTTTTGAATTATGCTATAATGGCGCTTGTGGTAATGATGCGCTTGTGGTAATGATGCGCTTGTTTTTGGATACATCCATCAAAAATTGCCCGTTTGGGTATTCTCTTAAAAAAGCTTATAAAGCTTTCGGGCGACAGCATTGCTATATGCGGACAGGTTGAGATGGATGGGGATATATTTCCGCTTGCTATAAATGCCATGAGAAAACACTTAAGGTAAAAAAGAGGAGTGAAGGAGCAGTATAACAATGGACAGACGCAGGAAATTTGTTGATATGTACATACAAATAGGTTATGATAAAATGCTGGAAAATGAAATGCAGAGGAGGGCGGCAAAATGGACAAAGAATATGATTTTGATGAAAAGAACCATGTAGTAAGGGTTTACAGTCCGATAGGCATTAAAACATTCTGCCGGGAGCATAAGATAAAAATAGAAGAATTTAATCTTCCGGTTTTATTAGATGACTCTATAACACATTGTTCCGGGATGTTTCAAGGCTGCACAAGCTTTAATCAGCCAGTCGTGATACCGGAACGTGTTGCAGGATGCATGGATATGTTTTGTGACTGCAAGGCTTTTAACCAGCCGGTAAAAATGCCCGCTTACGTAGTGCAATGCGCACGGATGTTTGCGGGATGCAGCTCTTTCAATCAGCCCATTGAACTGCCTAAGTACGCGGCATACTGTTATGATATGTTTGCGCAGTGTAAAAGCTTCAATCAAAAGATAGAGCTGCCCTTGCGCGCTGAAAATACATCGGGTATGTTCGCTGGCTGCAGCAGCTTTAATCAGGAAATCGTATTAGGTGAAAATATTATAAACTGCTGGAGTATGTTTGCTAATTGTGCCGCACTGAATCAAAAAATAGAACTGCACAATACCCATTGCCTGTACAATAATATGTTTTTAAATTGTACCTCATTATGTCCCGAAAACGTGACAATCTATAGCGGGCGGATTACTCAGAAAACTTTGGAAAAAAGACTGCGGCAGATGTGGGGGAGAGATGAGGCGGAGGACATCGCGGATATTGCGGAAAAGGTCAATATTGTCAAAGTGAAAACAATCAAAAAAATAAGAATTACGGGCATTTCTTATGCGCTGGAGGGAAATCCCTCTGTAGAGATAGAGGAGGAAGAACTTGCAAAGCTTACCTCCGCAGAGATTTTCCAAAAGCTGGAGGAGCTTTATTCCACCCAAAAGCTGACAGCGCTGGAAATCAGTACGAGGTCGGCATCTTCGATGAAGACGCTGGCTGTCTACTTTGACAAAGAGCTGTCGGCGATTTCGGTCATCGACGACTGGGACGAGAGCGTTTTCTATTATAATTCCGGGGAGGGCAAGGAGTCTGTGGAGATACGGGGCAATTTCTATCCGCGCCATATGGTGTCTGGTGACAGGGACATTTTATTTTTAATCATTGATGATTTCTTAAAGACAGGAAAACCATCTAAACAGGTTAAGTGGATCAGGGAATGACAGTGCGCTTTATGGACACTTGATTATTGAAGAAGTTTGCACCTTTAGCGGCGGTGAATGGAGACAAGGATAGATTTTCTTCTTTCGAAACTGGGAGGGCGTGCCGATTATCACACGTCGGACAAAAGAACTGCTGGAAGCTGGGAAAATGAAAAATGTCCAATATACGCCGCTGGAGGAAGTGGTGCTGCCAACTCCATTTTGAAATGCAGGGAGGAGCTTATTATGAAGAAAATGCTGACATACATTGCTGTTGTGGCCGCGGCTGCAGCAGCGGTCTTTGCAGCGTTTTGCTTTAATCCCGACAGCCTTTTGCGCAGGGGGCAGAAGACTATGGGATTAAAGGATATAAAAGAGGGAATTGCTGTGACAGGGCACCCCGCAGGAGAAGACATTCCACGCATATTATCTGCAGAGGAGTTCGATAAGCTTTCTTTTGGCACAGACTATGTGACGCTGCAGCCGGTGTCGATTGTGCCTACGGGAGTATGGCATTTAAAACCGTGGGTGTCAACTTATTTTCAGGAGCGCTATAAGGGAAGGACAGTAGGAGCGCCCAAAAGAAAACCTGAGCTTATCACATCAAAATTGAATATACATATAGACTATAACCAGTATTATCTTTTGGAGCTGACGGACGGATCATATATTTTAGCGGAAATTCCAGAGCCTGATGCAGATGCCATAAAAAGAGGCAGGACCGTGACCCTGCCCATAGGGGAAAAACGGGCTTTTCGTATGCCTGAGGAACTAAGTAAAGTATGCGAGGAAAACGACGCATATACGAAGGGCATATTTTTTGCGTTTGATGAGGAATGGTATGAAAGCATTGATGCATTTATGGTATTGTCACGGCTTGGAGTAGGAATTGCAGTATTTTTTGCCGTGGGCGGCTGCCTGTTGATGCTTATAGATAAGGCAGCTTATTTTTAATTATTATTTTTAATTATTGATGATTTTTTAAATATGTAAAACTATCTAAGCGGGTTAAGTGGATTAGGGAATGACAGTACGTATTATCGACATCGGATTATTTAAGAAATATCCAGCAGTTAATGAATACAAGATAACGCTGGAATAATGATAATGGAGGGATATGTGATGAAAGCAAAGGAATTTACAGAAAAATGGATAAGAGAACCGTTAGTTTGTTATAACGAGACAGCTTTAAGAGCTTACGGGCTGCGTGAGGAAGACCTTACGATTTTGTCAAAGTACGGTCTTCCAGAAAGCGCAGCTCCTTATCTGAACTTTGAAGAGATGAATGTACAGGATATTGGGTACATTGAGGAAGGGTATTTTTATTTGGGATATACCGGAGACGGCGACTGGATCGGGATTAATACAGGCAGCGGTAAGATACTTGTGATTGCTCAGGATTTGGATGCGTATGACGATGACGACTTCGCAGGAGACGATGAGCAGGAAGAAGCGGCAGAAAGCGGGGAGAGCAAAAAATGCGAAGATTATGACTATGTGGGTTTTACCTTAATGAATACTTCACTGGAGGCTTTGTATGAATGTATGCTCAACTACAGTACGTTTCTTCAAAAAAGATTACCAGAGGGCAGCAAGGAATATGCCGCAAACGTGGAACTTTTGAAAGAAAAACTCATAGAGACGGATCTGGAAGCTATGCGGAGAGAAGACTGCTTTTGGAATGAGGAGATTAAAAAGCTGCTTTAACAGATAGCATAGCTTGTGAATTTTATGAAAAACGGGAAAGCGTTTTAGGAGGATTGTCATGGAGTATACCGAGGAAAATTATGAATTTAAAAAAGCCATCAAGCAGATTATAAAAGATGATTTCACGTCGCTGCTGCGTGCCAACGGATTTAGAAAATATGGCAGTCATCGGTATATCCGGGAGCGTTCGGAGCTGGTTCAGGTGATCGGTTACAGTCTGGGGGTAGCAGAACTGAAAATGTGGGCAAGCGTATTTCCACTGTGCGGCACGATCGAACAGATTATGAACAATGGCGAATATGGCATAAATCTTATGGGCTACGATGGCTGGAAGCTGCTTGACGGGAAATACTATACGACCATGTATGGAGAGCCATGGGCAAAGAAGGCGGTGCAGCTAAAGCTTTTTTATGAAAAGAATCAGGTCGGCATGCAAAAGCTGCTGGAGGCAATCAGGCTGGGCGTATTGCCGGAGTTTGACAGGGTAAATTCTTTTGAGTGCTTTGTGGAACTGTTCGGGCAGAAAAAACCCGTTTTCATGGGGTGGGAATTTAACGGGGAACGCACGGCCGGGTTTGGGTGTTACAAATATGTGGCTGCGGTACAGACGTGCAAAAACGGCGATTTTCAAACGGGCGTCCGCCTCTTAAAAGAGCAGAAGCAGGAATGGATGTGCGCGGCGCTGGACGATTATAAGCGGAAGCTCTCTTATCTATTGCCACAGTCTAAGGAGGTCGTCAGGAACATCCGGCTTCTTTTGACGCCGGAGGTCAAGGGACAGGCGCTTACCCATGAAACATTCTGCCGGAATTATGAGCTGCTATGCAATGAGAAACGGGAAAAATTGAAGCTGATAAAAAAGAGGGATAAAGGAGAAATCGTGAAATGACGCTTACAGCACTGGAAAAAGAAGTTTTTGCGGATATGGTGAAATGCAATCCCGGCGTGACGGAAGAACAGCTTTTGAAGGACTATACTCATTATCGTTTTCTAAGCTTTAGATATTTTGCGCAATCGAATCCAAATGCCGGCTATATGCCGCCGCTTGTGGATATTTCGCCGCTGTCACGTTTAAAAGATTTGGAGGAAATTTCACTGGATAATTGCGCGATTTCCGATTTGTCGCCACTGTGCGAACTTCATAAACTGAATGAAATATCTGTGTATGGAAATACGGTTGAGATAGAACCCTGTGACTTTAGACAGCTTAACAATTTGATGTTCCTTCACTTATGTGACGGCAGGATTGGTATTCCAAAATTGGACGGGCTGCCGAATCTGAAGCACTTGTCCTTATCAGGTATTGGAATGGAGGAGCTTCCGCCGCTTGGGACTCTGCCAGCGCTAAGTATTTTAAGTATTGATAAAAATCCTAATTTGAGCGACTTGTCGCCCCTGTCCTCCTGCCAGAATTTAGAAAAACTGATAGCATACGACACAGCAATAACCGAGTTATCACCACTTCAAAATCTGCCCAAGCTTCGCGAGATTACTTTGAGCGGCACAAAAGTAACTGATGTTTCCGCGCTCGCCCAGATTCCTACCCTTGAAATGATCTGGTTATATGATACGCCTGTCGAGGACGTTAGCTGTCTTGCGGCGCTTCCAAAGCTGGACAGCCTCAATTTGCTAAAAACAAATGTCACAGATTTGTCCGCTTTTTGTGGTCGCGAAAAAATAATCATTATTGAGCGCAAAAAGCTTGGAATTGGAAAAAACCAAAAGACATCAGCAGAAATCAAACAGAAAGCCGCTCAGCTAAAAGAAAAAGCTGAAAAAATGGGCATCCGCTTAAATCCCTGCTTAAAGCGCACACAGATGAAAGCCTTTGAGGAGCGCTACGGCGTGAAGCTGCCCAAGGAATAATATAAAGCATATCTTACGCAGATTGGCGATGGTTTTGGCGGGGAAAACGCGATTAGCCCATTAGAGCAGGCGGTATTTGCCCCAGAGCGCATTACAAAACGCTTTAACTTTCGCGAAGCGTGGATATGGGAGGACGACGAAAAAGTCAATGAAGCGCGCAAGGAATCCGCACTCCAAAACGGGCAGCTCCAGCTTGCGGATATGGGAGACGGGCGTTCCTATCGGCTGATTGTCTGCGGCAGCGCCAAAGGCGAAGTCTGGGAAATGACCGATATAGGAATATCGCCCCACAAAAGCGGAGGAGATTTCCTTGACTGGTTTGAGGAGTTCCTTGATGAGGAATTTACATTTTAAAAGTATTTTTCAAGAAATACCATATGTTTAAGGACGCTATTTTAAGAAATATCCTAAAAATTTTACAAAATAAACTTATTATGCCTATATAATAAAAATATTATTGTTATTGTATGATTGCCCATGACTAAACAGCAGAAAGCTCCGCATATTAATTTTTACATTTCAGCCATTATTTACCGCCAAACGCTTGCCAGTCCTCCACTACCCTGTTATAATACGGATATCGGCAGCCAATCCGCCGCCGTACATTCTAAATCCCAGAAACGGGTTCATGCTTAATTCCTTATTTTGGGAATCCGAGGTAAAATTCCAGTGAATGAAAAATAACAGGGCATACATAGCGTTATGCAGAAAGAGAGGACAACATTTGACACTAAAACGAAAGCAAACTATTGTAAAACACAGGGAAACATCATATAATAAAGGCAGGTGGACGGCATGCGCCTAAAGCCAATAGAAGAAGCAACCCTTGCCGACCGCTTTATCTTTTTCAAGGTAATGCAAGACGCAGACTTATGCAGACATCTTTTAGAAATAATCCTTAATGTAGAAATCGAACGTATTGAGTATTTAGAGGGCGAGAAAAACATCGAGGCAAAATATGACTCCAAAGGCATACGCCTTGACGTCTACGTAAAGGATGGCATGAACACAGTCTACAACATAGAGATGCAGGCGCCATATGCGTTACATTTGCCGCCAAGAAGCCGCTATTATCAGGGTATGATGGATATTGACATGCTTGAAAAAGGCGCAGGATATGAGACGCTCAGCAAAAGTTTCGTCATTTTCATATGTATGTCAGACGTATTCGGAAAAGGCAGGCATATTTATACCTTTGAGAATAGGTGCATAGAGGACACGTCGCTTGCGCTGGGTGACGGCACGAGGAAGATATTTCTCAATCCGTATTCAAATATGGATGACGTTACACCAGAACTGGCAGGATTTTTGAAATATCTTGCGGACGGAGTAGCAACAGACGAATTTACGGAAAGGCTGGTGGAAGCAGTGGAAACAGCAAAGAAAAATCCTAGGATAATGGTTGAGTATATGTCATACTATGCTGAACAGGCAGACCGTGAAGCTGAACGCGAAGCGGCACGCAGGGATGGACTTGCCGAAGGTATTGAAAAAGGTATTGAAAAGGGTATCGAAAAAGGCATCATAAACACTATCAAAAGCATAAACGGCACCATAGA
>CANQHZ010000081.1 GCA_947623805.1 uncultured Lachnospiraceae bacterium | reverse complement strand
CACCATAATCGTTTGTATATGTTTTCTTTGCAGGTAAGGTATTGTCTAAAAGTCCGGCAGGAATTTCCGTCACAAAACGGCTTACAGGGTTGTACTGTGTCTCTCCGCGTATCATCCGCTGTTTTGCGCATGTGATTGTCAGGTCCTTTTTGGCCCGCGTGATTCCCACATACGCGAGTCTCCTCTCCTCCTCTATCGCCGAAGCGTCATCACTGTTAATCGTCATATAGCTGGGAAAAATACCGTCCTCAAGCCCTGCAAGATACACGTTGTTAAATTCAAGTCCTTTCGCGCTATGAAGTGTCATCAGCAGCACTCTGTTGTCGTCACCGTTCACTCCGTCAATATCCGCCACAAGCGCTACTTCCTCCAAAAATGCCGAAAGCGTCGCTTTCTCGCCAAGCTCCTCCCTCTCCTGCTCAAAACTTACAAGCTTTGTGATAAGCTCATCTATATTTTCAATACGCTCTCTTGCCTCATCGTCTCCTTCTTGTTCAAGCTCTTTTACATATGATGTAGTTTCAATTACATCTGTTATCAATTCTTCAAGCGTACAAAATTCAAGCTTTGTCCTAAAGCTGCGTATCATAGTGATAAAATCCCGTATCTTCTGCTCCGATTTGCTCCCCGCCGAAAAAGGCGTGTCATACATCTGAGTAAGCGCATCGTAAAAACTCATTCCTTTTGCGTCCGCATATTCCTGAACACGATTTACGCTCGCAGCCCCTATTCCCCTCTTGGGAACATTTATAATACGCTTTACCGCCAAATCATCTCTTGCATTATCAATAGTCTTCAAATAAGCAAGAATATCCTTGATTTCCTTGCGCGCATAGAAATTCACACCGCCTACTACATTGTACGGCACATTTAATCCTATAAAGCTTTCTTCCAAAAGCCTCGATTGTGCATTAGTCCTGTAGAGCACGGCACAATCCCTGTAATCGCCTATGCGCTCACGCGCTTTCCGCCTAATGTCGCCCGCGATATAGTCCGCCTCCTCGTGCGCATTGTCAAAATTTCTGAAATGTATGCGATTGCCCGCTCCCTCATCTGTCCAGAGTGCCTTATCCTTTCTGCCCACGTTGTTTTTTATGACAGCGTTTGCCGCATCCAGTATGTTCTGCGTGGAACGATAATTCTGCTCAAGCTTTATGACCTCTGCCTCCGGATAAACCATCTCAAAGTCAAGGATATTCCGTATGTTTGCTCCCCTGAACTTATATATTGATTGGTCGTCATCACCCACGACGCAGAGATTTTTGTCCTTTGATGCCAGCAGCCTTATAAGCTCGAATTGAGCCATATTTGTGTCCTGATACTCGTCCACCATAATGTACTTAAATCTGTTTTGATAGTTTTCAAGCACCTCCGGGCAATTTTTGAACAGCTCTACCGTCTTCACTATTATATCGTCAAAATCCAATGCGTTATTTTTCTTTAATAACGACTGATATTCTATGTAGGCGGCGGCAATCTTGCGCCTTGTATAATCGCCCGCCGCAGAACTGTCATATTCAAGTGGCGATATGAGATTGTCTTTTGCGGAGGAAATCGCTCCCAGTATTGTGCGCTCCTTCAGCATTTTCGTGTCTATGCCAAGCTTTTTGCAGATATCTTTCATCACGCTTTTTGAATCATCGGTATCATATATGGTAAAATTGTTGTCATAGCCTATCTTATCTATATAACGACGCAAAATCCGCACGCACGTGGCATGAAACGTAGCTACCCATACGCTCTCCGAGCCAAATCCCACAAGCTTGTCCACCCTCTCTCGCATTTCACCTGCCGCCTTGTTCGTGAATGTAATCGCGAGAATGTTCCACGGATTTACACCTTTGTCATCTATCAGATACGCAATGCGATGCGTAAGCACCCTTGTCTTGCCTGAGCCTGCACCCGCCAGTATCAGCACAGGACCTTCCGTAGTAAACACACCCTTTTTCTGCTGCTCATTTAATGTATCGTAAATGCTCATATCGTCCATGCTCTCCTTTCCACAGCTTTTTCAGTATACCAAAAATTTATGTGTTTGAAAAGTATTTTTTGCCAAAAGCAGAACAAACTTTTGGTATAATGAATTTTTGCACGCATTTTCATTCGGCGCATATTATAAATAATAGAATTTGATTATATACAAAGCAGGAGGGATTTTTATGAAAACGCGAAAATCATTTGCCGCGCTGTTTACTGTGCTTTTGCTCATCATGACAGTCATGAGCGGCTGCGCGGGAAATTCAGACAAAAACTCTAAGAAAGGTACTAAAGTCACGCTAAACGAGGTGGCACACTCAATTTTTTATGCGCCTATGTATGTTGCGATTGAAGAAGATTATTTTTCCGATGAAGGAATAAATCTTGAGCTGGTTACAGGATACGGCGCCGATAAGACTATGACGGCACTGCTGACCGGTGAGGCCGACATTGGTTTTATGGGTTCGGAAGCATCTATTTATACTTATCTGCAAGGTGCTCAGGACTATGCCGTAAATTTCGCGCAGCTCACGCAGCGCGCCGGTAATTTTCTTGTAAGCCGAAAGCCGATTGATGATTTCAAGTGGGATATGCTAAAAGGAAGTTATGTGCTTGGGGGGCGCAAGGGCGGAATGCCTCAGATGGTTTTTGAATACATACTGAAAATGAATGGCATCAATCCCGACACGGATTTGGATATTGACACAAGCATCGACTTTGGCTCTACCGCCGCTGCTTTTGCGGGGGCAAAGGAAGGAGACGCGGGATATGCCGACTTTACGGTAGAGTTTGAACCGCACGCCACTTCGCTCGAGGCTCAGGAAAAAGGATATATTGTGGCATCACTTGGTACGGATTCTGGATATGTGCCATATACTGCTTTCTGTGCAAGAAAAAGTTATTTTGCAGAGCATCAGGATATACTGCTTGGTTTTACAAAGGCTCTACAGAAAGGAATGGATTATGTATCGTCTCATACTGCCGAGGAAATAGCGAGTGTTATTCAAAATCAATTCTCCGAAACTGACCTCGAAACCATCACCACTATTGTATCACGGTACAAAAATCAGGACACTTGGAAAAGCGACCTTGTTTTTACTGAGGACAGTTTTGTACTTCTGCAAAATATTCTTATGGAAGCCGGAGAACTTGAAAATTATGTACCTTATGAGGATTTGGTAGACAATACTTTTTCCAAAAAGGTAAAGCACTGAATTGTTTTTATTGTTTTTCCCTCATATTTTCCAATACATACATTACAATTTCCATATCGGCTCTTATGCCTGTCGACGGTTCTGTGGCGACTGCGTATATTTTGTATATGCCAGGCTTGTTTAGGTCATAATTGCCGTAGATGCTCAGGTTATACTCATCCGCGTCATACGGTATGCCGTCGGCGTTTTTCATGCCGAGTTCTTTCTTCACTTTTTCAGGGTTTGCATAGAGGGGGATATATAGTGTGCCGTCGCCGATATCATTTTTAAGATAAAGCGACGGCCTTATGCTATTCCACGGGTTCGCCGCATCGGGGTCTGTGGGGTCCCAGCCGCGCTTTGGATTATCGGAGGCAATCTTAAACAATTCGGGTTTGCCGAGTGGTCCGGGGTTTTGTGCGTCGTCATAAATAACTACTTCTGTGGAGGGTTTACAGTTTTCGTATATCCATTTTGCGTCTGCGCATGCTAGTCTTATGCAGCCCATTGAGGCTTTTTGACCCAGCATGTTATACTGTCGCCAGTTCATGTTGGCGGGGTTTACTGAGTTATATGGGATGGAGTGGAACATTATGTGGTTATTTACTCTGACGGCGTATTGTGTGTATGAACCGCCGAACATTTCGTGCCATCTGTAATAATTGGTGGTCGCGTATGTGCCGAGTGGGGTGTTGGACGTTGAGCTGCCTGTGGAGCATAGGAATGCTCTTACTGGTATGCTGAATGTGCCGTTTTCATCGCGTTCGTATACTGTAATGCAGTTTGCGGCTCTGTTGACTTTGATTTGGTAGTCTGGTCTTGTGGGGTCTTCGGCGGCGTGGGATGTGAGGCTGTTTGAAAGGTAGGAAAATATTAGTGCTATAAAAAATATCAGGCAATATGATGTTGTTTTTGCGATGATTTTTTTCATTTTTATTTTTATTTTCATTTTTATTTTTATCCTCCATGTTGTTGTGCTATTATATTTTGCATTGGCTTTTTTATAGTACAACATTTTGGGGGGATTGGCAAGAGGGGGGACGCCCGAACAGGCAATATATCCCATTCAGACCCGCTTGCGCTTGTGGTGAGCGTAGCGGTACTAAGCTCCCCAATGGTCTTCATGGGATATATTGCCTGTTCGGGCTATTCTATTTATTTTTGTTGTTGCTTAAATGATTGTTTTTGTGCGGTTTTATTTATATCATTTAGAAGTAGTTTCCGTTTCGGTTTCGTTACCGTTTTCGTTATTAGTTTCGTCGCTTTCGCTTTCTGTGGTTTCGGTTTCGGTTGTGGTGATGTCGTCGATGGTTAGGTTGATGTTGTTTACGAAACTGGTTTCAAGGGTATAGACTATGTTGGAGTCTATTTCTGCGACTGTGCAGTAGTAGCTTGAGGTTAGGTTGTTATAGTCGCCTATTGAGATGGTGCTGCCTTTTTCGCCATTTTTTATTTTTACTTCCATGTTGCTGTGGTCCAGTCCGTATTGGCTATAGTCTGTGACATTTTCTATTTTGTTTTCTGATTTGACGGGGAGGAGGCGCTCTAATATTGAAGTTACTTTGTCTTCGTCGATGTCTGTGTCACTGTATTCCTGGCATTTCCATTCATCGTTGTCTTTTTTTAGTGTGAGTGTTGTGTTTTCATTGGTAATTACAAAATCTGTGACTTCATCTGCGCTTAGGTCGTTTAGTGTATAGCTTTCTTCCTCGCTGTTTTCGTCCTCATCGGGCGGCATTTTGGACAGTGCCAGAAATGCCGCTGCTGCTATGATGAGTATTATCAGCAATACTATGAGTTGTTTTTTCTGCTTTTCCATGACTTACCTCCACATTTTTACAGTTTTCTGCGCTTGAGCCAGATAATCAGGCCTGCTGCCACGAGCGCTATCGGTACGATAATCATTCCAAACGCCTTGAATACATATGAGTCAAATGCATCTACTGTAAGCCAGTTCATCTCATAGCTCTTTACCGGAATGGAAACGCTTACGTCGTGGTCTGCTACTGTGCTCATGATATTGCTGAAAAGTTGTTTGTTGTTGCCTGCGACGTAGCTGTCATATTGGTCGGTAAACATCTGCGCGGTCGTAAATACATAGACGGCGGCTGTTTTGTCCTCCATGGTTTTTTCCGCCTTTACGCCGATGCAGAACGGTCCTTCGAGTTCGCCCTCCTCTGCCTCAAAGGTTGTGATTTCTTTGTCGGCGGTTTTGAGGACGGAATTTTCAGAGGTTGAGAGAAGCTTTGTGTATGTGATGCCTTCCGCCGGTTCATCGGGGACGGCGATTGCCTGCGCATATGGCGCCATTATATAGCTGTATTCACCGTTAAGTCCGCTTGTTTCATCTGCGTATTCTATATTTGGCAAGAGGAAAATCGGCGCCTGATAGTAGTTGCCTGTATTATTGTCGGCGATGCAGCCTTCCTCCAATGTCAGGCCAAGTTCAGACAGAATGCGCTTGAAGTTTGGTTGTGCGTTTGCTACATACTCCGCCATAATAACTGCCTTGCCGCCGTTATTTATATATTCAATCACTTTGTCCGCATCATCGCTCGAAAAATCGGTTTCGGGCGCGTTTATTATAATGCATGCCGCATCTTCCGGAATTTTATCATATTCCAATAGGCTTATCGTCTCATAGTCTATGTTTTCTTTTTCGATTGCCGTAATAAAGCCTGCGTCCAGAGTGTATTCATTGTGTCCTGCTATTAAATAGAGCTTGGGCATATCGTCGCTTGTGCAGTATGAGATTGCGCTTGTGAGCTGCCCTTCGCCGTCGTATCCTGTCACGCTCTGCTGGTATGTGGAATAATCCATCTCCGTCTCATACATATCTATATAGGGTATTACTTTGCTGCGTTTGTCTGTTTCCACTATCACACTATTTTGCGTGAGCGTGGTGTCTGACGTATAGTTGCTTGCAAACTGCGGATTTAAGAGCGGGTCTATATAGCTCACATTTATGTTTCCCGAAAGCTCCGCGTATCTGCTCAATGTCTGTTTCAAAACGCCGTCTGCGTTGTCCTCGCTTGAGAGGACATAAAGATTTACTTTCTCGTCGAGAGCGCTTATTATCTGCTCGGTCTGTTCCGTCACCTCATAAAGCTTGTTTGAAGAAACGTCTATGCTTGTATAATTTGTAGGTAATTTTCGTACAATAACATTTATTATTATAACTAATGCAATTGCTATAACTACCGTTATCGAACTGTAAGCTCCCATTTTAAAATTGTCAGCAGATAGCTTTTTTACTGATACCGTGTATCTGCGTTTTTGCACTGTTTGAGCCGTCAGGAATAACATAAGCACTGTTATTGAAAGAAAGTAGATAACGCTCGTTATGTCAAGTGCCGTCGTCAGGCGGCTTGTGCCTGTAATATCTGACACGCTGCTAATCATATTGCTGTAATGTGAGTAAAAATCAAATGCGCTCAAAAAACGCGTCACGATATTTCCAGTAGATGAAATAAGACTTTCTATGCCTTGCATCATATATGTCACAAACAGTATCAGGAATGAAATAACAGCCGCTATTACCTGATTTTCAGTAAGGCTTGATATAAACATTCCCACTGCGATAGCCGTAAGCCCATACAGCACGAATGCCAAAAGCGCCACATACGACTCCGCCATAGGCACCTCGCCGTATCTGCTTAAAAACAACGGAAAAATTCCAAAAAGCGCTGTCGGAATGGCGAATACTGCTGCCATTGCAAGATATTTTCCAAGCACGATTTTGCCTACGCTTACGGGGGAAGTCAAAAGCAGCTGGTCTGTCTTCTGCTTGCGCTCCTCTGCCATTATGCGCATGGAAAGTATCGGCACCGTGATGAAAAACAGAATTAGGATAGCGTCAAGCGCATATGCCACATAGGGCGAACCGTACGACATATTATAGACTGAGGCGTACATCGAAAAGAGACATATCATGACTGCCATAAAAAGCCACCCTGTCATTGAGTGCATATACGCCATAAATTCCTTTTTAAATATCGCTTTCATCTGTGTTCGCCCCCTTTATACCGTCTATAGATGCCGCTGCCGTTACATCATCGGCCGATTCATTGCCAATCATTTCCTCGCCAGCTGTTTCTTCTTCGTCTGTTTCTTCGCCGGCAGCTCCATCGTCAGCCGTGCCCGCATCCTCCGTGAGCTCCAAAAATACATCTTCAAGCGATTTTTCAGACAAGCCCATAGACATTATCGGCATATCCGATGCTGCCAGTCTGTAAAACAGTTCTTTCCTTATATCCTGCTCGGCGTCAAAATGTATAAAAGCCTGTATCTCACCATTATCCACCAAATCGTTAAATCTGTATTCATCTACAGCCGCTATGCCGTCAAGAATATCCGCAAGCCTCTCCTTTTCTCCGAGCACGCTTATCTCAAGCTGTCTACCGCCTTTCATAAGCGTCATGAGCCCTTCAGGCGTATCACTTGCGACAAGCTTTCCCTTTGAGATAATAATAATATGGTCGCATACCGCACTTACTTCAGACAAAATATGCGAGCTTAGTATGACCGTGTGTTTTTTACCCAGCGATTTTATAAGTTCACGTATCTCAATAATCTGTTTTGGGTCAAGCCCTACTGTCGGCTCGTCAAGTATTATTACCTCCGGATAGCCTATCAGCGCTTGCGCAAGCCCCACCCGCTGCTTATAACCCTTTGAAAGATTTTTAATCAGGCGTCCGCTAACCTCCGTAACTTTCGTCCGCTCCATAATCTCGTCTATCTGTCCCGCACGCTCGGATTTTTTTACCTGCTTTATTTCGGATACAAATTTCAGGTATTCGCGCACCGTCATATCCTGATATACGGGTGGAAGCTCCGGCAAATAGCCGATGTGCTTTTTTGCTTTTTCCGGCTCCTTTAGGATATCGCAGCCGTTTATTTTGACAGAGCCGCTTGTCGCCGCTATGTAGCCTGTCATAATGTTCATGGTCGTGGACTTTCCCGCCCCGTTCGGCCCCAAAAAACCGTATATCATACCTTTGCCGACATTAAATGAAATATTGTCAAGCGCAGTATGAGTACCGTACTTTTTTGTTAGATTTTGTACTTCTATCAATTACTTTTACCTCCTACTAATCCCTGATATTTTTAGGCTTTTGGCACTTTGCCGACCTTATTTCAATCATTACAACATTGTATGCTGTAAGTTTGTACAAATTATGGTTAATTTGTGTTTTTTCTGTGTCCTGCTCTTATGCGCACTAAAAAAGCAGAACCGAAATTATCGGTCCTGCCTCGACTACTACCATTACCTACTGCAGCTCACATCACTACCGCAAGCGCCGCCTACATCACGGCTGCGGCATCTGCTCCAAGAAGCTGCGCTCTGATACGGCTGCTCTGTCCCATCATGCCTATAGTGTCCTTTAAATAATCCGCATAATTGCTGCCTTGCTTTGCGCTTGATGATGTAGAAAGCATTTCTTCACGCGCACTCATCATCTCCGCAAAACTGCCTGTCGCAGTGCTCACGGTACTGCCAAGCTCCCCATAATCCTTTACGTACAAATCGTCCTTGGGGTTCTTTCTCGCCAGAATAAGCGACTTACCGCCTTGCTCGGCATCTTTTCCAATCCTTTTGACAGCTTTCATGCTATATGGATTGCCATGGATTGACGAAACCCTATAATCGCTCCCTAATCCGCGCACTCCCGCTATACCCGATATCGCCATTGGAATACCTCCTTTTATAAGCTGTACCACAAAGTTTATCCTTAATTTTTATTATAATTCCGCAACTCTTATTTTTCAAGCCTTTATTGCTAAATTTTGCATTCTAAATTTTGCATCAGTTATTTTTCTTCTTTTTTAATCACGCTGTCAATAAGTGTTTCGATGAGCATTTTTTTCATATAGACATCAAAACTAAGCAGACAGATAAACGAAAAAATCTTCAAAAACTCCCTGCTGTCTTCCGGCGCATCTTCAAATGTCCCCTCAGCACACTTAAATTTCTCAGCAACATCTTTTTTGAGGTTTTCTATCTGATGCGATTCCAGCTTAAACACTTCATCATATACAGTTTCTATGGAAAATCCCTCATCCTTGCCGAAAAACTTCTCTGTAATCGGTTCCAGCAGCGCCTGTATGTCGCCTATTGACAGTATTCCCTTATAATAATATATGAAAATAAGCACCAATACGTGCTCCTTGGAGTATTTCTTTTTGACTGGCGGCGGAAGCAGGTCGTTCTTGGCGTAATTGTTAATCATGGTCTTTGTCATGACCTTATCCTTTTCCGGATAGCGCAAATACCTGCGCAGCCGCTTGTCCATAAAAGTCGTAACCTGGTCCATGTATAAATCTATATTTGGAATGTCCTCCGACTTGATATGCTCAATCCTGTCGAAGCTTTCCATTATGCTGTCCAGTAAATCCTGCGTATCAATGTGCATATTACAATCCTATCCTTTCCGTAAACTATCCACAAAAGACCTATTTAACATACATTATATAGTATTAAAAACTACTTATCAAGTATTAAATCAATCATTAAATTATTTTTAATCAGTATACAATTTACTTATCCAACTTGATATGATAATATTAGTAATATACAAGCCTTTATGCACGCTAAACGGAGGGTTAGCCATGAATAAAAAAATCAAGACTGAAGCAGTAGACCACCTCATAGACGCGCTTTTATGTCTCGAAACGCGCGAGGAGGGTTACAGCCTGCTTGAAGATTTATGTACAGTAAATGAACTTTTGTCGCTTTCACAACGTTTTGAAGTCGCCACCATGCTCCATGAACATAGCACATACATGGAAATAGCAGACAAGACAGGCGCATCTACCGCCACGATAAGCCGTGTCAACCGCTCGCTAAATTATGGCTGTGACGGATACGCGCTTGTATTTGAAAGGCTCAATCAAAAGAACAGTGATGAAAACAAAAAATAAACGGGCAGTCACATACGCACTACCCGTCTATATCCATAAGTTCCATAGGGTCGATATATTCGCCATCCTTCGTAATCTGATAGCCAAGCTGCTCGCTGCCCGCACCTGTCACAAAAAGTTCCGTCTGATTTGTAACTTCTGTGCCATTGCTTACTTTTGGGGTGGCCGCACTTCTATATATTGAGCAGTAGCCATTTCCGTGGTCAATCGTTACAATATTTTTGCCCGCGTCATCCGTCTCAATAGAGGAAACAGTCCCGCTTGCCGTCGCCAACACACTTGTCCCCTGTGGCGCCTGAAAATACGCTATAGGGTTGCCGTCAAGCTCCGTGGCTGTATCACTGTATGAAGCAGTCGATTTCATGGGAAATCCTGTCGGCGTATGGCTCTGTACTATCTCGGCCTCACGTTCTTCTTCCTTTTGTACCTTGTCATTTACCGTATCACTCAAAATCTCTACCTTATTCTGAAGCTCATCATTCTCCTTGACAAGAGTATTGGTGGTCTCTTTTAAATCACTGAGCTGCGATGTAAGCGACTCCACTTTCAGGTTCGCAATCTTGAGATTATTTATCATAACCACAAGCCATATGATTATTATGGCCTCAACCGCTGCCAGACTTCCATATATAATTAGCTTTTTATTTTTCTCAAAAAGCTGCTTTATAATCTCCTTATCCAAATTTTATACCCCCTGCTGAAAACACTCCAATACTCTTTCAAACGAAAGCCCACCGCCAAAAATGTCAAGCGCGCTCCCTATCGTAACATCCAGTCTGCCATTGCCCAGTCGCCTAAGCAGCTCAATATCCTCATAGCTATGCACTCCTCCTGCATATGTGACTTCAAGGCTGCCCTCCCATCGGCTAAGCTGCCGAATCAATGCCTTTTCTATTCCCTGACCCTTGCCTTCCACGTCAACGGCATGAATCAAGAACTCATCACAATATCCGCTAAGCATATCGAGAAGCTTATCATTTACCGCCTCATCAGTGAATTTTTGCCATCTGTCCGTCACAATGTAATACCTGCCGTCACGTTCACGACAGCTCAAATCAAGCACTAAATGCTCTTTGCCCACAGCCCTGCGGACGCGCTCGAGATTTTGCATATTTATATGCCCGTCTTTAAAGACATATGAGGTAACAATCACATGAGATGCCCCCGCGTCAAGATAATCGCACGCATTCTCGTCATTTATGCCGCCGCCTATCTGCAGGCCTCCTCTATATGCCGCAAGCGCTCTCAAAGCCTGAGCCTTTGTCGCCTCATAGTAAGGGCTTGAGGCGGGATTAAGCATTATAATATGCCCGCCGCTAAGCCCTCTGTCTCTGTAAAGTCCTGCATAATAGTCCGCTCCGCGCTCCGCGACAAAATTTTCATCAGCCCTGTCCCCGCTGTCTCTGAGCGAACCGCCCACAATCTGCTTAACTTGTCCATTATGAATGTCTATACATGGTCTGAATTTCATCGTTTCGTTTGTTCCCGCTTTCAGTCATTCTCCAAGATTACGTCTTTCATATCGTATCTGCCCGCACTCTTTCCCTTGAGGAATTTCGCTGCCTGCACTGCGCCCTTGGCAAATACCGCTTTTGAGTACGCCCGATGTGAAAATGTGATAACCTCGTCATTTCCCGCAAAAATTATGTCATGGTCTCCCACAATAGTACCGCCCCTGACTGCGCTTATGCCTATCTCTTTGCTGTCGCGTTTTTTGCGCACCTGACTTCTGTCGTAGACATATTCGTATGAATTGTCAAATTCCTCGTTTATCGCGTCCGCAAGCGCAAGCGCCGTGCCACTCGGAGCATCAACCTTTAAATTGTGGTGTTTTTCCACTATCTCAATGTCAAAGCCCGCGGGCGCAAGTATTCCTGCCGCCTCCTTCAGCAGCTTAAACAGCATATTTATGCCAAGCGACATATTCGCGGATTTAAGCACAGCCACTTTTTTTGATGCCTCCTCGACCTTTGCAAGCTGCGCCTCCGACAATCCCGTAGTGCATAAAACGCATGGGAGCTGCCTTTCCACGCAAAAGTCAAGCAGCGCGTCAACCGCGGACGCTGCGCAAAAATCTATCACTACGTCCGCCGCTACATTGCATTTTGAAATATCCGTAAATACCGGATATGTATTTTTGATATGGTCTGATATGTCTATTCCCGCCACTATCTCGATTTCGCTGTCCTGAGCGATTATCTGCGTAATCATCTGGCCCATTTTCCCGTTGCAGCCGTGCATTATTACTCTTGTCATACTGTCATATACCTCCAAACCGCTGTACGCATTATAAAATGCCGTATGCTTTCATAGCCTTTTCAAGCTTTGCCGCATTTTCAGGCTCCATCTGCGAAAGCGGACGACGAAGCTCGCCTGAACAAAGCCCCATAAGGCTTGCCGCTTTCTTTACAGGGATAGGATTTACCTCACTGAAAAGCGCTCCGATAAGTTCTATAGCCCTAAGCTGCTCCTTGCGGCTCTCCTCGACCTTGCCCTTGAAAAACAAATCGCATATGTCATGCGTCTGCTGAGGCGCGATGTTTGAAAGCACTGATATGACACCCTTGCCGCCAAGCGAAAGTATCGGCACTATCTCGTTGTCATTGCCCGAATATACGTCCACGCAGCCGTCAGCGAGCGCCTGCAGCTTAGCTACCTGAGCTATATCGCCGCTTGCCTCCTTTATACCTACTATGTTTTCTACATCCTTGCAAAGCCTTACCGCCGTGGCAGGCTGTATATTGCAGCCTGTTCTGCTCGGCACGTTGTAGAGAATAATAGGCACTTTTACTGAATCTGCTATTATCTTGAAATGCTCATACAAGCCGTTCTGCGTCGCCTTATTGTAATACGGCGTCACAAGCAGAAGTCCGTCAACGCCTGCTTTCTCCGCCTCCTGGGAAAGATATACCGCCGTTTCAGTGCAGTTTGAACCTGTACCTGCGACTACAGGTATCCTGCCCGCCACCTGCTTTACGCAAAAGCGTATGCACTCAAGATGCTCCTCGTGCGAAAGCGTCGAAGCCTCGCCCGTCGTACCGCACACGATAATCGCATCCGTGTGATTTTCAATCTGAAACTCGATAAGCTTTGCAAACTCCTCAAAATCAACTTCTCCGTTTTGTTTCATCGGCGTAATAATCGCTACGCCGGCGCCTGTAAAAATTGCCATAAAAAATTCCTCCTCCTGTTTTATGTATCGTATTCATACCGACTACTGTCCGCCGTCGTCTCCTACAAGCGGCACAAACCGCTGCCCTCCGGCATTATAAATATTTCGTAAAATAAAAAACCGACCACCTCACAGACGGCCGGCACTATACACTTAAAACTGTCATATCCACAAAAATAATCTCATAGAATACAACATAAACGATAGCTCTCCATCTGCTGATGACAGTTATGCGGCTATTAACCGCATCCCCAAGAGAAAACCCCCGCAAAGCATTCCCCTTCGGCGTCCTTTCCTTTCCTTCCTCGTCACTGGCGCGCGGCGCCTCGTAAAAAGTAATAATAAAAAACGCAGCCTCTATCCGTTTCTTTTTTATGATACTTTATTATATACTGTCACTATATATAATGTCAATGAAAAATTTTTCCTAAACTTATCTCCTAAAAATATAACGCAAAAAGTGCTGCCCTACACAGCACTTTTTCATTAATTTATTTCTCTCCAAAAATTTTATAATTGACTGCCTCAATCTGATAAATCTCATCGGCAATCTGACATACCTCATCATTCAGGCGTATGCCTGTCATTATGATACTTACGTCATCGGATTTAAGCTCAAGAATATGTCTTAAATCCTCCATTGTGATGATACCGTTGTCCACAAGCCCCAGCACCTCGTCAAGTATCAAAAGACCACATTCACCCGTGGCTAAAACCTTTTTTGCAAAATTCAAACCATTTTTGATATTTTGGATTTCTTCCCGCTTACGCTCATTGGAAAGCTGGGAAAACTCCTCCTCGCTTTTCTCAAAACGGAAAATTTTTATCTCAGGCTCCAGCCGCTTTAAAAATTCTTCATTTTGATTACCTTTGAGGAAATTGATTATCACGACGCTTTTACCCATCGACGCAAGCTGTATCGCCCTGCCCATCGCCGCTGCGGACTTGCCGTGTCCCTCTCCTCCGTATACCTGTATCAATCCTTTTTCCATATGTTAATGTCCTATACCTTTCTGTTCTGAAACGTATATCTCTATACGCAAAACATAATAGCACACTACCACGGAATTTGCAACATTTTTAAAATTCACCCTCACTGCCGCTATCGCTGCTGTCCTCATTGTTGCCCGGAATTTCAAGCTTGCTTACCGAAACCTCGTAAGCTATCCTCTTTTCAAAATCCTCCTCAGATATTTTTTTCATGTACTCCCTCGACTGGATACGTCCCCACACAAGGCACCTCTCGCCTACATTGAAGTTGGCCGCATAGCGGGCATTACGTCCCCAGCATATACAGGGAATGTAGTCCGACTTTCCGTAAGGACGGTTCACTGCAAGCAGCAAATCCGCAATCTCGCGTCCAAGCGGCGTCTTGCGGTAAACCGGCGCTTTGCATACAAAGCCGTCAAGGAAAATCTGGTTTGTCTTTATGTTCTCGTTTATCTCCTCGACAAACTCAATCTCGCGGGCAAAAACGGATAAGACAAGCTTATTCTTGTGCTCCTCGTGCCTGTTGTAAGAGCGAAACTGTCCGTTTACGACTACCATAGCTCCTCTATGGTCCTCGCTCACGTCGAGCAGGCGCTCGGAAACCATCACGGGAATAATATCCATAGATTCAGAGAGACGCGCCACCTGAATGTCTACCGTATAAAAGCCCTCGCCGAAGATTTCGTGGCTGAACGTAAATTCGCTGACCACTTCGCCCATCACAGTCACCTGGTTGTTTTCAATTACCTTATCTGTCATAATATGTTCTCCCTTCTTTACTAAAAGAATTTTTATTTTGGTATGTATTATAAATATATTCCCAATATTTTCCTTTATTCGTAAAATTTTCCATTTTCTATATATAACTTATCGCAAAAAACACGTCTTTGTCAAACTTTACAACAAAATTCAAATAATTGCAACCATTTTCTACATTTTCTTTTGTTTTTAATTAAATATTTGAGTTGCAAAACGTCCGGTTTGGTGCTATAGTTTGTAAAGTGACGTTTTTTCGCGGTTTCCTATTATAATGTGATTTCGCACTTTTTATCTTTAGCCGTCAGGCGGCATGGAGGATTTTTATGAAACAGAAAAGAGAAGATATAAGGAACGTGGCAATCATCGCCCACGTAGACCACGGCAAGACTACGCTCGTGGACGAGCTTTTGAAGCAGAGCGGAGTTTTCCGTGAAAATCAGGAGGTTGCCGAGCGCGTAATGGACTCAAACGATATTGAGCGCGAGCGCGGCATTACCATCTTGTCCAAAAATACAGCCGTTACCTATAAAAATACGAAGATAAACATTATCGACACGCCGGGACACGCTGATTTTGGCGGCGAAGTGGAACGCGTGCTCAAAATGGTAAACGGCGTCATCCTTGTGGTTGACGCGTTTGAGGGCGCCATGCCACAGACTAAGTTTGTGCTTAGAAAGGCACTTGAATTAAAGCTGCCCGTCATTGTCTGCATAAACAAGATTGACCGTCCCGAAGCGAGGGCTGCCGAAGTAGTTGACGAAGTGCTGGAGCTTTTCCTCGAGCTTGACGCGGACGACTCTCAGCTTGACTGCCCTTTTGTATACGCATCTGCCAAAGCGGGCACAGCATCACTCGACGAGAATGAGCAGGGTGTCGATATGACGCCGCTGTTTGAGACTATCCTTGACTATATTCCTGCCCCGGAGGGCGACCCTGACGCGGGCACACAGGTACTTATCAGCACTATTGACTATAATGAATATGTCGGGCGCATCGGCGTAGGCAAAGTTGACAACGGCACCATCAAGGTCAATCAGGAGGTCGTCATCTGCAACCACCACGACCCTGACAAGCAGAAAAAAGTCAAGGTCAGCAAGCTTTACGA
>CANQHZ010000080.1 GCA_947623805.1 uncultured Lachnospiraceae bacterium | reverse complement strand
TGATTTCTATTTTGATTGTGACGTGTCTGCCGATTGTATATACTGTGATTTTGTCATTTACAAATTATAATATGTACCACTTAAATGACTTTTCATTTATAGGCTGGGAGAATTACATCACGGTGCTTTCGGGCAGCATAAAGAATGTATTTTTCCCAGTGCTTGGCTGGACTTTGTGTTTTGCCGTATTCAGCACGGCGGGCTCTTACATTATGGGGCTTGCGCTTGCGATTTTGCTTAACAATCCGCGTATGAAGGAGTCGAAAATATACAGGGCGATTTTAATCGTGCCATGGGCGCTGCCATCTACGATTGCGATACTTGCATGGCAGGGGCTTCTCAATGAACAGTACGGCGGAATAAACAATTTTCTTCATGCGCTGGGCATTGCAGCCAATATTCCTTGGCTTACCAATCCGTTTTGGGCAAGAGTGGGAATCATTATCGTGAATGTATGGCTTGGATTTCCGTATATGATGAATGTGTGCCTTGGGGGACTTCAGGCGATTTCTACGGAGTATTATGAGGCGGCAGAAATAGACGGCGCGTCAAAGTTTCAGTGCTTTAAGAGCATCACTTTTCCGATGGTGACAAGGCTTTCAATACCGCTTGTGATATCGTCATTTGCAGCGAATTTTAACAACTTTGGAAATATCTATATGATTACGCAGGGCGGACCTGCAAGGGCTGACAATCAATTTGCGGGCTACACTGATATTTTGGCAAGCACGACATATAAAATGACTACATGGACAAACCGATATGAGCTGTCAGCGACGTTCAGCGTGTTGATTTTTATTATCGTAGGCACATTTACACTGATTAATATGAACCTGTCGGGCTCGTTTAAAGAAGTCGATTAACATAAACACTGCCTGAATCAGAAATGGCAAAATGTAAGAATAGTGTGAAAAATAAATTTTTCATATTGTGCATTAAGAATGGGGGATTGTTGTGAAAAAAGAAAAATTGTCCGCCTCAGATATGAGGAGCTTATGGATTAGCCGTGTCGTGATATGGTTAGTGATTGTCATGGTCATGTTTCCCGTACTTTGGATCGTGATGTCGTCGTTTTCCGTGGGCGACAGTTTTTTTCTCTCATCACTGTTTCCTGAAAAACTAAGCATTGAGCATTATGTTGAATTGTTTAAGGAAACCGACTTCCTTGTGTGGGTAGGAAATTCGCTGAAATTCTGCTTTATCGTGGCGGTAATCCAGCTTGCGATGACTTCGCTTGCGGCATATGCCTTTGCGCGATTAAGGTTTACGGGCAGAAAATACGGGCTGATGGCGTTGCTTGTGCTGCAGGTGTTTCCAAACAGTATGGCAGTAGCAGGATATTATATTCTTATATATAAGTTTGGGCTGGTGGACAGCAGCATAGCCTTGATATTTGTGCTGGCGGGAGGCAGCGCGTTTAATATATGGCTGCTCAAATCATATATAGATGGGCTGCCCGTGGAGCTGGACGAGGCGGCGATGATTGACGGCGCTAATTCATTTCAGGTGTTTTACAAAATTGTCCTGCCTCTTGCGGCGCCGCAGCTTGCGGTTATCTTCCTGTTTTCGTTTATTGCGACATACAGCGAGTACGTGATTACGTCAATATTTTTGCAGACGCCTGGGAAAATGACGCTGGCGCTGGGGCTGCAAAGCTTTATCAGCGACCAGTTTGCGGCTCACTGGACATTGTTCTCTGCGGCGGCGGTAATTTCCTCATTGCCGATTATGATTGTATTTATGTGCCTGCAGAGATTTATCCAAAACGGGCTCGTCGCGGGCGGAGTTAAGGGTTAGGAAACTTGTCTTTTTCTTCTATGCAGCAATTTCATTGAAAACGGCTTTCGTACATGATAGAATAACCATAAAAATGATAAGTAGGAAAATTCAGCAATGAGTGCATTGGATATATAAAAAATGCGAGGCTGAAATTTTTGCGGCACGGAGGAGAAAGCATATGGAGCTTACAAACAAACAGCGTAAATACTTAGGCTTAGAACCAATCAATCCCGCATGGGAGCGAATGGAGATACCCAACAACAGTGTAAAGCCTGAATTGTCTACTGGAAAACATATTTTATACTTTGATGGCGATATTCTACGCAAAAATATCACAGTAAACGATAGCGGCAGCTATCTCGAGCAGACCTGCCACATAAAGACGCAGGACAACCGCACGATGATTGCGCCAAAAACCGCAAAGGGCAAGCCAAAGCGCCTAAACGGCGTAAATCTGCAGAGATGTACGCCCGAGGGAGCGTATTTTCGGTTTGCAGGTTCTGTGCTGCTTGCCAACTACACGACACAGCATACATACTATTCATCTGTAATGGCGGGACTTCCGTTTATGTCGGAGAGTGAGCTGCAGGCATTTCTTGACAAATGGATAGCGGAAACAGATGATGAGGAGCTTAGGCGGATTGAAGCCTTTGCGCACGCTAAGCGCAGGCGCTGCAAATTTAAGGAGGGTGACTTTTTCCGTTTTTCGATAGACCGCACAAATTACGGCTACGGGCGCATTCTGCTTGATGTTGCGCAGATGAGAAAAAACGGGGAAAAATTTTGGGATATTGTCATGTGCAAGCCGCTGGTTGTCAGCGTTTACCATATTATTACCCCAAATCCGTCAATGGATATTGAAATCTTGAAAACGCTTAAAAGCTGCCCGTCGCAGTTTATTATGGACAACCGCTTTTTCTATGGTGAATATGAAATTGTCGGCAATGCGCCAATCACTGAGAAAGACGTGGACTATCCTATTATGTATGGGCAGGGCATTTCACCAGACAGCCGTAAAGTGATTAGATTCCAGATGGGGCGCATATTCAAGGAAATCCCGCTGGAGGGGAATGAGCTGGTAAAAAGAGCCTCTGGGCGCCGGGATAAAGACATGCTGCCCGATTTTTTGAACAATGGGATAGGCTGGTCGCTGGGGGTAGATAAAAATATTTTGGAGGCGTGCATAGAGCAGGGCTCAAATGAGCCGTATTGGAATCAGAGCATTGACAATAACCTGCTTCATAGGCATGACTTGCGCAGCCCCTTAAACAGGGCAGAGCTTGAGCGGGTACTTAGGCAGATGGGGCTAGATGATATTAAATAAGGGCAAAAATAAAGGGCAGCCGCAAAGAGGCGGGCTGCCCTTTTTAAATTCAGTTTATTTTTCTGAGATTACAAATTTTTCTACCGTGTTCTGCAGCATTGCGGATATGCTTTCGGCATCTTTGACCTCGTTCAAGACCTTGTTGGAATTTGCAGCGATATTGCAGCTTTTTTCCGCGATATCTGCCGTGCCTGTAGCGCCCTCCGCGGCTGCCCTGCTCACGCCGTCAATTGAATCCGCCGCAGTTTCCACGGAGGCTAAAAGCTCCTGCGAGACTGCGCTGAAGTCTGACACCATATCGTCGATATATGCGGCGTCTGAATTGTACGATTCCGTAATATCTGCAAAAGCGTCAAAGGTCTTGACAATGTCCTCTGTCACAAAATTCAGAAGACGCCCCGCGTCGCTTGACAGGTGTTCTACCGCGCGCGTTACTTCCTCCGTCACGCGCTGGATATTTTCAACAGATTCCTTTGACTGCTCCGCAAGATTCCTTATCTCGTCGGCTACTACCGCAAAGCCTTTTCCTGCCTCGCCAGCCCTTGCAGCCTCGATTGACGCGTTGAGCGCCAGCAGGTTTGTCTGTGAAGTAATGCCGAGTATCGACTGCGCAAGCTCGTCAATTTGCTGTACAACCTTTGCGCCTTCAAGCGCTTTTGTAAGGCTGCCGCTTATTTCCATACCCATGTCGCTTGCCTTTTTGCGGTTGATGTCCGTCTCCTCTTTTGCCTTAAAAGCGCGCTCGTGAATGCTTACTGCTTTTTCTGCGCCGTCCTGTGAGCGCTCGGCTATGCTTCTTGAAACAGTGCCGATTTCCTGTGTGATTTTGTTAATCTGCTCTGCGGAGGCGGCAGTCTCCTCCATTCCTGCCGAAAACTGTTCTGTGGTTGCCGATACGCTCTGCAAATCGTCATTCAGCTCGTCTACATTATTGCGGACTGTTTCAACTATCTGCCCGAGGTGTATGCTTTCACTCTTGATATTGCCAAGTACGTCATCTGACGTGGCGGAAAGGCTGTTCATCGCCCTTGCGAGAAGCCCGAACTCGTCCTTGCGGTTTGCTTGTTTTTCGGGTATGCGCTCGCTGTAGTTGCCCTGCTCAAGCTTGCCCGCAAACGCCACCATCATCTTCATCGCCTTTGTAATGTCCCTTATGATTGAAACTGTTATGATAAATACCAAAGCTATGCAGATTACTGCGCCGACAGTGACAATGGCAATCTGCTGGTTTTTAATTTTCTCTGTAGCGTCGCGCTCCGCCGCTATAATCTCATCTATGTAATTTATATAATTACCCGTGCCGATAACCCATTCAAACGGCTCAAACGCTTTGCTGTAGCCGCGCTTAGGCTCCGCCTCAGTCTGTCCCTCTCTTGGAAAATACCATTCGTTGAAGCCGCCGCCGTCGAGGGCTGTCTTGATGATATTTTGTATGAACGGCGTACCGTTTACGTCAACGGCATTGTAACGGTTTGTACCCTCCGTATCGTTGCCAAGAAGTACGACATTTGTGCCGTCATAAGTGTCCGCCCAGAAATAGCCGTTGTCGCCATAGCGCAGCTCCCGAAGCATGTCAGCGCCCTGTTTTTTCGCCTCCTCGAGAGTACATTCGCCGTTTTCATACATAGAATTGTACACGCTCAGCATTGTGATTGCGTTGTCCACCTGTTCCTTGATGGCGTTGTCGTAATCGCTTAGTATTTGCTTTTCCTGCGATTCGAGCGCGTGGTTTGCGATTCTGTTCATTCCGCTGATACCGCCAAAGACTTCGCCCGCCACAGCTATCAGGGCTATGATTACAATAATGTTCAGCTTGATTCCCATTTTTAGATTTTTCATGGTGATGCTTCCTTTCCGTAGAGTTTTTGTCCTTAATTGGAATTTTATCACATAAATATGTCGAATGTCTAGGGAAAGCGGGACAAGTTTACCAAAACTTTCTTGGCGTCGAATTGATTAAATAGTTAAATTTGACAAAATAGGGATTTATTACAAAGAATATTTGTAGAAAATATCCAAAAACTGCCTGACTGAATTGACTGACATGATTTTTATAAGAAAATAATAAGGCAAAATAAAAATTCAAGGCAGCATATGCGCCTTGAATTTTTAATCTTTATTTAGATAATGGAGATAGCGAGACTCGAACTCGTGACCTATACGTTGCGAACGTATCGCTCTCCCAACTGAGCTATATCCCCAAAGACTTGTATCACAAATCTAAAAATCATTATACCACATTTACGCAGGATTGCAAGAAAAGTTTTATATGGATTTTCAATGGATTCTCAATGGATTTTGCAATCTAAAAATTTATTGCAAAAGTACGGATAAAATCATAAAATGTAATCAGGCGGCAGATAGCAGCCCAAAGCGGCATATAATAAAAAACCTGAATAAGCGCTATGAGGAATATGCGAGGCTGGGCATGGGATGATTTTTGACAGTAAACATTAAAATGGAGGGATTCATGGACTTTCTAAAGGATAAAACAAAAAAACAGCAGTTTTGGCTTACATACGGCGTATTTGTAATAAACGGCATGCTGGCGCTGTCAGTCGGCTCGCTTCTGCCGTTTATCCGCGATGCGAGGGGGCTTGATTACGCGTTCTGCGGAATGCTTGTGAGCCTTCATTCGGTTGGCAATCTTATTTCCAGCTTTGCAGGCGGAACTCTGCCTATTTTTATAGGCAGGAAAAAAAGCATACTGATTTTTGACACGTTCTTTGCTGCGGCATATTTGCTTATAATATTTGGGAGCAGCCGCTTTGCGCTTGCGCTGGCATTTCTTCTGACAGGGCTTGCAAGGGGAGCTACCAGCAATTTCTGCAATGCATCAGTAAACAGCCTCGCGCCTGGAAAGGCGTGGACAATCAACGGGTTGCATGCTATGTTTTCAATCGGCGCGTTTCTGTTTCCTATTATTTTGACGCTCTTAACTATGACGCAGGAGAGCGGCTGGATATATGCGGTATATTTTATGCTTGTTATGGGAGTGCTGAGCTGGATTTTATATTTTATAATGCCCGTGGGAAATGATTGCCTGGAAAAGAATGGAAATGGCGGCGGGAGCTTTGCTTTTTTCAAAATGCCATTGTTTTATATATGTACGTTTACTCTGTTTTTTTACCTGTGCGCGGAGCAGGGGGTAATAGGGTGGATGGTGACATATTTTAAAGATACGGGGCTGCTTGATGAGGCATTATCACAAATTACGGCAAGCGTGCTGTGGATTATGATTCTCGCGGGGCGTCTTACGACGGCATTTGCCTCGACCAAGGTGAAAAAAGAAAAGCTTTTGCCTGTTATGGGGATAGGCATGATTTTATTCTTTCTGCTGCTCATTTTTAGCAGAAGTACGCTTTGGATTGTAATAGGGATTATGGGATTTGGCTACAGCATGGCAGGAGTATATCCGACAACCGTGTCATTTACAGGCGGACTTATTCAGCGTTATCCTATGGCGTGGAATTTTATACTGACATTCGCAAGCATCGGTTCGATTGTGATGCCATCAGTAATCGGCAGGATAGCTGAAGCCGCAAATATTTACTACGGCATGAGCGCTATCGGGGCAGTGCTTGTCGTTGATTTTGCGTTTATTGTGGGGCTGTGCGCGTATATTGGAAAGAGGGGAGTATTGTAGCCTGTAATGATATGTATTGTGAAATTGTGATGAAATATATTGGACAAAACGGACAACTCTTGCATTTTGGCATAATAATATCGGGCTGGCTGTGATTTGCTTTGAAATAACATAAACGAATAATAAGCGTGTTATTTTTGGGGAAGGGACATTATGATATACGAATTGGCAAAAGCAGAGGATTTACAAGAGGTGTACAATGTAGTGCAGCATACAATAGAAATGATATATCCTAAGTATTATCCCGCTGAGATTGTGGATTTTTTCCGCGGGCTTCACAGCATGGAGGCGATATCAAAGGATATAAAAAATGGCCGCGTGGGTGTGCAGAAAATAGAGGGAAAAATAGTTGCAACAGGCTGCTTTGCAGAAAAACATATCACGCGTGTCTATGTGCTGCCTGAGCATCAGGGAAAGGGATATGGCACATTTATCATGAAAAACATAGAAGAACAGATTGGCAGTAAATATGACAAAGCTTATATTGACGCTTCTTTACCAGCAGTGCAGTTTTACGAGAAACTCGGTTTTTCCACAATAAGGCATGAGCGTTATACGGTAAAGAATGGCGCTGTGCTTGTCTACGAGGTTATGGAAAAATTAATATGAAAAATGTTATAAAATATAAGCGGCTGTCCGATATAATTATTAGAAATGCTTTATTATAATTATGGAATGTTACGAGTGAAAAGCGTGTGCCTGATAGGGCAAAATATTAAGAAATTCTAAGGCGGCGAAGGTAATGCCGCCAAAACGGGCAGGGAAGGAATGCAAATTTGTGCTTAGGATACAAATTTGCAGGTGCATCAAGAATGGGGGATTAGTATGCAGATAAAGCCAATCACAATAAATGCGGCAAATACAATAATGGCGCGCAGCATTCAAGGAAATGCCGCCCAGCCAGCAAACAGCGCGTATATGCCACAGTGCAGAGTTTCAATTTCAAATGAAGGGCGAAAGCTTAGCAGGCAAAACGGCGGGCAGTCAAAAACAAGCGTTCAAGGTGCCGCAGTACAGAAGCTTGTGCTGCGCCAGAACAAAGAGGCTGCACAGAATGAAAAGACCATGGAAGGATACCGTGAAAAATTAAAGGATATAAATAAGGAATTAGATGCCTTAAACAAATCCTTCAACAGAAGTCCCGACAAGGAGACAATCGAGAAGGAACAGGAGCTGCTCGGGGCGATGCGCGACCAGAAGGCGGCTCAGGAGGAAGCGAACAAGCAATACGCCAAGGAAGCGCAGGAGCTTGCCGCAATGCAGTCCGCAGAGTGTCAGGAGGAAATAGACGGAAAAAACCGCGAGCTCTGGACATTCTTAAAGACCTTGGAGGAGGCTGAAAAATCCGAGGAGGAGCGCGAGGGCGCAGATGAGAATGACAAAAGCGGCGCAGATGAGTCTGAAACGGGAAATTCCGCAGGTGACACGATTAAAAATTCAGCGGCGCAGTTTAACGCAGCCACCATAAAGCGCGATTTGGGCGTAGATAATGAGTTTGACCAGCTTAGCGCAGAGGGACACAGGCTTATCAAGCTCGCAAATACAATCACGCAGGAGACATTGAGCGAGAGCGAATACATAAGCAATGCTCTTGGCAAAGATGGGCTTACTGACGACGCAAAAGCTGAGGCGGAGGATTTTCAGGCGGCAATGGGGACAGTTTATCGGGACGTTGAAAGATACCGCAGCAATGGGCTGTATCTTTTGCAGGCGGTGCGCGATGCTAAGCTAAAGCGCATATCAGACAATCCGCTTGAAGGATTTCAGGAGACGAAGGACAGCATGATGATGGCCGCAGACAGCGCAGTCCTTGGAGAAGCAAGGCAGGAGCCGATTAGCGAGGCTTCCGATGAGCTTGAAGACGAGGTAGAAAAGCTTATTGACGAGCGAAACGACATAGACAAGACTCCCGAGGAAAAAGAGCAGGAGGAAAAGGCGCAGGAGCAAAAAGACGCAGTTGAGGAAGAAACGCCCGAGGAAAAGAAAGAAAAAGAAGCAGAGGAAGCTAAAGAAGCAAAAGCGGAGGAAAAATGACCTTACAGCAGCTAAGATATGTAGTCACGGTAGCGGAAACCGGCAATATCACTGAGGCCGCCAAAAGACTTTTTATCTCACAGCCAAGTCTGACTAAAGCTGTCAGAGAGCTGGAAACAGAGATGCACATAACGATTTTCAAAAGGACAAGTAAGGGTGTTAACGTTTCAAACGAAGGTGATACGTTTTTGTCCTATGCAAGACAAGTTTTGGAGCAGGCAAATTTATTGGAGGAAAAATTCAAAAGCACGGACCGACATAGTCCGCGCTTTTCCGTGTCATGCCAGCATTATTCATTCGCGGTAAACGCTTTTGTTGACGTCATACGCCAATTTGACGCAAAAAGCTACGATTTTACACTCAGAGAGACGCAGACACACGAAATTATAGAAGACGTAAGCAGGCTGAAAAGCGAAATTGGAATTTTATACACGTCTGCCAAAAACGAGGAGATTATTTTAAGGCTGATAAAGCAGAACAGCCTGAAGTTTGATGAGCTTTTTGTCGCCAAGCCACACGTATTCATAAGTTCAAAGCATCCGCTTGCGGGCAGGGAAACGCTGGAGTTAAAGGATTTGGAGGAATATCCCTACCTTTCATTTGAACAGGGTGAGTACAATTCTTTCTATTTTTCAGAGGAGATATTGAGTACGCTCGGCAGGAGCAAAAATATAAAGGTGAGGGACAGGGCGACGCTTTTCAATCTTGTGATAGGTTTGAACGGCTATACGGTGAGTTCAGGCGTAATAAGTCGAAGACTGAACGGTGAGAGCATCATAGCAAAGCCGCTCGAGGTAGACGAGTATATGCGTATAGGGACAATCACGCGTAATGATATACCGCTGAGCATATACGGGCAGGCGTATATAGAAGCGCTGGAGAGGCATATAAGCGCAGATGATGAGACGTAAAAAACTGGCGAATTTTATAAATTTCATTGTTTATGCTGCCTTTTGAAAGTCTTAAACAGCCATAGCTTTAATCTATGGCAAAATAATATTTTTTTATATTTTCCAAAAATATCAAGGTGGACTATACTTATATTCAGCATATTTGATTTTTATTGGAGGAAAATAAGATGCTTGCTGATTTATTAAATAAAACAAAGACAACCCTTTCATTTGAGGTCTCACCGCCAAAGACGGAGGACGAGTTCAACGCCGTTTTTGAAAAGCTCGATGCGCTTGCCGCCCTGCAGCCTGACTTTATAAGCTGCACCTATGGCGCGGGAGGCTCAAGCGCGGGCAAAACGGTTGAGATGGCGGCGTATATCCAGCACAGGCTCAACATTGACACAATGGCGCACATGACATGCGTAGGCTTTAAGCGTGAGGATCTTCAAAAGAATTGTGAGTTACTTGAGAAAGAGGGCATACGCTATGTCATGGCATTGCGCGGGGACAGACCAAAGACTATGAGCGATGAGCAGTTTGAAAGCAGGGAATTTTTGTATGCCACTGATATGATACGCTATTTAAAGGCAAATACGTCACTGTCAATCGCGGGCGGCTGCTATCCTGAAAAGCACTATGAGGCTGAGAGCTTTGAGAGCGATTTACGCCATTTAAAGGAAAAAGTCGATGCGGGAGCTGATTTTCTCGTCACGCAGCTTTTCTTTGACAACGATATTTTTTACCGCTTTAGGGAAAAGGCGGAATCTTTCGGGATTACAGCGCCAATCTGCGCAGGCATCATGCCGATTACGAGCGCAAAGCAGATAGGAAAAAGCGTCAACCTTTCAGGATCAAGCGTTCCAAAGGCGCTTGAAGATATGATTGCAAAGTACGGCGCCGATAAAGAGGATATGCGCAAGGCGGGTGTTGATTATGCGGTGCGCCAAATCCTTGACTTGAAAGAGCGCGGCGTGGACGGCATACACATTTACACAATGAACAGACCAAAAACTACGGCAGAAATAGTGGCGCAGATATCATAACAAAACAGCCTGAAAACAGAAAATGAATAGTGGCGAGGACATTATAAAAACAGTTCGGCGCAACGATTGAATATTGGTGAAGACATCATAATAAAATAGCCTAAAATCGACGGATGAATGGCAGCGCAGACATAATAAAACAGCCCGAAACAGTAGAAGCTATACTGTTTCGGGCTGCTATCATTCTGCATTAACCCTCAATTGCAATATATTTTGTTTCCTCGACAGGCGGCTTTTGCTCCATCTTGGGGATAGAAAGCTTCAGTACGCCGCTCTCATATTTGGCATGTATATCCTCCTGCTTTATATCCTCTCCTACATAGAAGGACCTGCTCATGCTGCCCGCATAACGCTCGCGGCGGACAAACTTGCCTGTCTTCTTCTCAGTCTCGTCTTTATCAAGCCCCTTTGCCGCGCTGATTGTCAGATAGCCGTCTTTCAATTCAAGCGAAAGCTCCTCTTTCTTAAAGCCCGGAAGCTCCACATCTACCTCATAGTGGTCATCGTGGTCGCGCACGTCAGTCTTCATCATATTTGCCGCATGGCGTCCGTACAGCTTTTTCTGCGCCTTCTGCATTTCCCTGTCGTTGAATGAAGGAAATTCAAACAAGTCATCAAAGAAATCATCAAACAAGTTTTCTCCAAAAATACTAGGTGTCATCATAAGTCATCGCTCCTTTTCCTATTAAAAAATTTTTAAATTATTTGTCAACTGGAACAGGGGATGTTTGGGAATTTTGTTTCCTTTCCTTTGTTCTATATGTGTTATAACACTATTGTTAGCACTTGTCAAGGGCGAGTGCTAACAATTTTTGTGAACTTTTTGTGAAGTGCTTTGACTATGATATATCGTATTATCTAAACATAACAAAATCCCTGTAAAACAGGGATTTTATCTATGATTTTAACCTTTTGCAAGCTTGCTTCGCACAATCATCAGCGTAAAGCCCAAAAGATTTTGCCCTTTCCATTCGCGCATATCAAAGCGCCGTTCATCTTTCATAGACAGTCCGATGCCCCAGATTTTGTCCTGAACAGCGCACTCCGCCAATACGGCATCACCCGTGGAAATAAGCTGCTTTCCCAGCTCCTCATTCTGTCCAAATTTTTTGCAAAGCCCCTCAAAAACCACAATCTGGCGCACCCCGTTCCACACGGCATCATCATAATTCGATACCGCACGCCCAAGCGCCTTTATTTTTCCAACATCATCAGTATCTAAAATCTGCCCTGCCGTATCGGAATCCTTAAACACAAGCGCCTTATGATACATCATAAACTGTTCCATAGAAGAAAAACGCACTCCGCCCGCGTTAAAATCACTCAGATACCAATTGCTCAAATACCCGTAAGCCTCATCAGGATTGTGAAAACCTATGATATTACGCATTGAATATTCCCCCTTATTTAATCACGATAAACTGCTCCATAAAACAGTCTATGAGAGAATTTCAGGCTCATCTAATACGGAAGTGCAGTGCGGGCATCGCGTAGCCTCGATGGCAATTTCCGATTGGCAATAGGGGCATTTTTTGGTAGTGGGCGCCTTGGGCGGCTCCTCCTTTTGAAAACGTGACATAGCCGAATTCATAGCCTTTACCAGAACAAATACAATAAGCGCCATAATCAGGAAATTAACGACAGCCGTGATAAACTTTCCATAATAAAGAGTCACGTCGCCTGTAATGTTCCACGCAAGCTGGTCAAAATTCATGCCGCCGAACAGCCCGAGCAAAGGGTTGATTATATCATTTACAAGCGATGACACAATGCTCGTAAATGCGCCGCCTATAATGATACCGACAGCCATATCCATGACATTTCCCTTGCTGATAAATTTTTTAAATTCATCAAAAAATTTCTTCATAAAATTAGCCCTCCATTTGTAAAAATATGTCGGCTATATTCTAGCATATATAAGGCTTTTTGACAAGAAAAATGAAAATTTTCAATTCCCTCTTGACAAATTTGGTCTAATCCATTAGACTAAAATCACAACGCAGTCTAATGCATTAAACCAACACTCGAAATTCAAAACGTAAAAATAAAAAAACAGTCCTATCAAAACACGCATTAACACAAATTAAAACAAAGAACCAATGCCGCCTAAACCGGCAGAAATGGAGGAAAAAATGCAGACACCGAAAATCTTTGAAAGCGAATACCGCTTTTGCGAAATCCTATGGGAAAACGAGCCTGTCACAAGCAGCGAGCTGGTCCGCTTGTGTCGTGAAAAGCTTGACTGGAAAAAATCAACTACATACACGGTAATCCGTCGCCTTTCCGAGCGTGGAGTATTAAAAAACGAAAACTCCATAGTCACAGCGCTGGTGTCAAAGGCAGATGTCCAGTCCGCGGAGAGCGAGGAGATAGTAAACCGCACATTTTCAGGCTCACTGCCAAGCTTTATAGCCGCATTCACAAGAAAGCAAAGCCTTACGGACGAGGAAATAAATGAAATCCAGCAGCTCATAAACGCCCATAAAACAGGAGGAAAACAATGACAAACATAATGCAAATCTTCCTAAAAGTATTAAACCTAAGCATATCCGCCAGCTACCTGATAATTGCGATAATAGTTGCGCGCCTTATACTAAAACGTGCTCCTAAGGCGCTGTACTGCGTGCTTTGGCTGCTAGTGGCAATACGGCTTGTATTTCCATTTTCAATAGAATCCGTATTCAGTTTGATACCCGCCGCTCAACCGATACCCGCCGACATAATATATGAAGACGCGCCGCATATCAACACAGGCGCCCAAATAGTTGACACATCTGTCAATAATTACCTGCAGCAGAATATGGCACCACAATCTGAACACAGCGCCAATCCAATGCAGACGGCCATAGCAATAGCCTCTTGTATCTGGATAATAGGAATAGCTGTAATGTGCGCATACCTTGTATTTACCACCCTGCGCTTAAAGCATAAGGTACGCGACGCCGTACCATACGAAATTGACGGCGACAGGATATACCGCACAGACGTAATCGGCACGCCTTTTCTGCTGGGACTGATAAATCCTAAGATATATGTGCCATATGGTATAGATGAAGACACCCTGAAATATGTAGCGCTCCACGAAAACGCACACAGGAAACGCCACGACCATCTAATCAAGCCGATTGCATATCTGCTCCTTTCAGTATACTGGTTCAATCCCGTGATATGGATAGCTTACTGCCTGCTATGCAGGGACATAGAGCTTGCGTGCGACGAAAAGGTAATCCGCAGGCTCGGAGCAGACAACAGATGCGCGTATTCCGAGGCACTTCTTGCCTGCTCGGTAAGCAGGAAGACAATCGCCGCCTGCCCCATAGCATTTGGCGAAGTCGGCATAAAGGCACGCATAAAAAATATTTTGGATTACAAAAAACCCACTTTCTGGATAATAGTCGTAGCCGTGGCGGTATGCGTGATTATACCGATATGCTTTATGACACAGCAAAAAAATGACACAACTGTCAGTGATACAGTAACAGTAAGCGAGCTTGTCACTACAGACACATTAGCCCCGGCGGAAACCAGCACCAAAAGCGCTGATGCCAAATCTGACGCGAGCAACTCTAATCAGCTTGAGAAAAGACCAGTGGAAGCCAGCACAGAAAGCACTGATACTAAAAGCATACAGCAGTCCCAGATAGAAACATGGGCAGAGGCATTCTGCGCAAGAAACGGCAGCGTAATCGCCGAGATGGCGGACGAAAATGTGTGCGCCCAATTTGGCGAAAAAGAGCTGCTTACACAAGGCATAAATGACAACGGAGACAGCTACGTTTCTTTTGGCTGGTCAAGCCCGTGGCCGTGGGAGCAGGAGGGCAGTTACCGCATAATAGACCTTACCGACAGCGCGGCGACAATATTGTACTACGCATGGACATCCGACCCGCACGTGGCTGTATGGCGCGAGGAGCTTGGCTTTGAAACAAAAAATGACAATATTGTCATAAAATCCGAAAACCTTGAAATCCTCGACGCGATATGCACATCAGAGGAATTTTACAAGGCATATCCCGACGGAATTATAACCGGCACCACTATGGATTACACGGCAAACGGTGTGGGCGAAAGCCTGAAAAACAGCATAATGGAGAAAGAGCTGCTGCACCCCGCTGAGGCCGCAAAAAATCTGCTAAACATACTGGACAATCCAAACAAAGTTGACGCCACGACAGTCTATTATGACGATATCGAAAACAGCGCGAAAGTCACATTTACATTCGAGCTCGACCACAAAAGCTTAAGCGTAAAGATGATACAGCCCTACGGCAAGGACGGCATATGGATACCGCAGACAGACACGCCGACTGGTGACATGTTCATATCAGGAGTAGTCAATACAGACGTGATTGAGGTACGCAAGACGCCTTCAGAAACAGCCGAGGTAATAGGCGTACTTCCAGAAGGAAGGCTGGTAACTTTTGAAATGCTTTCAGAGGACGGTGATTTTTATAAAATATCAACAGAAAATGACGGCGAAACAATACAAGGCTATGTAAAAAAAGAGTACATAGATAAATAAAATTGGAAAGGGGGTAAAAGCATGAAAAAGAGCAAAAAATTATTCGCGGCGCTATCATTAGCTGCCGTAATGGGCATAGCAGCCGCAGGCTATTCAAGCATAAGCGCGCAGGCGTCAGCAGCTGCAGTAATAACTCTGCCAGGCGCGCCCAAAATAGCGGACATACTATCTGAGCAGGGCGGCTACTACAAAGTATCGGCCAAAAGCCAAGGCAGAACAATCCAAGGCTACGTAAGCAAAGAGTACGTGCACGCAATCAATTAAATAAACAAGCTTTTTGAAAGTACAAAAAAACGCCAGCAAAAACAGATATTGCCTGCCGGCGTTTTTTTGTTTTATGATAAATACCAATGTTACCTTTTTCTGCTCAAAAACATCTAATATATGTACACACCAAAAAGCTTCAATCGCGATTGAGCAAAAACCTACATAAAAACAAAAACTAAATAACATAGCGCGCCATATTGCCGTATTTAGCCACAAAACACAGAAAATGGAGTATGGCAGCTAAGAAAGCAGGGTTCCCAATGACTAAGGAGCAGTTCACCACAAAAATACTTGCCCTTGAAAAAAGCATGTACCACACTGCCATAGCCGTGCTGAAAAATGACGATGACTGCGCAGATGCCATGCAGAACGCGATTATGCTCGCATATAAAAATCTGCCAAGCCTTAAAAAACCTGAATTTTTCAACACATGGCTTACACGCATACTTTTAAACGAGTGCTACAGGCTAATCCGCTCGCGCAAAAATACAGTCGAATACGAGGATTATTTTGAACCAGCGCAGGACGCAGACATCAGCAGCCTGGAAAACTCCGAGCTGTTTGGTGAAATAATGCAGCTGGGCGAAAGCTACAGAGTGCCCATAGTCCTGCACTATATTGAGGGCTACTCCGTAAAAGAGACAGCCGCAATGCTGGGCACTACGCCCGCAGCCGTCAAACAGCGCCTTTTAAGGGCAAGGAAAATCTTAAAGGAAAGGTTTGGTGAAAGACTATGAAAAAAAATATGTCAGA
>CANQHZ010000079.1 GCA_947623805.1 uncultured Lachnospiraceae bacterium | reverse complement strand
AGACAGACAGACAGACAGACAGACAGACAGACAGACAGACAGACAGACAGACAGACAGACAGACAGACAGACAGACGTAAAAATAAGCTTAATGCAATCAATGCGTACCGCAAGGCAAAATGGTGTTATCTGCATCATTTAGAACCGGTTGCATGGCTTATCAGAAGCTGGATTTATTTGGTGCATAACAGTTTTGTGCCATATAAGGCAAAAATTGGCGAGGGAACGATTTTGGGATATAAGGGAATGGGAGTAGTAATCCATTCAGAGGCGGTGATAGGTAAAAATTGTTCCATTGGCACGAATGTAACCATAGGAGGCGGCGCAGGCGGGAGTAATAGGAGGATTTCGGAGTTTAATGCCATACGGGGCAATGTGCCGGTGAGCGGAGACAATGTTCAGATTTCGTCTGGTTCGAGAGTTCTTGGAAATATTGTAATCGGAGACAATGTGATTATCGGTGCAAATGCTGTTGTGATTAATGATGTGCCGTCTAACGCTGTCGTAGGGGGAGTTCCAGCCAGAATATTGTATATGAGAGATGGGAACGGAAATAAGATTAAACCGGATGGTGATTAAAATCTGTTAAGATAATTATTCGTTAGGTGATAAAAATGTCAGTATTTTATTTTGTTAAAAATAACTATGATAAGTTTCCTGCTTGGATGCTTAAGTCAGCATCCTCTATTTACTATATGTTTCCAACATATATCAGATATGGGAAAGACTTTAACATGACTTTAAAACTGTTAAAGCAGACAGAATATTTACCGAAAGAAAAAATAGATGAAATAGTCAATGAGCGATTTCAGTTTATGGTTCATTATACGGTAAAACATGTCCCATATTACCGAAAAAAATATGCAGAGTATGGTGTAAATATTAAAGCAATTCAGAATGTAAGTGATATAACTAAGCTTCCGACAATAGATAAAGAAGAAGTTCGGGCAAATATAAGTGAAATGATCTCTGACGAATATAAGCCATCTGACTTGATGTATATAACAACATCAGGCTCTACTGGAAATCCTGTAGGTTTTTATCAGAAACAGTCAATTTTAATGACTGAATGGGCGTATGTGATGCATATTTGGTCACGAATAGGATGTAAACCCGACAGTAGCAGGCTGATTCTTAGAGGAAAAAAGTTACATCCAAATAAATTAAATCCGCACTTATTTTATGATTCCTTACGGAGAGAATTGAGCTGTGATATTTTTAATATGACAGAAGAAAATTTGGAGGATTATTGCATAGCAATAGAGAAATATAAACCTGAGTTTATACACGGTTATATGTCGGCAATTGTTGTGCTGGCAAAATATATTTCTTTCAGAAATGGAGGGCTTAGGCACCAATTCAAAGGCATTCTTGCTATAAGTGAGAATGTTTTACAAGAGCAAAAAGACTTTGTCGAAAAAATATTTGGTGTTCGTGTATTTTCATTTTATGGACATTCTGAAAGACTTGTAATAGCAGGAGAATGTGAGAAATCTACAATGTATCATGTTGAGCCTTTATATGGGTACTGTGAGTTGCTTGACAGGAATGGAGAACAGAGAACTAAGGGAGAAATCACAGGTACTGGTTTTTTAAATGAGGCTATGCCATTAATTCGATACAGAACAGGCGATATGTCGGCATGGGAAGAAAACATGTTATGCTCATGCGGACGTCCACATCTTTGCTTAGATGGTGTAAGTGGCAGATGGCATCAGGATATGCTTATAAACAATGAAGGTGCATATGTGTCTTTGACGGCGCTTAACATTCACTCGGCAGAATTTGACCATATTGTTAGATATAAGCTTATTCAAGAACAGGTGGGAGTTGTTATGATGCTGGTTGTGCCTAATAAAGATTATTCAGATGCAGACGCAAAAAGTATCATAAAACTTTTTGAAGAAAAGGTAGCTGGGAAGATTCGATTTGACATTCAAGTAGTGAATGATTTACCTGTTGGCACAAATGGTAAATATAGAATTATAGAGCAAAGGCTACCGATAAGCTTGAGCTAAAAATAAGAGAAATGGAAAAGTAGAAATTCATATTGTGAAATCAGATGCCTGCACAGAGCGGGATGAAAAAATATCCGCAGGCTTGCATATGAAAGGTTAAAGGGCAGGGTAGATTACTCTATAGTGTATACAGATAAGATTGAGCGGACAAAAAATGGGAAATTAAGGTATGTGGTTTCTGAAAAGTAATTAGAGGTTATACAGAAAATATTTATGGATCGTGTTGGTGTGATAGGAAATTTTTGTGGAGACAAAATTGGCGGACAGGCGACAAAGACAAGAATACTGTATCAGGAAATGCAGAAAAAATTTGGCGCTGTTAATCAGGCAGACGTGTTTGAAATGAATTATATAAAGCTGTTCATGAATATTTTTGATGTAATGAAACGCTCGAAGCATGTCGTGATTATTTTGGCATCTTCTGGATATTTTAAGATATTGCCAGTTATATTATTCCTTAACATATTCTTTCATAGAAAGCTGTACGAAGTCGTGATTGGAGGAATACGTCCCCAATATGTAGCAGAAAAAAAGTGCAGGCTCAGATGGGAAAAGAAAGTAACAAAAATTTATGCGGAATCACAATTTATGGTGAAGCAGTATCAGAAATTAGGATTGAAAAATGCAGAGTATCAGCCCAATTTTAAGCGGATGGAGATTTTGCCAGAGCGGGAGTTGGTGCAGGAATTTCAAAAAGATGATACATTGCGTCTGTGTACTTTTTCAAGGGTTGTAAAGGATAAGGGAATCGATACAGCAGTTGCTATAGTTGAAGAATTTAATCGGCAGCAGGGCAGTAGGAAAGTGAAGCTTGATATATTCGGACCGATTGAAGAAACGTATCGGGCAGAATTTGAAGATTTGTTGCAGAAGGCAGACTACGGGAGTGTTCGATATTGCGGAAAGGTGGAATGTGACGAAGCGCTGGGAGTATTGAAGAAATATGATTTGCTTTTGTTTCCGACGCGGCATGAAGGAGAAGGATTTCCAGGTACATTTTTGGATGCGATGGCGGCAGGTATACCGGTTTTGGCAAATAAGAGGGAATCCTTCTTAGATGTAATTAAAAACGGATATAACGGATATTTAATAGAAGAGGACAATCATAACATGGAATCATATTTGAATTGTTTAAAAGCATTATTAGATGATAAGGATATGCTGTTGGAAATGAAAAAACATGCGCTGGGGGAGGCAAAAAAGTATCTGCCGGAATGTGTGCTGGAACCAATGTGGGAAGAGATTTTGGAAAACAAAAACAATTTGGCTGTTGGATAGAATGGTGATAAGGAGAAAATTATGAAGGTGGCGATTCTTGTTTCGTATTTTGTTCCTGTGGGGGGGGGGTTACCAGATTATTTTCCATATTGGATGAAATCCGCCTCAAAAAACACGGGTATAGATTTTTACATCCCGACGAACGCTGATATTAAACCTTATGAAAAATACAATAATATCAAATTTTTGTGTATGTCTGTTGAAGAGTTTTGGAAAAAAGTACAGGAAATATTTGATTTTCCAATTACAAAAGGATTCTATAAAATTGCTGAATATAGACCATTTTGGGGGATTGTATTTAAAGAATTGTTGGAAAAATATGATTATTGGGGTTATGCAGACTGCGATTTGATTTTTGGAGATATTCTGAAGTTTATAAAACCATATCTTAATAATGGGGAAAAGGTGATAGGAAAGTATGGTCATTTTAGGTTAATAAAAAATACTGAAGAATTGTGTTCTATACCGTTTAGAAGTTTACAGGGTTTTAGATATCCGCTCACAGTCGAAAAAGTATTTACTTCTGATTTTTGCTGGTATTTTGATGAGATTGCAGGTTTTGAAGTGAGATGCCATCAGGCAGGCATTAAGGTAATTTCTTTAGGAAATGTATTAGCAGACGTAACGTCTAAATACAAATTTTTCTCCGTTGGCGATAAAAATGGTTCATGGGGATTTGTTTGGGATAATGGGAAATTGGTTGGGTACAATGATTTAAATGAAGAAAAGGAATTTATGTATGTGCATTATCAAAAAAGAAGAATGCAGGTGAGTGAGGAAAAACCAGGCGATAAATTTATAATTATTCCGGATAAGATAATAAATAAATGCGAAAAGCATGTGAAACTTTCCAGACGTACCTTTTTCTATACGATATTTAATAGAATTAAAATATACAAAAAATTGTTTTTTGAAAATAAAAAAATCGGTGATGAAGGAAAATTGATAAAAAATGAATTAAATAATTACTTGGTACAAGAAGGGTTATGTCCTACTGCATCTTCAGATAATTTTTTGGTGAAGATTTTAAAGAAGGCACGAAAGAGGATATTGGGGATATAGAAGCCAGAGAATGATTCATACGACAGTATGACGGATTTTAGATATAATGAGCAGATGCTGAATCTCGAAAAATTGATTTTGTCATGCGTGATACAAGTGAGAGTCTGGAAATCATGGCAGTGAGAATACTTAAACGCGTCAGCACAGATGAAAAAATGCGTTGGGAGAAATTAAATGAATTATATTTTATGTGAAACCGCATCCAAGCAGAAGTATAATGCTGCAAAAGCCAGAATGGATGCTAAAGAAATCGCGGTTCAGGCAGGATATAAGATGATTACTCTTTTTCATAACGGCTATTTTAAGCCATATATTATATGCGAAATGATTTATGGCTGTTTTAGGACGGTTTGCCATGCGGGCAGGAAGGACAAGCTGTTTATCCAGTATCCGTATTATCCCAGCTGGGTCAATCATCTGTTTTTGCGATTATTACAGTTTGGGAAGAAGATGAAGAAATATCAGGTAACAATGCTGATTCACGATGTTCCTGCGTTGCGACAGAGGGTTAGTCAACCTGATGATAATCAAAAAATTCTTGCTAGAGAGATTCAGTCATGGTCATGGGTTGACTGTGCAATCTGCCATAATAAAAATATGCTGGCGATGCTAAAAAAAGCGCATTCATTTGATAGATATTCTGTGCTTGGCATTTTCGACTATTTGTATAATGGCCCTGTATGTGAAAGAATTTATAAATCAAATCCAACGGTTATTATTGCGGGAAGTCTTACAAGAGAGAAATGCGGGTATATCTATCTACTGAATGAAGTGAAAAATGTAAATTTTGATTTGTTTGGGAATAACTATATTGGAGATTCAACTGAAAATGTCATGTATCGTGGAAAGTATTCTTCGGACGAATTAATCTCACATCTGGACGGACAGTTTGGTCTTGTATGGGATGGCAATTCAATTGATACATGTAACGGCGATTTCGGCGAATATTTGAAATACAATAATCCCCACAAATTTTCCCTCTACATCGCTGCGTCTGTGCCAGTTATTGTATGGGAACAATCGGCGTTGGCAAATTATGTTAAAAAGAATGGATTGGGAATTTGTGTAAGGTCGTTACGTAATTTATCTGAAATAATGAAACATATTTAAACCATTTGAAAGAGTTATTAGATGATAAGGACAGGCTATTGGAGATGAAAAAGCATGCGTTGGCAGAGGCAAAGAAGTATCTGCCGGAATGTGTGTTAGAGCCGATGTGGGGGAAATGAGGTAGAAAAGTTGAAGATGGAGGAATATGTATAGATAATGAACAATGAAAAAATACTCAAACACTTCCAATATATTTCTTTTGATATATTTGATACGCTCATCAAGAGAAGTGTTTCGGTACCTACTGACATATTTGGTCTAATGGAGCAGCAATATAATCAAAGTGCTGGTATCAAATCAAACTTTGCGGAAAAACGAATAAGGGCTAATCAGGTTTGTGAATCTAGAAACGGAGGTCAGTCTGCTTGCCTTGCGGATATATACAATGAATTGCGAGAAGATTTTGGTTTATATACTGATTGGTTGATGGAATTGGAAATACAGATGGAGATTGACGGTTGCCGACCAAATGCAACTGTTGTGGATTTTTTTCGTAAATGTGTTGCTGAGGGAAAAACAGTTGTTTTAATTTCAGATATGTATTTGCCGATTGCTGTTATTGCCCAAATGTTAAAGCGGTGTGATATACAGGGCTATAAAAAAATATACGTTTCATGTGAGGAGGAAGCTCGGAAACGTGATGGTAGGCTATTTCATAAGGTGATAGACGAATTGAATATCAAGCCTTCACAGTTGCTGCATATAGGCGATAGTTGGAAAAGTGATTTTATACAAGCCATTTGTGCGGGGGCTCATGCTAATCATGTAAAAAACGATCAAAAAGAGTTGAGCAAGATACCAAAAAATATTACACCGAATAATGTGTTACATTACAGAACGCTTTCAGCCTGTATCAGAAATTGCTCTCATAGTATGAATGAATACGAAAAACAAGGCTGTGAAATGTTTGGACCACTTCTTCTTGGTTTTACTCAATGGTTAAAGGAACGATTAAAGCATAATGGAATTACGGAGGTTTTCTTTTTAACACGGGATGGATATACAATGAAACGTGCGTTTGACTGTTTAGCGACGTCGGAGTTTAATACATATTATATCAATTCATCTCGTCGGGCTTTCACTGTTCCGCTATATTGGAAAGCCTCCTCTTTAGATGAAATTTTATCTTCACGCCATTTCAGTAAAAACGGCAAGATGTCGGTCCGTAGTTTTTTAGATTTAATAGGGCTTGAACCTGAACAGTATAAAAATCGTGCATATGAATATGGATTAAACATGGATTATGTGTATGTTGGGCGGCAATTCACTGACAATTCGTCTGTAATCAGTTTTTTTAACTCCGTTAAGGGAGATATGGTAATAAACTCACGTCAGGAATATGAGGCATTATTAGCTTATCTACAACCATATGGAATACATGGACGTATTGCCGTTGTTGATGTCGGATATCAGGGAACCATTCAATATGCATTGGAAAAAATACTCGCGGAGGCAAAAATAGAAGCATCGGTAAAGGGCTTCTATGTCGGCTTAAGTCCGAAATCCGTTTTTGTACAAAAGGGGGAAATTGAAGCAGAGGGATATTTATGCGATATTGGAAAAAATGAGGAAATGTATTCTATAGTTTCCAACGTGGCTGGTATTATTGAATCGTTATTTTGTGAAACATGCGGTTCTACTAAACGTTTTGTTATGTGGCAAGGAAAAGGCGTACCTGAGTGTTCGCAATGCATTTATGATAGTGAAAATGGAAGATTGGTTGATGAATCATCTATTATTGCCGATTATCAGAATGGTGCTCAGAAACTCATAGAATATTATCATGAGGTTTATCCGAACGGAATACCTGATATAGAACCAGAAGTATCTGTTTCTCGGTTAGCTCGAATGGGCTTGTCTCCTACATTAAAAGAAGCAAAATTATGGGGGGATTTTCGAATTGATAAATTTATTCAGACTGGTAATCAGTATTTAGCCAGACCAAGGAATGTTTGGGTATACCTGCTCCATCCTGTACAGTTAAAAAGAGATATTATTACTTCATGGAACATCGGACTGTTTAGACGGTTGTTTATTCTGCCTTTGCCATATGATAAACTGCTCGATTTATTGAGGAATATATACTTAAAAAAGACTAAAAGGAGTTTGTGAAAAAATATGAGTAATGAACAGGCAATTATCTTGGAAGGATTTGTACTTGATTTTGGACAACAGGGTGTTATTATCTAACAGCTATATTTTGATTATACGAGGAGATGACATATGAACATTTTAGTCGTACATGTGGGAGACATAGGAACTTGTCCTCCCGTGAGGAATATTGTAGCTATTTTAGCTGAGCTGGGACATCACGTTACTGTTTTGACACGGAATAGATACAATATACAGTTTAATAACAGTGATAGAATAAAAATTATTCCCCTTCCATTAAATAAATATCATGGAATATTTAGAGTATTTAATTATTTAACGCGACTTCCAGTTTTACGACGTATATTTGATAAGGAGATGCAGAACAATGATATCCTCTGGACGACGAGCGATGAAACTATACGAGAGCTACGCGGTCGGGTTCTAAAACAAAAGCATATTATGCAACTTATGGAGCTTGCTGAAGATATACCAAGAATAGTGACGCCACCTTTAGAAATCTGTCACAAAAGTATTCCATCGTATGGTTTCATTGGGATAAATTTAAAAAAATACGCTCAACGGGCGTATAAAGTCGTTGTGCCAGAATATAATCGAGCTCATATATTAAAAACTTGGTGGGAGTTGAAAAATACTCCAGAGATATTGCCCAATAAACCTGTTGAAGACAATATAGATGAAGTCAATATACCTGATGAGGCACTAGAGATTATAAATGAACTTAAGAAAGAAACAAGAAAAATTATTTTTTATCAAGGTGTTTTTTCTTGGGATAGAAATTTTGAGAAGTATGCAGAGGCATTTAAAGCCTTGTCTAATCAGTATTGTTTTTGTTTGCTTGGCCGTGATAATGACTATAGAAGTAAACTATGCAATAAGTTTCCAGAAATAAAGTATCTTGGCTTTTTACCACCGCCATACCATCTTTTAATAACTCCTTATGCACACATCGGATTATTACCGTATGCACCGGGGAAAGGCGGACATTTATCTGTTTTAAACGCATTATACTGTGCGCCAAATAAAATATATGAATACGCAAAGTATGGCATACCGATGATTGGTAACGATGTTCCAGGGCTGGCGCTGCCATTTGACAAATATGGCATTGGCAGCATTTACCACGGTGGTGGGGTAGAGGAGATGCGAATTATCATTGAGGAAATCGAAGCGAACTATAAAAAAATGAGTGACAACTGTCGCAAATTTTATGCTGACACAGACCTGTATAAGATTGTGGAAAATATTATATCGTGAAATTTCGGAAATATATAAATCTGGTGAATGGTTCATAAAAAGAAAGATGGTGAATTGTTAATTGAAGATACGAATTTCAAAAGAGAGTTTTATTTCATTTCTTGTGCTGTTGCCATATTTTGCAGGTCGCATTATGAACAGATTGTTTTATATTAAGCTAAGCCCGAATGCATATATTAAGCCTACAATGGGGGTTATGCTTTTGTTTATGGCATTATTTTTCGTGTTAAACCTGAAAAAACAAAAGAAACTCAAAACACGCAAATATACGTGGTTGATTAGGATGATTATATTAGATGCTTCAATTGGAATTGCCCTATCCAATGATAAAATAACGTCAATGAGTGTTTGGCTGAATTTATGTTTTCCAATGATATTGAGCCTGATGATTGTGAAATACTGCAGGAAAAACGATTTGAACTTTGGGAAAATATTGGAGGAAATGCCAAAGTGGTTTGCATTGTATACGACACTGATGTTGGTATATTTCATGCTTTTTAGAGGTGTTTTAACAGATAGCTCGGTGAGGTTTAATCCTCGTGGAGGAGGGTCTGTTATATTTGGTTATACAATAGCAATTGTTTTCGCGCTTACGCTGTGCGTCAAAGAACATATTCAACCTAAAATTTTTTATTTGATACTTATATCATTGACGATTGCGGCACTTGCGACAGGAAGCAGGGGAGCGGTTTGGCCGATTGCCTTAATGTGGATTTTGGATTTTTTGTTTGCCAGACTGACGCCCAAGAAAATGATTATTGTGCTTTTTCTGGCTTGCGCGGCACTCTTTTTGAGTATTATTGATATTGGAAGTATTATCCATGATTTTTCATTGACAAATGGCAATATGTTTGCAAGATTATTTCGCACGGGTAGTGGAGAAAGAGAAAACACATTTCAAAATGCATTGAGTATTGTTGCGAATATGGACACTATAAATGGAATGTTTGGTTTTGGTACAGGAGGCTTATTTCCGATTCAAAGATGGGAATTACAGGGTGGCGATATGAGCAACCACTATTTTAGTATATTAGGCAAATCTTTGTTAGTGCAGCCGCATAATACATTTATATACGCGCTGATGGAGAATGGCTGGGTTGGATTTTTTCTGTGGATGTTTTTGATATTGTATATCTGTCGATTGCTAATTAAAAATAAAAATGATAATTATATATACCAGCTTATATTTGTTGGTGTCGTTGTTTTTGTGAATTTATTTGATTCAATTATGTTTATCCAGCCAGGGGTAGCCACGGTTATATGGCTGCTGCTGTGGTGTGTATGTGAACAAAGCCAGCAGGACATGGAGAGAAAAATATTGTGGCAGAGGATATTGTATGATAAACAATTTTATTGAAAGGATTAAAAACAGCCGCGCTGTTCACAATGGTATATGGCTATATATAATGCAAACGTTCAATTCAATCATTCCATTAATAACATTGCCGTATATTACGCGCATGCTTGGTGAAGCAGGGTATGGCATCTTCTCCAAAGTGTTCAACATTGTGGGTTACTTACAAGTGATAATTGAATATGGCTTCGGCATGTCAGGAGCGCGAAAGGCAGCGATAACAACTGATAAGAAGGAATTGAGCAGACTTTTTTCTGCATTTATATTTGTTAGGGCATTATTGCTGATAATCTGCTGTGTCGTTTCAGGCGCGGTAATTTTGGTTATGGAAATCGATACAACAGAATGTATTTGCTTTATATCGTTTTTGATAATGCTGATTGGTACGGTTTTTCAACAAAACTGGTTATTTCAGGGAATACAGAAAATGTATTATATTGCCATTATCAGTATGGTATCTCGACTTATTTCCCTGATTGGAATTTTTTCTTTTGTACATTCTGCGGAAGATGTTTTCCTGTATTGTATATTGTATTCATCAACGTCTTTTTGCGGTGGTGTGTTTGGAACCGGAATTGCGCTGTTCAAAGAGAAGTTAAGCTTCACCATTCGGGGGATTTACAGTGCATGGGCAGAGCTAAAGGATGGGTGGCATGTATTTACAACATCTTTAAGCTCAAAAGTTTTTGGCGCGTTTGGAATTACGGTTTTGGGAATTGTTGCATCTAATGCTGAAATCGGTGTATTTTCCGCTATTCAGAAAATACCCTCAATAGTTATGCTCGCATGGACGCCAATCAGTCAGATTCTCTATCCAATATCCAGTCGGCGATTTAGGGAATCTTTCGATTCCGGGAAAAAATTTGTGTTGAAATGCAGAAGGGTTTGTCTGTTGTTATTCTTTGCTGTTACGGTTGTTATTGCACTTGGCGCAAAAACAATTATTGGCTTGTTATATGGAGAAAATTATGCGGGCAGATTTTTTTTGGTTTATCCACTTTTGTTATGGCTTCTTCTGGGCATTAACAACAACTTTTGGGGGATACAAATTTTATTGGCAAGTGGACATTCGAAGGAATACAGTAAATGTTTCCAAATTAGCATTGTTGTGTTAGTTGCTGTTAATATTATATTTATTAATATTTGGGGAGACTTTGGAGCCGCGCTTGCACCAGCTCTTTCAGAACTTTTTTTGGGTATTCTTCTACATATTGAAATTGGAAAAATTAAAGAATGTAATGTATAGAGGGCATATGAGAGGAATGTTCATTCTTACACAATTTGCTATGCTGTTCTTTGAAGGATAGAACAATTATATTTCCGAAGGTAATTCTAAAATATACGGCAACTGTACTGGATAAGAATGTCACATTTGGGGTTTAAAAGCTTATGTATGATAAAAGACATTTGTAAAAACGAGACTATTCATAGTCTATAGTTTGTATTGAAAAAATAACTAAAAATTAAAATAAAGGGACATTGGACAGTTGCAAAAGACTATATTACGTTATCAAATGGGATTTTATAAATTACTATAGGAGAGCATATAAAAGAAAGGGGACAAGGTATATGGCAAGAACAACAATCTATTCACCACAGTTTAAAGCGGAAATAGTATTACAGCTATTACAGGGCAAAAACATCACTGCGGCCTCCAGCGAATATAATATCCACCCCAACGTCCTGCGCCGTTGGCTTAAGGAGTTTCAGGACCGTGCTTATATGGTATTCGACTATGCCGCGAAGCACAGAGCAGAAAAAAGTGAGGAGCAGCCCCCTGCCTACAAGGAGAAATATACCTCCCGCATAAAATCTCTCCGTGAAGAATACGGCTCATCCCAAGAGCAGACCGCCAAGCTCCTTGGCACCTCGCAGACCATGTACGCCCGCTACGAAAGCGGCTACAGCAAAATGCCGATCAAGTATATAGTAATTCTCGCCAAGCACTACGATGTTTCCACTGACTATATCTTAGGTGTTTCTGATAAAAGGCTTTAACAACAGAGCGTTTTGTCCACTTATTCACAGAAGAACGCGACTCAGACGTAGTGAAGAAAATCCATATAAAGGAAGAAAAAACGCCGTTTTATCTTATTTCCCTTATTGAACATAAATCCTATGCGGATTATAATGTAACTATGCAGATATTCCGTTACATGGCATTCATCTGGGAAGACTATGAAAAAGAGCAGGAGCGCAGGCACCACGGAATCAGCAGAACAAAGGAATTTCGATATCCGCCGATACTGCCGATTATATACTATGAGGGCACTGGAAAGTGGAAAGCTCTATGCAACATTGTCAAGTGGTGATTTTATTTTTTGCATAAAAAAGCTGCACACTAATTTTATATAGTGTAACAGCCTCTTAAAATAAACTTACCTCGTAGCAGAACTACGAGGTATCAAAATCTGAAAACTTAAACTTATAAGATATTATTGATAGTATCTGTATATCTTTCCATAAAGAAAAAAATTGTAGAATAGGCAAATATATTTATTTGATTAGGTTTTATATAATACAAACTTTTGCATAAATTATCTAAAAAATCACTAGATTTTTCATCATCTTCATGATAAGTAAGAGGAAAAACAATCTTGTAAGCCAAATTGTATCCCAGTTCATCCCTTTTATATTGTTCAATAATATTTACTGCAATATAAACTGCCAAATATTCATTTGCCATAAGTATTTGATAAGGCAAAGTTTTCCTAAGCTTATTGATACGAAAAACTTTACTCTTTAGGATTGCATATAGCATACACGCCGCAACCTTATGTCGATCTAAAGCCTTTGCAGGAGGCGACATATAATGGTTTTTTATTTCATCTCGTTTCCTTTGATAATATACATATATTTTTTTCAGAGAACGAGAATTAACTTTTATACAATCCTTACAATTACTATCCTCTGCATAAAGCATAATTTCTTCAATATATGGACAAATTACCTTTTTACAAAAATCGTCATAATCTTCTATCTTCATTTTTACCTCTTAATGCATTCAAACATTCTTCGCGTCTTAATATTCGTAATTTCTATAAAACGCTTATCTGCATTATTCATTCTTGGTGTTGGATTCTTCTTCCTTGCAATTGCTTCCATTATGACTGGAAATAATATCAATACAATAACCGCCAATGCACCTACTACACCATACTCAATCATCTTAATTCTCCTTAATCATTTTCAACTATGCTATTTATAAGCTCCATACATGTACTTAGTATGCCACAAATAGGCAATCCCCAATCCATCCATAAAGATAAATGCTCTATGAATGTATACCCTAAAGCAGCAGAAGCAATTCCAATTCCTAATGCTATTGTACATACAATATATACTGAAATGAGAATACCTTCAATAAATCGAATAACATCTGCAGATGGCTTTGTTTGTTGTTTTCGCAATAAAAGCATATCAAATATGATTCCCATAATATAAGTAAAGGCACTAATTGCTTTTGTATTGGCATCTGAAGAAAGAAAAATAATGGCATCTGCCATTCCAATCCAAAATAGTAACTTCATCCAATGAAGACCGCCAGCAACATCAAGGCGTCTAACGAACAACTTAAGCTTATGTTTATCTTTAGTTTTTAATTCTCTAATCTGCTTTTTTAATTCTAAGAGTTTTTCTTCCGTTTCTCCTGCCAACTTTTCAAGTCTTGCAATTTCTCTTATATTATCAATATCTTCAGCTTGTTCTAAACAATTCTTGTCATCATTCATGTACCTTTTGCATTTCTCCTATCTCTATAACCTCTGTAGAAAATGTGATAATGTCATATTTAATAAAAAGACCTACCACAGATAGGTCTGAGAGCAAAACGCTTTCTTTCGGAAGACTTATTATAATAACCGCCTGCTGTTTACAACAACCGATAGTATTTTAACACATATTTATATAATCTACAAGAAAAATCTGAAATTTTCTAGGATTTTCCAATGCCATAGCCGCAACTTCCTGTATGTCCGCAAGCACAAGGTTATATAAATCCCACGCTTCGATTTTATGGCTTGTGCAGGCATTTTTGCCCAAGCGGTTATAGGTCTGGCATATATAATAAGCCTTGTCTATCGGCTCACGTTTTTTCTCTGTCCGCCGGTCTTTGCTTGTCCTTCCGACTTTTTCATAGCGCACCTGCCTGGACTTCCCACAGGTAGCGCAAAATGGGAGAACTTTTTGCAAACTTTAAAGGCTATGATGTGCAGGAGGCAAGGCGGATTGCAAGGGAAGAAGGCGAGAAGAAAGGACTGGCAGCGCTGGTGAGATCGTTGAAAGTGTTTCTTCCAGATTTTGAAAATGTCTATAATGCAGTCGTTAAAAACGAAGAATACGCAGGCTGTACCCGTGAAGAAGTCATGAAATACTATTAAGTGTGCAGAATGCGTCAACAGCAATGCTAAAAAATGTCACAGAGCTGCCTTTTACATAGGCGCTCTGCGGTCATTCTATTATATCAGACATTCCCAAACACCTTAATGCTATTTGCTATCCTTACACATTAATTATAAAAATTTCCTCTTGCCAATGTTTCACAGTTCTGTTATAATACAAGCATTGGCGGTTCGTCGCTACATATCTTATATTTCATAAACGGACATAGCTTAATTTTTACAAATTTCAAGCAAAAATCCCAATGAATTAAAACAGAACAATAAAGCATAAGCCAACGTGTTATGCGGAAAGAGAGGTACAATTTAATTTGGCACAGAGGAAAAACAAAACAGATACCACAGGCAGCACAAAACTCAGGGACAGCTCAGCGAAGCTAATCTTCGACGATCCGATACTATGCGCACAGTTCCTGCGCGGATATATAAATATCCCACTCCTGCAAAATGTCCAGCCAGAGGACATTGAAGACGAAACAGAGCGTTTTGTCCACTTATTTACAGAAGAACGCGACTCAGACGTAGTGAAGAAAATCCATATAAAGGAAGAAAAAACGCCGTTTTATCTTGTTTCCCTTATTGAACATAAATCCTATGTGGATTATAATGTAACTATGCAGATATTCCGTTACATGGTATTCATCTGGGAAGACTATGAGAAAGAGCAGGAGCGCAGGCAATATGGAATTAGCAGGACAAAAGGCTTTCGATATCCGCCGATATTGCCTATCATATATTATGAAGGCACAGAAAAGTGGAAAGCGCCCTTAAACCTGCGGGAGAGGATATTCCTAAGCGATATGCTTGGCGAGTGTATCCCCGACTACCGCTGCCTCATAGTACAGCTGAGCGAATATACAAACAACAAGCTTATGGAAAGGAAAGACGAGCTCTCGCTGGTGATGATGCTCAACAAGCTTCACGGCACAGAGGACTTTGCGGCTTTGCAGGACGAAGTACCGTCGGAATACCTCGAGAAAGTGACGTCACAGACGCCGGAGTATCTGCTTGGAATAATAGGACAGATAATAGAAATCCTGCTGGCAAAGCTCAACGTGCCCGAAGACGAGGCAAGGAGATTTGCAGACCAGGTAAAGGAGCGTAATGTGGGAGAACTGTTTGCAAACTTTAAAGGCTATGATGTGCAGGAAACAAGACGGCTTGCAAAAGATGAAGGCATAAAAGAGGGTAGGAATGAAGGCAGAAAGGAAGGACTTGAAGCCTTGGTGAAAAGCCTTAAGCCGCTGTTGCCCGATTTTGAAGCTGTATACAATGCAATTATTAAGAACAGGAGTTATGCAGATTATACCCGCGAGGAGGTTATGAAATACTATTAGAATGCAGATTTATCCATGGTAGGCAGACCATACCAGAAATCAACAATTAAATAAAAGGCAACAGGACACCTGATATAAAGTGCAGAATTGATTTTATATCAGGTGTTTCGTTATGCTTTTATCGAGCGAACCGAATATTGATTATAATTATTAATATGGCTGCACAAAAGGAATATATGGATATGAAACGAAGCGGAAAAGCGCTAAATTTATACATAAAGTGTAGTCTCGGAAAGTCAGTAAAAAAACGAAAAAACATTTATTGATGTGAAGTTTGTGAAAAGGTGGAAAAAAAATGGTTATTTTTGAGTTATTTCAAGATAGTGGTTAGAAAAAAGGACATAACAATTAAACCTGCTAAAAATA
>CANQHZ010000078.1 GCA_947623805.1 uncultured Lachnospiraceae bacterium | reverse complement strand
GTGGGTGACGATTACTTTATGACGGCATCAAGCTTTTGCAATACGCCTGCGCTGCCTGTTTTGCACTCAAAGGATTTGGTAAACTGGACCGTGATAAGCTATGCGCTTGAAAATATCCCTGAAAAGCAGTACAGCGAGCCGCTTCACGGCTGCGGTGTGTGGGCGCCTGCTATCAGGTATCACGGCGGGGAATACATTATATTTTTCCCGATGCCTGACGAGGGAATTTATGTGGTAAAGACTAAAAATCCCTGGGGAAAATGGGACGAGCCCACGCAGCTTTTTGCGGGTAAGGGCTGGATCGATCCATGCCCGTTTTGGGACGATGACGGCAAGGCATATATGGTATCTGGAGTGGCAAAGAGCCGTATCGGGTACAAGAGCATTTTGAACCTGTGCGAGATAACGCCCGACTGTTTGCATATCATAGGCAGCGAAAAGCATATTTTTGACGGAAATGTGACAGACCAAGTGACGATTGAAGGACCTAAGCTTTACAAAAGAAACGGCTATTATTATATATTTGCGCCCGCGGGCGGCGTAAAGCAAGGGTGGCAGACTGTTCTTCGCAGCAAAAATATCTGGGGACCTTACGAACATAGGGTTGTCATGCTGCAAAAAGATACCGAGGTAAACGGACCTCACCAGGGAGCGTGGGTAGATACCGTGACGGGTGAGGACTGGTTTGTGCATTTTCAGGATGTTTACGCGGCGGGCAGGATTATACATCTGCAGCCTATGCGCTGGGTAGACGACTGGCCGATAATTGGGGAAATATCTGACGATGAGCTTGCCGCGGGAGAGGTAGCAGGAAAGCCCGTGACAACGCATAAAAAGCCTGATGTCGGAGCGAACGCGGGCGGGATAGTTACGCCCGATGCCGAGGACGATTTTTCTGGAAGTGCGCTTGGACTTCAATGGCAGTGGAACGCAAATCATGAGGAGGGCTGGTACAGGCTTGAAAACGGAAAGCTTGTACTAAACGCTGTTCTGCGCAGCGCGGATTCTATCTCAAACCAGCCTAACCTCTTGTTGCAGAAGTGGCATCTGCCTGAGTTTTGTGCACAGACAAAGCTCTGTCTTTCGGGCTTGAAACGCGGCGATACGGCGGGGCTTGTAAGCCTTGGAGTGTCTTATGGCGCGGTAGCCGTTGAGCGTGCAAAAGACAAGTTTATTGTCAAGGCGATAAGCGGAGAACAGCAGTTTAAAAACGAGAGTGCGTCTGCGGCGGATAAGGTCGATGTCTTAGCGGAGCTTCCTCTTGACACAAAAGAGATTTATTTTTCAAATAAGGTAAGCAAAGTGCCGTCTACGCAGACAAACAGCGACGGACCATATACGTTCCCTGTTCCTGCCGAGGAGATAGAGCTTGGGTACGGCATTGACAATAAGGAATTTAAGACAGCGCTAAAATATCCTGCAAAGGCAGGGCGCTGGGTAGGCGTAAAGCATGGAGTTTTCTGCTTCCATGAGGGCGAAGATGAAGCGGGAAGCGCGGAGTTTGAATATTTTAAGTTTGTATAGAGATGTGATATAATTATAAATCGTTGCAAAAGATTTGATAAATTCTAAGTTGAGAAAGAAGTTTTGCAATTGCTTGGTAATCTATTATATGGCTGGGGAATGATGCAATGTGATACAGGAATTAAACGATGCGGTTTATCACAATGAATACAGGGCGCTTGAGCCAGAAAGCGGCGATTACATAATGTTTGCAAAGGGGCGCAGCGTTCTTGTGAAAAAGAGTGTTCTGGCGGAAAATGGAACACTTGAATATCTGAAACTAGAGGAGCTTGTGAAAGCTAAAGCAGAGTGCGCGGAGGCTGCGGATAAAAAAACTGAAATCAATGAAAATGACGGAAATAGCGAAAATGGCGAGGCTGTCAAAGATAAATTCAGTATGAAATTCATATATCTGTTTCAGATAGAAACAAGCAAAGGCACAATGAAATTTTTCCTTGGTGAAAACGACAAGCTGCCGAACTCATTGGCGGATAGCTGCAGCTATGAGCCTCAGAATATTTTTCGGGAGAAAAAGCCTGACTTCCTTGCATTTGCGGGTGTGACCGCGTGCCAGCTTGCCAACTGGTACGCGTCCACACGCTTTTGCGGTACATGTGGTACACCGCTGGAGCATGACAAAAGGGAGCGTATGATGCGTTGCCCCAAGTGTGGTGCTATGCACTATCCGAAGATATCGCCCGCAGTTATAGTAGCCGTTACAGATGGCGACAGGCTGCTGATGACTAAATATGCAGGGCGGTCGTATACAAAATATGCCCTGATAGCGGGATTTGCGGAAATCGGCGAAACTATAGAACAGACTGTGCAGCGCGAGGTAATGGAGGAGGTCGGCTTAAAAGTCAAAAATATCCGATATTACAAGAGCCAGCCATGGTCGTTTACTGATACCATGCTTTTTGGATTTTTCTGTGAGCTTGACGGTGACGACACCATCAGGCTTGATGAGGAGGAGCTTTCCGTGGGCGAGTGGCTTTGTAGAGGGGAAATACCGACGGAGTATGACGGGATAAGCCTTACAAATGAAATGATAATGCGGTTTAAGAATGGTGAATAATGCATTATGGTAGATAGATGTTATGTGAAGAAGCGTATCAAATAGCTCATAGAAAAAATTTGATTTTAGGTATTGCTAATCAATAAAAAATGTGGTATCATATCATTTGTCTTGGCGATATGATGCCACGCTTGCCGGTGTGGCGGAATGGCAGACGCATCAGACTCAAAATCTGACGGGGGCAACCTCGTGCCGGTTCAAGTCCGGCCACCGGCATCGATAAAACGCTTAAACTGTGAGGATATAAACGGTTTAAGCGTTTTTTTATGCATTAAAGATGCTATTCAATATGTTCTGTACCATCTGAAAATTTTACCAAAATAATTCATCACATACTGGATAAAATAGAAATTACAGCAAGATAGTGTAAAAAGATATCGAGGAACTCTATCTTAGGGTTAAGACATCCGAGAAAATCTAAGATTTATTCACAAATATGCGTCTGTGCTGCCGACGCATATTTGATATTTATAACGAGCAGCACAGAAAAGAGGTAGGCATGGATTTTTCAGACGGCATGCAGTCACCCGCGCTTCCGCTGGGACTTGCCTTTGGCATGGCGCTTGACGAACAGGCGCTCACGAATTACGCGGGATTGACTGAATATGAAAAGGAAAAGCTCATTGCGCAGAGCAAGGGCGTAAAGAGCAAGGAAGAAATGCAGCAGCTTATACAGAGAATAAGCGATGACAGCAAATTGACCTGATATCGGCGTAAATGGGACAGCGGCGCGGCAACGCAGGCTGTCCTTTTGAATTTATGGCAATATAATATCCATTACTCTGCAAAAATTCGAAAATTTCAACAAACCCCTTTTAAAATCCGCCAATATAGTGTATCATAAATAATTGATTAAGTATATTTATCAGACGCATATGCGAGGATACCAATGGAATGTAGAGAAACGCAGCGATGCATCCAGGCTTTTTTAAAAGATGAGCTTGACAGGCGCACGGCGGAAAAAGTAGTGGAGCATATACAGTCCTGCGATGAGTGCATGGAGGAACTTACGATAGAGTATCTTCTTCTGGAGGGCATAAGCAGGCTTGAAAATGCTGATGATATTGATTTGAACAGTGAACTGGAGGAAAGGCTGGACCGTGTCAGACGGCGTAAAAAAAGATACAGCCAGCTAAAGGCCGGTCTTTTTTTGCTTGTCTGCGTTATTTTGTGTATATATCTGTTGTAAAAGTCCAAGAAAGCAGTCCCGCAAAAATCTGGGATAGAAAACATAAAAAATAAGGAACAAATTTATATGAGCAAAATAGTATTGATTGACGGCCATAGCATACTAAACAGAGCTTTTTACGGCGTGCCGATGCTGACAAATTCAAAAGGTCTTCACACAAACGCGATTTTCGGCTTTTTAAATATTTTATTTAAAATACTTGACGAGGAGCAGCCCGAATATCTCACAGTGGCGTTTGACGTAAGCGCGCCCACATTTAGGCACAAGATTTACAGCGAATATAAGGGCACAAGAAAGCCAATGCCTGACGAGCTGCATGAGCAGGTGCCAGTGATAAAGGACGTACTTGCCGCCATGCGCGTCCATATCGTAGAAAAAGCAGGCTTTGAGGCGGACGACATAATGGGCACTATCGCCAAGCGTTCGGAGCGCGACGGCATGGAGGTATCGCTCGTCTCAGGCGACAGGGATTTGCTCCAAATTGCGTCCGAGCATATAAAAATCCGCATCCCAAAGACGAAAGGCGGTAAGACCGAGATTGAGGATTACTATGCAAAAGACGTAGAGGCGGCATATGGCGTGACGCCGCTTCAGTTTATAGAGCTGAAAGCGCTCATGGGAGATTCTTCCGACAATATTCCCGGAGTGCCAAAAATCGGTGAAAAGACGGCAAAGGAGCTTATGATGACATTTGGCTCTATTGACGCCATATATGAACGGATTTCCGAGATTACCAAAAAGAGCATCAGGGAAAGTCTTGCGGCAAACAGGGAGCTTGCCGATTTGAGCAAGACGCTTGCCACGATTGACGTAAATGCCGACATTGACTTTTCGTATGAAAAGGCTAAGCTTGGCAATCTGTTTACGCCGGAGGCATATGAGATTTTTAAACAACTTTCCTTTAAAAATATTTTAAGCAGGTTTGAGCAGAATGCGCGGAGTGCAGGCACTGATTTAGCGGACAAAGAGCTTCAAATCATATATGTCAAAGGTATGGAGGACGCACGTGCGCTTTTTGAAAGAATATGCGCGGGCGAGAGCGCGGCGTACCGCCTTGTGAATATTAAGGACAGCTCATCCGGTGATTTCGGTTCATCGGCAAGCGGGCAGATGTTTCTACAGCTTGAGGAAAAAAAGGAGGAGTTCGCGCTTATTTTAAGCCTTGCGGGCGAAAAAGACAGCAGCGGCGAAAAGGTATACGTCGTCGAAACGGGAGGCGAGCTTTCGCGTGACTTTATTATAGAAAGAATACAGGACGCTGTTTTGTCAGAAAAAGCGGATTTGGCGTGCTTTGACGTAAAGACCGACTATGATGTGATAATTTCCGAAAAGGCTGACAGAGAGCTTTCCGCCCATGCGTTCACCAGGGGCTTATTTGACTGCAAAATAGCTGCCTACCTTATCAATCCGCTAAAGAGCGATTATGAGCTTGAAGACGTAGCGGGCGAATACTTAAACCTTTCACTGCAGACATGGGGCGAGCTATTCGGAAAGTCGGACTTTGCCACAGTGTACCGCAGCAAAAAGGAAGAATGCATACACTACCTTGCGGACGAGGCATATGCACTTAGAAAGGCAAAGCCTGTCTTGGAGGAGGCGCTAAAGCAAAACGGCATGTACAGGCTTTTTTGCGATTTGGAGATGCCGCTGTCCTATGTCCTTTTCGATATGGAAAGAGAGGGCATCTTGGTAAAGCCTGAGGAGCTGAAAGCTTATGGCGATGTGCTTTCAGGCAGAATTAATGAGCTTGAAAAATCAATTTACGACCACGCGGGAGAGAGCTTCAACATCAATTCACCAAAGCAGCTTGGCGAGATACTTTTTGACAAGCTGGGCCTGACCGGTGGAAAAAAGACAAAGACGGGCTACTCGACAGCGGTGGACGTGCTTGAAAAGCTTGTGCCTGTACACCCTATAGTCGGGGAAATACTTGAATACAGGGGTCTTGCAAAGCTTAAATCGACATACGCCGACGGGCTTGCGGCATTTATAGACGACGAAAACAAGATACACACGAGTTTTAACCAGACAATCACAGCCACGGGGAGGCTCAGCTCTACAGAGCCGAATCTGCAGAATATACCGATGCGTACAGAGCTCGGCAGGCGTATAAGAAAAGTGTTTGTGCCGCAGCAGGGATGTATCTTTATGGATGCGGATTATTCGCAGATAGAGCTTAGGGTGCTGGCGCATATGTCGGGCGACGAGCAGCTCATTGAGGCGTATAAAATGGACGAGGACATTCACAGGATTACGGCGTCAAAGGTATTCAACACGCCGTTTGAGGAAGTCACAGATTTACAGCGCAGAAACGCCAAAGCGGTAAATTTTGGCATCGTCTACGGTATCAGTTCGTTTGGGCTCAGTCAGGATTTGAGCATTTCGCAGAAAGAAGCGAAAGTATATATTGATGAGTATTTCAAGACTTATCCTGAGATTAAGCGCTTTTTGGACAAGCTGGTGTCAGACGCAAAGGCAAAAGGCTACAGCGTGTCAATGTTTGGCAGGCGCCGTCCCATACCTGAACTGAAATCATCAAACTATATGCAGCGTTCGTTTGGTGAGCGCGTGGCAATGAATTCGCCGATTCAGGGGAGTGCCGCCGATATCATTAAGTTTGCCATGGTAAACGTGTATGACGCTTTAAAGAAAAACGGTTTGAAGTCAAAGCTTATTTTGCAGATACATGATGAGCTCCTGATAGAAGTAAGAGAGGGCGAGGTCGAGCAGGTCAGAAAGATACTGTCGGACGAAATGCAAAATGTATGCGAGCTGGCGGTCAAGCTGGAGATAGATTTGCACACAGGGACGGATTGGTACGAAGCTAAATAAAAAAGATTTATGCTTGTGAAAATGATAAAGGGTATCGTATAATGATTGTTATAGGAATAACCGGTGGTGTAGGCGCAGGCAAGACGCAGGTGCTGTCATATATTGAGGCGCATTACAGATGTAGAGTGATAAGGGCGGACGAGGCTGCGCATCTGCTTGAGCAGCGAGGAAAGCCCTGCTATGAAAGACTTATCGGTCTGCTGGGCGAGGCTATACTTGATAAGGACAAAAATATTGACAGACAAAAGATGGCGGAGGCAATTTTCAAAAATAAGAATCTGCTTGAACAAGTCAACGCGATTATTCACCCCGAAGTGAAAAAATATATTTTACAAGAGATAGATTATGAGAGAAAAAAAGGCGAGGCGGACTTTTTCTTTATAGAGGCGGCGCTTTTGATAGAGGAACGCTACGACCTGATTGCGGATGAGTTGTGGTATATACATGCGGATAAACATGTGCGCAGACAGCGCCTTATGCGGGACAGGCACTACAGTGCCCAAAAAGCGGACAGCATTATGGAAAAGCAGCTTAGTGAAGCGGAATTTAGAAAGCATTGCAGGCGAAGCATAACAAACAACGGTAACATAGAGGAAACCTATAGGCAGATTAGGGATTTAATGGAGGGTTGCAAAATGGAGCAATTACAGATTAGCGGGCAGGAGCTTGTATTTGGACTGGATATCGGCACCAGAAACGTGGTCGGTACGGTAGGCTATAAGCAGGATGAGCGTTTTGTCGTGGTGGCGCAGGAGATAAGGCAGCACCAGACGCGTGCCATGCTGGACGGGCAGATACACGATATCAACAGGGTTGCGCGTACTATAGCCGATATCAGGGAAGCTATCGAGGCAAAGACGAATCTCAAATTTGATGAGGTCTGCATTGCGGCGGCAGGGCGCATGCTCAGGACTATGAATTTGCACATTGATATGGACTTGGACAAGGAGCGCAATGTCACAAAGGAAGACATGAGCACTTTGGTATCTCTGGGTATAGAGAAAGCATTTCAGGAATTTCACGAAAATAACGATACGGACATACATTTTTACTGCGTAGGCTACTCTGTAGTAAAATATTATTTAAACGGCATGTGGATGGGGCAGCCCGAGCACCACAAAGCAAAAAATATCGGTGCGGACATGATAGCCACATTTCTGCCTGACGACGTGGTGGACGGTCTTTACAGCGCGGTCGAGCTTGCTGGTCTAAAAGTGTCAAATCTCACTTTAGAGCCGATAGCGGCGATACGCGTGGCAATACCTGAAAGGTTCAGGCTCTTGAACATAGCGATGATTGACGTAGGAGCGGGCACGTCGGATATTTCCATTACGGACGATGGAAGTATTGTGGCATTTGGTATGCTGCCTCATGCGGGGGATTCGCTTACGGAAATACTTGCAAGAACCTGTCTTATTGACTTTGCAACAGCGGAAATGATAAAGACGGCGGCGACACAGCAGGACGAGATTACGTATGAGGATATCATGGGAATTGAGCAAAAGATTTCTGCCAAAAAAGTAGTGGAGATATGCCGTCCCGAGATTGAGAAGATGGCTAAGATTACGGCGCAGACAATAAAAGAGCTCAACGGCGGCAATTCACCGAGCGCAGTGTTTGTTGTCGGTGGCGGCGGCAAAATAACGGGCTTTTGCGAGGTTATCGCGTCCGAGCTGGGGCTTGACCCCTCTAGGGTGGCGCTCAGGGGCGAGGAAATTTTGAGGGATGTGGACTTTCCGGAGGGCAGTCTGAAAGATTCCACGATAATCACGCCGATAGGCATATGTCTGTCATACTTTGACCAGAACAACAGCTTTATCCATGTCACTTTTAACGGCAGCAGAATGAAGCTTTATGACAACAATAAGCTTGCCGTGGTTGACGCGGCAATGCAGGCGTCGTTCAATAAGGATGGTCTTTTCCCACGACGCGGAAAGGAACTGCACTATACAGTAAACGGCAAAAACCGCGTCACAAAGGGCGAGTACGGCGAAAGCGCGCATATATACTTAAACGGCGAAGCCGTAAACATGAACCACAGCATAAAGGCAAATGACGAGATTGTGATAGAGGAGTCGACTATCGGAAAGGAAGCGCAGGAGCATATTTCGGACCTTGTTGATTTTAACGGCAGGATTACGCTTACGATAAATAGTAAGGAAATGCAGCTGCCAAAGCCAGTGACGGTAAACGGCAATACGGAGAATGAGGATTATCTGATTAAGGATGGCGATACCATTACGATAGGTTCATCGTACACGTATAAGGGGCTTGTCGAATACATGGGCTACGCCGTAGACGATGCGCTTGTGACGGTAAACGGCGAGGAAGCGGACGAAAGCACGATAATCAACAATAATGACACTGTTGTCATAAACAGTAAAAAAGAAATAGAACTGAAAAACATATACAAGGCCGCCGAAGAAGCAAGAGCCGCTGAGGCGGCGAAAGCAGCCGAGGAAGCAAGGATTGCCGAGGAGGAGGCAAGACGCGCAGCCGAGGAGGAGGCAAAGCGGGCTGAGGAGAAAGCAAAAGCATTTGAAAAGTCAGACAATGAAAAAACCGAAGCCACAGAAGAAACATCAACCTCTGAAGAAAATGATAAGGCAGCCGAAAAAGAAACGCGCGCCGAGGAGACAACTGAGGCGTCTGCTGCGGAGGCGGCGCCTGATGTAAATGAAAGCCTTGCCGAAAATGCAGAGGACAAGACAAAGAGCAGCGACAGTGAAAAAGAAAATGCCGGTGAGGAAAAACAGGCAAGCCCGCAGGATGTAAAAAAGGAAAGCACCGCAAAGACGACAAAAAGCGAAAAGGCTGAAAAACAAAAGGCGCCTGAGCCAAAAGAAACGGAGAGCGGCGCGAAGAAAATCATAGTGATAGTAAACAATGAGCCTATCGTTATGAAAGGCAGGAATACTTACGCTTTTGTGGATATATTTGATTATATTGATTTTGACACGAAAAACCCGCCGCAGCGAGGTTCAAGCATTGTCACTACTGTAAACGGCAGGGATGCGCAGTATACTCAGGAGCTTTTTAACGGGGACAAGATAGAAGTATACTGGAAAGAATATCACGGGAGAGGTTAAACAAATGAAAATGTGCAGCATTGCCAGCGGCAGCAGCGGAAATTGTGTATATGTGGGTACGGAGGCGACGCATCTTTTAGTGGATGCGGGAATAAGCTGTAAAAGGATTACGGAGGGCTTGAACAGTCTGGGGCTTACATGCAGGGATATAGATGGGATTTTGATTACGCATGAGCACGCGGACCACGTAGGCGGTCTTGGCGTCATCAGCAGGAAATTCGGAATACCGATATATGCGACCGCAGGCACGATAGACGCGATTAAAAATATAGGCAGTCTGGGTGAGATTGACTCATCGCTTTTTTGCGAGGTTGCGGCTGACGAGAAGATGATTTTGAAAGATATCACGGTAAATCCTATGAAAATATCGCATGACGCGGCACAGCCTGTAGCGTACAGATTTCAGTACGGCAGCAGCAGAATGGCGATAGTCACGGATTTAGGCACGTATGATGAGTACACAGTGGAGAGCTTAAAAGGTATGGATATGCTTATGCTTGAGGCAAACCATGACATAAATATGCTCCAGGTAGGACCGTATCCGTATTATTTAAAGCAGCGTATACTCGGCAAGCGCGGTCATCTTTCAAATGAGCTGTCAGGCAAGCTCTTAAGCCGCCTTTTAAACGACCACTTAAAGACAGTGTTTCTCGGACATTTAAGCCAGGAAAACAATCTGGCAGAGCTTGCGTATGAGACCGTGAGATTGGAAATCACAATGTCCGACAATGAGTACAAGGCGGACGATTTTCCAATTTACATAGCAAAGCGCGGCGAGATGTCGCAGGCGGTAGAGTTTTAAAAAATGCAGCGGCGGCAGCATTTTCATTAGGTTTTAAAAGCGGTATGGAGGATTGATATGAAAAAAACGATAATCACAGTGGTAGGCAAGGACACAGTCGGCATTATTGCCAGAGTGTGTACATATCTTGCGGAGAATAAGATAAATATATTGGATATTTCGCAGACAATCGTTGACGATTACTTTAATATGATGATGATTGCCGATATGAGCAAGTCCGTAAAGCCGATAAGTGAGGTAACAGACGATTTGGACAGGCTTGGAGAGGAGATTGGCGTTATTATAAAATGCCAGAGGGAGGAAATTTTCAATAGCATGCATAGGCTATAGTGTGAGAAGAAATTCTAATCGCTCACGCCAACTTTCTAAATCTCACACTGGGATATGTTACGGAGGTCGACTTTAATGATAAATATTAGTGAAGTTATAGAAACCAACAAAATGATTGAAAAGGAAAACCTCGATGTCAGGACGATAACTCTGGGTATAAGCCTTTTGGATTGTATAGACTCCGATTTGGGGAGACTCAATGAAAAGATATACAACAAAATCACCACAGCCGCCAAGGATTTGGTCGCTACGGGCAGCGCGATAGAAAAGGAATTTGGTATACCTATCGTAAACAAGAGAATTTCCGTCACTCCGATAGCGATAGTCGGCGGAGCGGCATGTCGGACGCCGGATGATTTTGTCGCCATAGCGAAGACACTTGACAAGGCGAGAAAGGACGTGGGCGTGAACTTCCTTGGAGGCTATTCCGCGCTTGTGTCAAAGGGAATGACAAGGGCGGATGAGCTTTTGCTGCGCTCTATACCGAGGGCGCTTGCCGAGACGGAGCTTGTGTGCAGTTCTGTCAATCTTGGCTCTACCAAGACAGGAATAAACATGGATGCCGTCCGTATTATGGGAGATATCATCAAGGAAACGGCAGAGCTTACAAAGGAGAATGACTCTATCGGCTGTTCAAAGCTTGTCGTATTCTGCAATGCGCCGGACGACAATCCCTTTATGGCGGGGGCGTTTCATGGCGTGACGGAGGCGGATTTGATAATAAATGTCGGGGTAAGCGGACCGGGAGTAGTCAAGACCGCGCTTGAAAATGTGCGCGGCGAAAATTTTGAGGTGCTTTGCGAGACAATCAAAAAGACGGCGTTTAAGGTGACGCGCGTAGGACAGCTTGTTGCTCAGGAGGCATCAAAGCGGCTTGGCATACCGTTTGGAATTGTGGACTTGTCGCTTGCGCCCACGCCTGCAATCGGCGACAGCGTGGCGGACATCTTATGCGAGATAGGCTTGGAGCACGCGGGGGCGCCCGGCACTACGGCGGCGCTTGCGCTTTTAAACGACCAGGTCAAAAAAGGCGGAGTTATGGCATCATCGTATGTAGGAGGGCTAAGCGGCGCTTTTATACCCGTGAGCGAAGACCAGGGAATGATAGATGCGGTAAACGCGGGCGCGCTTACGCTTGAAAAGCTGGAGGCTATGACCTGCGTGTGTTCGGTAGGACTTGATATGATAGCAATACCGGGTGATACCAAAGCCACGACGATATCAGGCATTATCGCCGATGAGCTTGCAATTGGGATGGTAAATCAAAAGACAACGGCGGTACGCGTCATACCCGTAGTCGGAAAGACTGTAGGGGATAGCGCGGAGTTTGGCGGTCTTTTAGGGCATGCGCCGATAATGCCGGTAAACGGATTTTCGTGTGATGCGTTTGTAAACCGTGGCGGCAGAATACCCGCGCCGATACATAGCTTTAAGAATTAGCTTTTATCAGTTTGCGTGTAAGCTCGTGCGGCATTGTGTGCGATGTTTTGCTTTGTGACATGGATGTCATTTTTTGTAGGCGCACGCTGTTGTAAATATTTGTGACATGAATGTCATTTTTAAAAGAGATAAGACTTATGCCGTCAAGCTCTTTGAGAGCTTTTGACGGCTTTGTTATTATCGGAATAGATGAGTTTGCCTTGATTGATTTCAGAATATCTTTTCCCCTGTCGGAAAATCCAAGTACGCGGGCATACTGCGAATAGTCATTTTCCTTTAACAAATCGGCATTTTCCTGCGTCATGCCAAGAACTATGTGCATAAGCCCTCTGCTGATGTGAGAGTACGTAATATTTTTGAACTTGCATGACAGCGCAAATTTCGAGAAAGAGGTAAAGTGCGGCAGTTTATTAAAGATGGTGTTTGCAAGGGTGTCATTGACGTCATAATATAGCTTTCGTCCAGTGTCATTTTGAAAGTCTGCCAATTGTTCGTTTAAAAGCCTGTAATGCAGAAGATACGAAAAATCGTCGGCAAACATGAGCATGTTTTCGTCAGAGCTGCAGTCGGGAGTAAAACATTTGAAGACATATTCGGGTACAAATTCTTTCAAGAAATTGATGCTTTCATAAGCGCTTTTTTGGCAGTAAAGGTCGAAAAGCGAGCATCTGATTGCGTTTGCCGAGGCAAATTTACCGCTTATGAGCTTGTCTGAGTTGTATTTTTCACCGTTTCTTTTAAATGTCATGGGCACGATTGAGCTTTTTCGCTGTAAAAGCGCCTTTATGTATTCTATGGCAAGGCTGTTGTTTGCACCCGATAAAATACGCTTGTCAAGTCCGGAGCATTTTTCAAAAGCTTTTGAACGCGCGGTTGGAAATGAAAATCCCTGCTTTAAAAAGTAATTTAAAGCCTCTTTGTATGTCGGCGTTTCATTGGCAAGAAAGCGGGCGCATTTAAAAAGCGCATCAATATCGCCGCACTCACTTCCAAAATGCAGCATATCCACAACGCCCAGCTTGTCGAGCAGCGATACCGCGCCTTTTGCAAAATATTCCGCGCTCCCGAGGGCAAAATAGGAGGGGAGTTCAAGCACTAAATCGGCGCCGCCCATGAGCGCCATTTCGCAGCGTCTGTATTTGTCGATGACGGCAGGCTCGCCACGCTGTACGAAATCGCCGCTCATAAGGACTATTATGCGGTCGGCATTAAGCCTGTCACGTATAAAATTAAGCTGATATAAATGTCCGTTGTGAAACGGATTGTATTCTGCAATAACGGCGGCAATTTTCATTGACGGACTCCTTTTGGACGGCATGGCTGAGTTGCAGCGAATATCAGCGTGACCGTCACTTTTTATGTTATTTTATCACGAAATAAATTATAATAAAATTATTATTTGCGATTTGTATAAAAAATTTGCATAAAAAGAAACTTAACCAGGCAGTGGACTTTTCTTAATATATAATGTATAATGTTTAAGAATGCAAACTAAAGGGAAACATATTATGGAGGACAAAAAATGAATATCATTGGAAGAACTTTTGAAAATATTTTGAACACGTATTCAAATGCTGCCGTGGACACATCAAAAATAGTGTCAGTGCTTGTCATGGTGCTTGTATTGGCGGCATTTGAGTTTGCTGTCTACAGGCTGGTGTCGCATAGGGCATTTTACAACAAATCATTTAATATATGTATAGTGATAATCCCGTTTTTTGTGGCAACAATTATATTGTGCCTGCAGTCAAATCTTGTCATTACGCTTGGCACGATAGGCGCGCTTGCCATTCTGCGTTTCAGGACGGCGGTAAAGGACCCCGTGGATATGCTGTATCTGCTATGGTCTGTACATATAGGCATAGTCTGCGGCTGTCAGCTTTATGAGGTCGCACTGCTGACATCGCTGGTGGTTACAATAGTGCTTATATTGATGAACTATATGTCTGTCGGCAGAAAACCTTTTGTGCTTGTCTTTCAGTGCGCGGACGGCAGCGAGCAGGAGATTATTAAAAGCATAGGGAGCATTACTTCACGATACAAGGTAAAGAGTAGAAATTACACGTCGGCGGGAGTAAATTGCGTTATAGAGCTTTCAATCAAAAATACATCGGCGTTGACAGATGAATTAAAAAAACATAACATAGAAAAATTTTCGATAGTTGAGTATGATAGCGAGGATGTTATATAGGCTGGGCGGTTTTAGTATGAAAACAAGATTGGGAATTGCGCTTGCGGTTTTTTCGGCTTTGTTTTTGGCGTATCTTACAGGCTTTGCAGGCGAACGGCAAAGGCTTTGTGACATAGCGGTAGGTGAAGCAGAGTTTGAAAAGATAAAGGCGGAGCGGAGCAAAAGCGAGAATAGTCTGATAGCGGAGCTTTGTTTTGATGATGAAAAGCTGTTTTTTGACAAGGCGGACAACACATTTTATTATTCAATGATAGAGAATGCCACGAGCGCGGACAATCCCCATATAGACAAGAAATCAGCTAATGCGGAAGTGGCATTAGCTTTTTTGGATGAAAAGCTTTCGATGGAAAATATTGCTGAAAACCACACTTTCAGTCTGATTGCGTATGACAATAGCTCTTACAGTGAGTACAGGCTCAAATGCACGCTTGTCCCCATTATGAATGTTAATTGTGATGGTGAAATCGGGCGTGATAATGTGCCGATGGATATGGTGCTTTTTGACAATAGAGCCTCCGCCGCACATAGGGTCATATCTTCGGAGGGCAATATTCATCTTAGAGGAGCGACTACGAGTATTTATCCCAAAAAATCATACAGGATTTCTCTTATCCAAAATTCGCTTGGCGACAATCAGAGGACAAACAAGGTTTCGCTGCTTGGCATGCGTAAAGATGATGACTGGATTTTATATCCCGCGTACAATGACCAGGAAAAGATTAGGAATGTTTTTTCGTCAAATTTATGGAAATATACATGTGCGGAAGACAATTCACTTGGAATTGACAACGGTATGGAATTTAAGTATATAGAGTTGTGTATGAATGGCGAATATTGGGGACTTTATGCTCTGGGTTATCCAATAGATGAACTTCAGCTTGAAATTGATTATGGCAGAGGTGAGCGACTGTACAAAAAGATTACGTGGGACATGGAAACGATTGCCGCGGATATTCCCGAGGGGGATGTAACAGGTTACAGGACGACAGAGACGGGAGCTGATGACTGGCTTGCGCTAAAGCAGTATTACGCCTATCTGTATTCAAACAGGCAGTATTCGAGGGAGATGTACAGGGGGATAGATATAGACAATGCGATAGATATGTTTCTCTTTGTAAATCTAATCCAGGGAGTAGACCAGGCCAGCGGAATAGGAGCAGGCTCGATAAAAAATATGTACCTTTCAATCAAAAATACAGGTGAAAATAATATTATGCTGTATACGCCGTGGGATATGGACATGACATGGGGAAATTCAGGAACAGGCGTCTATACCGTGGGTGTCGGAAGCAATGTCACATTAAGACACGGAAACCTGCAGGCGTTGTTTGAAAACGGCGACAAAAGAGTGTGGGAGAGCATATTTGCAAAATATAAGGCGTTAAGGCAGGGCGGCTGGTCTGATGCGAATATAAGCCGGATGCTAGATGAGTATGAGGTGGATATTTACGGTTCGGGAGCATATCGGCGCGATATGGAGAAGTGGCCGGAGGGGATATATTCGCAGGTGGATTTGGGACTGGACACATTCAGGGGCTATGTTTTCGACAGGCTTAAAGAGCTTGACAAATATTATGGTGGGCTGGAAAGCAATATTGATGCCACTGTTGAAGCGAACACCAAGAAAACTGTAAGTCCGTTTAATGGTTTGCTAAAGAAAAGAACGAGAGAGGTATTGTACGAATTTATGTTTGAGCATAAGCCGTCAGGATATGGAAATTTGATTGATGAAGACGACTATGGGCTTGTCATTGAAATACTTGACGGCAATGTCGTATACAAGGAGAAATTTCAGGAGCTTATGGAAGGCTTAGGTATAGAAAAGGATACGGTGACGGCTGACACTGATTTTATCATTGTAAAGGAGATAGGGAGTGAGTACACTGTATTAAATGACGCGCATGTATCTGATACGCGTGGCGATACCGTTCTTGGCTCGTTTGGCATTTTCTATAATGAAGCAAATGG
>CANQHZ010000077.1 GCA_947623805.1 uncultured Lachnospiraceae bacterium | reverse complement strand
AATGGCAATAAGAATATATAACCCCATTTGTTATATCTCACCGCTTTTGATTTTTTCATAAACCGCACCCTTTCTGTTAAAACAGCCCATGCCTGCCTTACCGTATTGTCCGACAGGCATGGGCTGCGTGCTTAATTACCTATGCCTAAAACTGATATGTCAAATTAGTATGTTAATTCAGGATACTTCTCAACAACTGACTTGTAGAACAGGTCAAGAGCTTCCTCCTTTGTCGCGTTGCCCTCGAAGTAGTTCTTCATTGCGTGCTGGAACTCCTCGTTGCAGCCCTGGTCATATGCTGAAAGGTTGCTTAAATCAAGTCCGTCAACACCTGCGCAGTACATAGCGAGAGGATTCTGACCACCAAGAATCTGGCTTGTGTACTCATGCTCCTCTGTCTCGCCTTCTCTCATTATCTTTGTCTCACCGCTTGCAAGTGCTTCCATAACAGGCTTGTTGTTTACGAAATCGTCATCCTTAACAACGATGTCTGTCATGATAGCGTCATCTGTTGTCATCTTGAGCATAATGTCTTTTACGATGCTTGCGTTGTCTGTGCCTGTTGCCGCGCATACCCATGTGCCGCCCCAGAAGAAGCCCTGAGGACCTTCTGTCGCTGCCCAGCCGCCTGCATTACCGATGCTGCCTGCTGTATCCGCTGCCATTGAGAAGTTTACAAGCCAAGCGGGTCCAAAGTATGCAAATACTTTTCCTTCAGGATAGAAGCCTTTGCTCCAGTCGTCGCTCCAAAGGTCATGTGTACCTGTAGCGCCTGCGTCAACAAGCTCCTTAGAGTCATCTACCCACTTCATGATGTTGTCGTCAATATTAATCTTGCCGTCTACTACCCACTTAGATGTCACGTTGTTTGAGTATGTACGGTATGTGTCGTTTACTGATGAAACGATTGAATAGCCAGCATCCTTGAGTGTAGCGGCTGTATCGTTGAATGTATCCCAATCTTTTACATAATTCTGAATCTCAGCGGGGTCGTCCGTGCCGAATACTTCCTTTGCAACCTCACGGCTGTAGAACATAACGCCCGGGCAAGCCTGCCATGAAAGACCCTTTAATACGCCGTTTGAATCAGTAACGATATCTTTTGTGTACTGATACTGCTTTGAAAGGTCTGCGTCTGTGATACCAAGGTCTGCTACAGGCATTGTATAGTCTGTATCAACATACTTTAATGCGTAGTCAGCCTCAACAAGGAAAATATCAATCTTGTCATCTGCCGCCGCGTCAGCCTGCTTCAAAAGCGTAGCGTCAAGATTGTTCTGGTATGCATTGTCATCATTCGGAGTGATGTTCCACTTTACAGTAACATCACCTATTGTACCTGTTGTAGCGTCAACTTCCGTATAATCAGGATAATGGTCTGTAATACGTGACTTAAATTCTTCATTCCAGCAGTATATGTTTAATACTGCGCCATCATCTGCTGCGGCTGCCGCGCTGTCATCTGCTGACGCATTGCTGTCTGCTGCAGTTGTGCTTGTTTCTGTTGTTGTGCTTGTGTTGTCTGCGGGTGCGCTGCTGTTACTGTTGTCATTTGAGCCGCCGCAGCCGCCGAGAATTGTTGCTATCATTGTTGTTGATAACAATACGCTAATGAGTTTTTTCTTCATTTTTAATCCTCCCATAATTAATATAGATTGATTGTTACTATATATTAATCTGCATAAATGCAGGATTAATATTAAATTTTGCCTACGGAGCTGCCCTCTACAAGCTTTCCGCTTATGACGCATTGGACTATGGCTGTTTCTTTTGGTATCTCGATAAGATTGATAAGCTTCTTCGCCGCCTCTATGCCCATCTGCTCCGTATTCTGCCAGTATGTCGTAAGCTTCGGCTCGAGCTGTCCCGCCATCGTGATACCGTCAAATCCCGCTACCGAGATGTCCTTTGGTATCTTGAGCCCTCTGTCCTTTATGGCGTTCATGCCGCCGATTGCCGCGAAATCATCTGCGTACACAATACATGTGGGCGGCTGCTTCAAGTCGAGAAGTCTGTTCGTGATTACGCCCGCTATATGCGAATCTCTGTATTTGCCCTCGCATACGTATTCATCTGATATGCCTATACCTTTCTCCCGCATAAAACGATAATATGTAGAAAGGCGATTCGTCGTAACCATCGACTCCTCTCCATACATGTAGGCAATGCGCGTGTGCCCCTGGCTGTAAATATATTCCAGAAGTTCTTCCATACCCTTCACATTGCTTGACAGTACAGAAATGCGTCCATTATACACATAATCGATAGCCACTACAGGCAGACTGCTCTGCAAAAGCTCAATCACTTCGCTGTCCTTGTAATCCGCCACGGCAATCATAACGCCGTCCATTCCTCTGTAAATGGAATGCTCCAGGTAAGACATTCTGTCCTTTCTAAGCTTTGAGTTGCTGAGAAACGTTATGTCGTATCCGTTGCGCTCAGATTCGTTCCTAAAGCTTTCAAGCACTTTTGAAAAATAATCATGCGTAAGCCCGCTCCCCGATGCTTCCTTATAAAGCACCCCGAGATTGTAGCTCCTGTTTGTCTTCAGCGCCCGCGCCGAGGAATTTGGATGGTATCCGAGTTCTTTAACCATGCGTTTGATTTCGCTCTTGGTTTCTTCGCTGATGTCGTCATGATTATTTAAGGCTTTGCTGACAGTAGCAACCGACACCCCGCATGCTGCCGCAATATCTTTCATAGAAACCATTTACTGCAATCTCCTCCAAGCTATCTAAATTATGCCATTTACTTTTTATAATAAGTAAGATGTAATGTCGTTTCGCATGTTTTGTCATTTGTCTGTTTTTACAGGTTTACTTAATCGTTTGCGTGAGTTTATATTACTACATTTTCTGGGTATATGCAATACTTTTTTTGCATTTTTATCTTTATTTTTTGTTTTTAGGACATTATTTTGATATATTTGTCCGTGTTCTATCATAATTGTGTGAAAAAATATGAGTTTTTCTATATTTTCTCTGATATTTTTTACTTAAACGTTTTCTATATTTTCCCATTTTCTACTCTTTATTGTTTTAATCGGGTAAATAAATTTTTTATTTTATATTATCGAAAATTATTAAAAATTTGCCTTGCTTTTATATTCTTTATTATGTATAATTCATAAGTACAGGTACATATCTTAACTTAATCGTTTTCTTAAAGTTTAGGCTTTTTTGTTATGCAATCTTTAAAATGATAACTGTTTATAAAGCTTATGCATAGGTCTTGGCGGGCTAAGGTCTGTTTCGGGGCTGTCTGCATACTGTTTAAGAATGGAGGATTAAGAATCTATGAAATTCGGCTATTTTGATGATGAAAACCGCGAATACGTCATTACTACCCCCAAAACCCCGCTCCCTTGGATAAATTATCTCGGCTGCAATGAATTTTTTACACTCATTTCTAATACATGCGGCGGTTACACATTTTATAAAGACGCTAAGCTTTTGAGGCTTACGCGCTACCGCTACAATGACGTGCCTTATGACACAAACGGAAAATACTTCTATATAAAAGACGGCGATACTGTATGGAATCCAGGCTGGCAGCCCACAAAGACTGAGCTCGACTCGTATGAGTGCCGCCACGGCATTGGCTACAGCCGCTTTACCTCGTCAAAGAACGGCGTACAGGCGTCTGTGCTTACCTTTGTACCGATGAATGACAACTGTGAGCTTTCCCAGGTTAAAATTAAAAATAACGGGAACTCTACCAAGACGATTTCCCTTTTCTCATATGTAGAGTGGTGTCTGTGGAACGCTGACGACGATTCAAGAAACTTCCAGAGAAATTTAAGCACGGGCGAGGTCGAGGTTATCGGCTCTACGATTTACCACAAGACCGAGTATCGTGAGAGAAGAAACCACTACGCAATTTATACTGTCAATACCGCTATTGACGGCTTTGACACGAGCCGCGACAGCTTTATAGGCACGTACAACGGCGCTGACAAGCCCGACGCTGTGCTTGCGGGTAAATGCACGAACTCTATCGCAAGCGGTTGGTTCCCTATCGCCGCGCATCAGATTGACGTGACGCTTGCGCCCGGCGAGGAAAAATCCTTTGTATTTTTGCTTGGATATGTTGAAAATCCTGTCGATGAGAAATTCGAGGCGCCGAACGTCGTAAACAAAAAGCCTGCAAATGCTATGATTGCAAAATACAGCTCTGACGCTGACGTGGAAAAGGCGTTTAAGGAGCTTAACGATTACTGGGCAGACCTGCTTACACGCTACACTGTAGAGTCCTCAAACGACAAGGTAAACAGAATGGTAAATATATGGAACCAGTACCAGTGTATGGTTACGTTCAATATGAGCCGCTCTGCTTCTTATTATGAATCTGGCATCGGGCGCGGCATGGGCTTTAGGGATTCGTGCCAGGACTTGCTCGGATTTGTACATCTTATTCCTGACAGGGCGAGGGAGCGTATTATTGATATCGCGTCTACGCAGTTCCAGGACGGCAGCGCTTACCATCAGTACCAGCCGTTGACGAAAAAGGGCAATTCCGACATAGGCAGCGGCTTTAATGATGACCCGCTTTGGCTTATCGCGGGCACAAGCGCGTATGTGCGTGAAACGGGCGACATTTCCATATTGAATGAAAAGGTGCCTTATGACAATGATATGAGTGTAGCCACTTCGCTTATGGAGCATTTAAAGCGCTCATTTGACTATATCGTAAACCACAAAGGTCCTCACAAGCTGCCGCTTATCGGACGTGCGGACTGGAATGACTGCCTCAACCTCAACTGCTTTTCGGAAAATCCCGGCGAATCTTTCCAGACCTTCGGCCCCAGCGAGGGACCTGTAGCGGAGTCGGTGTTTATCGCGGGAATGTTTGTAAAGTACGGCGAGGAATACGCGCAATTGGCGGAGCTGCTCGGAGATGACGCAGAGGCTAAACGCGCGCGCGACGAAGTTGCCGTTATGTATGACGCGATTTTGAAAGACGGCTGGGACGGCGAATGGTTTGTGAGAGCATATGACGCATACAGCCACAAGGTCGGCTCTAACGAGTGCGAGGAGGGCAAAATTTATATTGAGCCGCAGGGGTTCTGTGTGCTTGCGGGCGTTGGCGTGAAAGAGGGGCTTGCTGTCAAGGCGCTTGACTCTGTAAAGGAAAAGCTTGATACAAAATATGGCATTATGATTTTGCAGCCTGCATATACAAAGTACCATGTCGAACTCGGTGAGATTTCTTCTTATCCGCCCGGGTACAAGGAGAACGCCGGTATCTTCTGCCACAACAATCCTTGGGTTTCGATAGCGGAAACCGTGGTGGGACGCGGCGACAGGGCGTTTGAGATTTACAAGAAGACCTGCCCTGCATATGTTGAGGAGATTAGCGAAATTCATAGGACTGAGCCGTATGTATACTCGCAGATGGTGGCGGGGCGCGATGCCAAGTACCACGGCGAGGCTAAGAACAGCTGGCTTACAGGTACGGCTGCATGGACTTTTGCAAACATTTCGCAGTATATCCTGGGCGTTTATCCTACACACAAGGGATTGCAGATTAATCCATGTGTACCTAGCGATTTTGGCGATTTCAAGCTGACAAGACGTTTTAGGGGTGTGGTATATCATATTGATGTTAAGAATCCTGATAAGGTACAGAAAGGTGTGGCATCTATGACTGTTGACGGTGTTAAGGTTGATGGGTGCGTTATTCCTTTTGATGCTGGGAAGAAAGAAGTTAATGTTGAAATTATAATGGGATAAAACATTAAGAAACACTAAGGCGGCAAAAGACGCCGCCTAAGTGTTTCTAAATGTTTGCTTGTCTTAATTGACGCGGTCGGGTTTTCCGGCGCTGAGGTCTGTGTACATGTCGAGTAGTCCGACTGTTTCTGTGGCGGGTCTGCCGTAGCTCATGCAGCATTTGTGGGATACTGATTTTTCCTCGTCTGAGTTCTCGTCAAAATTGACGCTCATGCGCGCCGCACCAAGCGCTGTTTCGCTGTCCAAATGTTTTAAAACCTCGTCTATCATTTTTTCGTCCATATATTTTCCCCCCTATAGTTTAGAAAGCTACTGCCGCGCATCATATCTTCTGCTCGAATTTTAATTTTTCATTTTACTCCACATATAACAGTATGCCTGTGTCCTTGCCGCAAACCGAGCGGTCTTTAAGAGCTCGCGAATTTGTTCCTTTGTATACCAGTGCGGCTCAATTTCCTCTACGGTAGATGTACTTTCGTGAAACTCACCGCGCGCTTTGCCAACGACACACACGTTGATTTCGTTGCTAAATCCTACAGCGCTGTAGCTTGGTCCGATAAAATCGTCAATCTCATAGAGTTCAAGCCCCGTTTCCTCTCTTAGCTCGCGTTTCGCGCTTTCTATCGGTTCCTCGCCCTCATCGATAAGCCCTGCCGGGAAATTATAAACCCAGTCGCCCACGGCGAGACGAAATTCCTTGCATACAAGTATTCTTTCTCCGCTCTCGTCTGTCGCGATAATGACTACCGAATCCGCCTTTTTGCCGTGAAGTGCCTCAAAATCATTCATGTCTTTCTGGCGGCTTATAATCTCGTATACTTTTTCCTTATTGTCAGCCGTTTCATATGTAATATCATACCTTGTGATGAATTTTCCTTCTTCCTTTTTGGTAAGTTCCTTAAACTTCATAATATTTCACTCCCTATTACACTTTCCGTCCTGCGCCAAAAGTTCTTTATGCATTCCGTCACACTGTCCGTATTTATCGGTTCAAAGCTTGACCACTCGCGCGGAAACATCCGTCTATACTGCGGTTCAAGGAAACGTTCATCCAAAAGCGCGATTATCCCGACGTCCTCACTCGTGCGTATCACGCGTCCCGCTGACTGGAGCACTTTATTCATGCCCGGAAAGCGATATGCATAGTCAAATCCATTTTCATCGTGAGCGTCAAAATACTTTTTTAAAAGCTCACGCTCGCAACACACCTGCGGTATTCCGGTCCCGACTATGATTGCCCCTATAAGGCTGTCGTGCTTTAAGTCTATCCCCTCTGAAAAAATACCTCCCATCACGCAAAAGCCAATCAGGCTCTTATCGCCCTCGTCTTCCTCTATTTCAAAGTCTATTCGCGTATTCAGGTCGCAGCCATCATTGCCTTGAAATTTAAACAGAAACTCCTCACGCCGCGCCTCGCTCATTCTTTCCTCTTGAACAATGCACTCCATAGTTTCGTCATCAAAATAATTCGCCATAAAACATTCATATACTTGTTCAAGAAAGCTGTGTGACGGCAGAAAAACCATATAATTGCCGCAATGACTGCTCACTATGCTCTTTATATATCCCGCAATCCGCATAAACTCATCTCTGTCACGCCTCGTATATTTGCTTGTAACATCATCTGCTATAAAAAGCGCCCGTTTTTTTTCATCAAATGTAGATTTTGCATACACCTCGTAGTCTTCCGGCTCTCCTCCGAGCAGTTTCTTGTAATACTGTATCGGCAAAAGCGTAGCAGAAAACAGTATCGAGCTGCGCCCGCGCAGCATACATTGACGCAGATTGCGCGCCGGGTTCACGTTGAAAAGTTTCAGCATAAAATCTCCGTCGTCCATGAGCTGGCTGTATACGACATAATTGTCGTCCATTATCTCGTACATATTTAAAAAATGCGACACTTCAAAGAAAAACTCCAAAACTTCATCTCTGTTTGAAAAGCTGTCATGGTCGTCAAGATAGTCATTCAGCGCGGAATACATACGAACGAGCGCATTGGCAAAACCATCTATACTCTCCTCTATACAATAATCCTCGCAGCCCCGTTTCATTATGAGAAGTTCTCTATTGCACTTGTCAAGCAGTTTTGCCACTCGCGGAGCAATATCCTTTAAAAGCTTTCTTATTTTTAAAAAATCCGCCTTGAAAAGAGCGGCGCTGTACATTTCACGCCCACGCTCCAAAAGATTGTGCGCCTCGTCTACCAGAAAGATATAATCGCGCTGCGTTCCATCCGCAAAAAAACGTTTCAGATAGACGCGTGGGTCAAACACATAATTATAATCGCATATTATCACATCGGCAAAAAGGCTCATGTCGAGGCTCATCTCAAAAGGACACACGTTATGTTTTTTGGCATAGCCCAGTATTGTCTCTCTTGAGAAGCTGTTCTCGTTTGTCAGCATATCATACAAGGCGTTATTTATTCTATCAAAATGCCCATCTGCATATGGGCAGACACTCGGATTACATTCTGCGGGCGCGTCAAAATCACTTTCTTTCAGAAAGCATATTTTGTCGCGCGCTGTGATAACAACTGTTTTTAATAGTAATCCTTTTTGTGACAGGAGTTCAAAACACTCCTGCGCCACTGTACGTGTGATTGTCTTTGCCGTAAGGTAGAATATTTTCTCGGCAAGCCCTTCTCCCATTGCTTTCACGGATGGAAAAACAGTCGATATTGTTTTCCCTACACCTGTCGGCGCCTCTAAAAATAACATCCGTTTGTGATATATGGTGCGATAGACATTTGACGCAAGTTCTTTCTGTCCCTCACGATATATAAATGGAAACGCAAGTTGTTTTATTGATAACGTGCGTTTTTTATTCCAGTCAAACTGAAAATCAGCCCACTTTTTATATTCCTGCATAAGCTCTGAAAACCAGCGTGCCAGTTCATCATATGTGTAGTTCTCGTGAAAATATTTTATCTCCTCTGTTTCAATATGACAGTAAGTCATGCGGACGCCAATATTGTCAAGCCCGCATTCATTTGCATAGATAAATGCGTAACATTTCGCCTGCGCAAGATGCACGCCGACAGGTTCGGTAACACGACGCAGTTCCTTGTATGTGCATTTTATCTCGTCTATGACTACTTTCTCATCATTTTGCACATCAGGCAGAGATTTTTCATTAATATCACATGTTTCATAACTGATGTTATGATGTTTTTCCCAGTCGCGGTCGATAATCCCATCGGCTCTTCCTTCTATTACTATATTATATTTGGGAGTTTCATAAATATATTTCAGTCCAACCTCGGCATAGTATTCGCCCGTCACATTTTTCTGTATCATCCTATGGAGGCGGCTGCCCTCCTGCATTGCTGTGTCCGCACCGCCTGATTTTCTGTGGTCTATGCTGCCCTCGCGCAGAATAAACTCTACGAGTCGGCGCACTGAAACTCTTATTTCCATTTTCACTTATCCTGACAATATTTAATCACAACCGCCGAAGTTGCGCACCTCACCTGTAGCCCACGGACTGCCAACATCGCAGCGGCCATGATGATATTTAGCGCTTACCGTGCCTTCCGCCTGTTGCTCGGAAACTTCAACCTTTATGCGACTTACGCCGCCTGTGGTTTTGGTGTCAAGCATTTTAATGATATCATCTATTTCTTTTTCCTGCATCTTCTGTTTCTTTTCTTCAAGCTCATCCATATCCTCCAGTCCGCCGTAAAGTGACATAAAATCCCTCCTATTCACTACTTAGTATTCAGCAGCGTGCATTTATTATGTTCTCTATATGAAAAATTATACTTTTTATATATGGGCATGTCAACTGCTGCGCTATGAAATATTCACATCCACACTTTCCCGCCTAAACGGTGCGTCGCGTTCCAGTTTTCCTCATTTTCAAGCGTCCATTTTATTCTTATTCCTCTTTATACGAAAAAGCGCCAAGACAGCATTTTTGCCGCCTCAGCGCTTATTAATGTTTTATAATGCATTTCAATTCCTGTCATTATTTCATGTTCTTCCTGAAAAACTCCTCCAGCTTGTCAAATGGTATCGCTTTTTTGCCGCCGCCGTCATAGAGGTCTGTATGCACAGCGTCAGGAATGAGCAAAAGCTCCTTGTTGTCCGCGTATTTGCTGTCCTTCACCATTTCCGCGTATGCATCCTTGCCAAAATAGCACGAGTGCGCTTTCTCACCATGCATAACCATGACCGCGCCGCGGATTTCATTGCTGTATTGGAGTATCGGCTGATTAATGAATGACTCGCAGCCGATTACGTTCCAGCCGCCGTTTGAGTTGAGCGACCTTGGGTGATAACCGCGGCTTGTCTTGTAATAATCATAATAGTCCTTTACAAAAAATGCCGCGTCCTCGGGAAGCGGATCGACTACTCCGCCACCAAGCTTATATTCGCCTGCCTTTAAATCCACAAGCCTCTGGGCGCACATTGCTGCCTTTTTCTGATATCGCTGTTCTTCGCTGTCCTCGCTGTCAAAATAGCCTTTGGCGTTTACTCTTGTCATGTCATACATGGTTGAGGCTACCGTCGCTTTGATCCTGGTATCCAGCGCTGCCGCATTAAGCGCCATGCCCCCCCAGCCGCATATGCCGATAATGCCGATTTTGTCAGGGTCCGCCTTGTCATTCAGGGACAGGAAATCCACTGCTGCCATAAAGTCCTCAGTATTTATGTCTGGTGATGCCATATATCTCACATTGCCGCCGCTCTCACCTGTAAACGAAGGATCAAAGGCAATCGTTAAAAAGCCTTTCTCCGCCATAGTCTGGGCATAAAGTCCCGAACACTGCTCCTTTACCGCTCCAAAAGGACCGCACACGGCAATCGCGGGAAGCCTGCCTTGCGCGTTTTTCGGCACATACATATCCGCCGCCAGCGTAATTCCGTAGCGATTTACAAATGTAACTTTATTGTGCTCTGTCTTTTCACTCTTTGGGAAAGTTTTATCCCATTCCATTGTAAGCTTTAATTCTTCTTTTTTCATAATGCATTTACCGTCCTTTCTGCGTGTTAGGCTTGGTTATTTTTGCTGTTCTGTATGTTTTTATTATAATGTCTTGTTTTTTATTGTGCTAATAGTTATAATGAATATCATGATATTCTTTTTTTGAATATCATATGGCGACGCAAATCAAATGCGCTGGCATAATGCCATAGCACCACATCACGGAAATGGGGAAAAATATGGAAATACGCTCATTACGATACTTTCTTGCAGTAGCAAGGGAAGAAAATATGACAAAAGCGGCAGAACTTTTGCATGTCACTCAGCCCACGCTCTCTAAGGCGCTCCACTCATTGGAAGATGAACTTGGTAAAAAGCTGTTTACCCGCCACAGTTTCAGCATTTCACTTACAGAGGAAGGAATGTTACTGCGCGACAGGGCGGCGGATTTAGTTGCAATGGCTGATAAGATTGAAAAGGAATTTTTATCACTTGATGATATCACAGGCGGAAAATTATTTCTCGGACTTGCCGAATCATACCAAATTAGGCATCTTGCAAAAGAAATACGCAAATTCAAAAGTGTTTATCCTAAGCTTAGATACCACATCACCAGCGGCGACACGGAGCAGGTCACTGAAAAGCTGAACAAGGGGCTTTTGGATTTCGCGGTTTTGTGCGATACGCCTGACACGCGCAAATATGACTATATAGCATTCCCCGAACCCGACATCTGGGGCGTAATTATGCCGCATAACGCCCCACTCGCGGTTAAGGAAAAAATCTGCATAGACGACCTTATAGGTCTTCCCTTGTTTTCATCACGGCAGGGCTGGGAAAACGACATCAGCAGATGGTGCGGCGAACGCCGAGACGAGCTTCATTTGGAAGGCTCATTCAGACTTGCGTACAATGCATCTGTTTTTGTAAAAGAAGGGCTTGGCTACCAGCTTTGCTTCAACCATCTGATAAATACGTCATCTGAAAGTGGGCTTGTGTTTAGACCGCTCTATCCAAAGCTTGAGGCCAAGCTCTTTTTAATATGGAATAAATATCAGACATTCACTCCGATTGCTGAAAGATTTCTCGTGCAGGTGAAAAACAGTTTTGCGGAATACTAATCACTCTGCTGCCGTTTGTGAAAGGCATATGAATATATCACGGGTATCACAACGAGCATAACTATTATGACAGAAAACGTAATGCCAAATGTTTTTTCAGGCAGGAACGCACAAAACATGAACACAATCCCGCCAAGCAGCCACACCTTTCCGCCAAAACGGTGCGTCGCGTTCCAGTTTTCCTCATTTTCAAGCGTCCATTTTATTCTGATTCCTATCGTCTTATTCTGCCTGATTTTGGGAAAATAATTACCAAGCATGGCGAACAAAATTCCCATAAAGATTATTGCAATCCTGCCGACATTTAAGCCTGTGCCGAGGGCTTGCGCGTAAATTACTGCGCTTGCAAAGAACGATACGGCTGGAATAAGCCAAAATATCATATTCATAATTTTCCTTGTCTGTTTTTTGTTGTTGCGGTCCGACGCCGTGAAAAAAATACAAGCCCAGTGTCCCGCAAACATAACGGCAGGAAGGCCAAACACCACAAATGCCCTGCTGCTCCAGCCGTTTGCAGCGCCGTCAAATCCCCAGTGCGTCACAATGCGCTGCGGCAGCAAGTCCCAATAGATTATACCTATTATAACAGGCAGCAGTATTATAGCAGAAGAAATCAGACATCTCCATTTATTGTTTTTAATCATCATATTAATCCCTTCCTTCCTTCAAATCCTTAATCCACAGCATAACCTCCTCCAATACAGAGGTATTCAGTTCATAAAAAATAAATTTGCCCTCACGGTTATCCCTGATTAAATCCGCGTCCTTAAGCACCGACAGATGCCTTGAAACAGAGGCGTCTGTCACTGGAAAATGAGCTGCGATCTCGCCCGCAGACATTTTCCCGTTTTTCAGCATATTCAGTATTTCCCTGCGTATCGGATCGGCAAGAGCTTTCAGCGTCTGCTGTAATCCCAAGATAAAACCCCCTCTCTTTTAACATTTAGCCTAAATGTTAATTGTAGTGTAACATACATATTATGCGATGTCAATAACTTATGAAAATTAGTCTTTATGTCTCAGGCTTCTTTGTAAATGAGATGAAAGGGACCACTAAAAAAGGGGCTGCCGCAAAGTGTGAACCGTTCCCCCTTGATTATCCTATGTTTACAGAAATCCTATACTGTCGGAAGTACCGCAAGCTGCTCTACTTCCTCAATACTCAGTCCCGTATCTTCAGCTATTTCCTCAACTGTCATCTTTCCTCTCTTTAACATTCTAATCGCTGTTTCTTTTTGGTTTTGGTTTATGCCTTGGCTTAGCCCCTGACTTATTCCTTGACTTATCCCTTGATTTAAAATAGTTCTTGCAGCCGTTTCAATTAATGGTCCGCTCATAATATCACCCATGCCTTTCTGCACGTTCTCATATGAAAAAATATAATATGTCAGTCCTTTCGTGTTTGTAGTTTTATCATATCATTTCAGGGCTTCAAGTTCAAAAATTTCACGTCAATTTTCTTTGCAATATCCTACTCGTTATGAGCCTCCTTGCCACTCTGTAACAGTGTTCCCCATAGATCAATGTCATGCCATTCTCAATGTAAATTTCCCACCACAATAATTTATTTGCGACTCATCTCACTTTTCTATAATATACCACAGTCTTTGCCAGACAGCAGACAGTTACCGCCAGACTTATAACAAACTCGATGCGGTAAACGTCGTAAATATCCCAAAGCGTGTTTGCCATTATCATAAATATCGGCATGGCGTCAATCACAAGATACATTATTCCACAGAAAAACATTCTTAAAAGCACAGGCGCACACCACAAAACGGCTGAAATAACGACAGCGCCAAACGACGTGGCATTATGAGCCGACACGCACAGTGTAATGGCGCAAAGGCAAAGCTGTGAAAACAATCCTGCCGTCAGCAAAATACGCAGATAATCCGCAAATAAAATCTTATCTATCAGCGTCGGTGCCTCCATCTTTCCCTGAAAAACCATTCCCGATATACTTTCAAAGCCGTCCAAGCCATAACCTGCTGCGCATAACGCCAAATCAAATCCCGCAATTCCCGCAAATACAAGAAACGCCAGTGAAAATGCAGCCATAGTCTTGGCAGCCATATCCTTTCTCGGACCTTCCCATGTGGTAAAAATGAGAGGATACATTCCTGTCTGTTTTTCATCTGCAAACACAACCGAAACGCCGCATAGCACAAGTATGCTCCCCAGCACAAGCCCAAACTGCAGCATATCGCAGAATACCGTCCAGCCCTTGACATATGAAAGCACAGGTGTAATTCCAAGCTTTTCGTGTGCCTGTCCAAATTCTGTCTCAGCAAGCGTATAGCGTCTGCTTATGGGCGTATTATTTTTCCAGTTGCCATCGGTAAAATATAACGCGACAAAATTATTCAGATAATTCGCATCCTGCCATCCCGGCATATTGTCTACATATACAGACGGCAATCCATATTTTTCCACAATGCCGTTGATTTTTTCATCTGTTATCTCCCCTTCAAACTCTCTCGTAATTTCACGATCCATTTTCACGGCTTCATACCCCAAATATATCTTATCCCCCACTACACACCTTTCCGAGCTCACGCTTATAAAAAAATAAAATGCCATAAGCGCCGCTGTTATTGCAGCCCCCGCCAAAAACAATTTTTTATGGCAAAGCTTATACATTTCCATTCTGTATAATTTCATCATTTTTGCCCTTCTCCTTCCGCAGCCGCCTATTTCAAAAAACCATGATAAAGATATGCTTCCTCCAGCGTAGGCTCCGCAGCCGCCGTTCCCTTTGCAGGCATCTCATCCGCAACAATTCTAAGCTTCGCCCCGCCTTCGCAGTTTCTTATGTTGCTTACAATATACATTTCCCTCATCCGCTCTATGTCCTCCGCGCACACATCGCAGCTCCACACGTGCCCCTTTGCAGCCTTCACAAGCTCGTCAGATGTCCCTGACAAAATCAGGCTTCCGTCTTTCATAATCAGTATAGTATCCGCAATATATTCAATATCAGACACTATATGAGTTGATAACAGCACCATTCTGTCCTTTCCAAGCGCGCTTATGATGTTTCGGAAATTCACGCGTTCCTTTGGATCTAAGCCCGCTGTCGGCTCATCAAGAACGAGTATTTCAGGCTCATTCAAAAGCGCCTGAGCTATGCCTAGCCGTCTGAGCATACCTCCCGAAAAGGTTTTAAGCTTCCTTTTCCTCATTTCTGACAAGCCTGTCAGTTCCAAAAGCTCCTGTATTTTCAGTTTTGCGCCACTACTTGGCAATGCCTTTAACGCCGCCATATAATTAAGGAAGCGCTCCGCCGTAAAATCACCATAATATCCGAAATCCTGTGGCAAATAGCCAAGCAGTCCGCGATAGTCCGCGCCCATGCGCAGTATGTCAATGCCGTCACATCTGACCATCCCATGTGTCGGCTGCAATATCCCGCATATAAGCCTCATCAGCGTGGTTTTCCCCGCGCCGTTTTCGCCAAGCAGTCCGTATACGCCTTTTCGGAAAATATAGCTAAAGTCTCCGATTGCCGTCTTCTCCTTGTATTTCTTTCCGACCTCACGCAGCTCTAATTCGTACATAACAATTCCCCCTCGTCAATCCGATTAAATAATCTCCAAATCTGCAAAACGTTCAGCACAGCCGATATTCCAAACGCTATCAGCCATATTCCTGCCGCCGCCTCCAAAAACAGGCTTGGAAAAAGCAGCAACAACGCGTATGCTGCTGATATAGACAACGCCCCCGCTGCAAACAGATACGGATTTCTCCTGCCTGCGCCAGTCGATAATATTCCCACTGCCACAGTGTCCGATGTTAAATACGGCGTAAATATATACAGCCCCGCCCTGACAAAGCTGACACCAAGACTGATATTTATATAAAATGTAAAAAACAGCAGCAGCGCCATACATATAACTCCCGCAGCCGCCAGATATGCAGCAATGCACTGTTTTGTGCCAAAATAACAGCTTTTGCCAAGCTCCGCCATTTTTCCAAAAAACAGCTTGTCTATGAAAATAATTGAAGCCGCGCTTAAAACGCACGCGCCTGACATATATGTGGCGATTATCGTATTTTCATTCAAATTTGCCCATTTGCAGAAATACATTCCCGCAGCTCCGATAGAAAAAAGTATGGCATATACCGCGAAAAAGGATTTGTCCATATACCTAAAAAGATTTAACAGTATGTTTCTTCCTCGGCGCGTCATATTATAATCCGATAATAAAAACGCCTTCCGCCTAAACAGCTCTGACGATGCCGCTTCATATGCCTGTTTCTTTTTTTGCGCGTCAGTTATCATTTCCTTATCCGCCCGTAAAAAAAGGTCTTTTAATTTTCTGTCTGCCATAAACTTATCCCTCCTCTACATTTTTTCCTTTGATATCCGCTTTCTTAGCTGCTGTATGCCAAGCCTGTACCGCGACTTTGCCGTAGATGTCGTGCAGCCCATCATAGAAGCGATATCCTTAAACTTCATTTCCTCATAGATACGCAGGACAACGGTTTCCCTCACCTCAAGCGAAAGCTCCCCCAAAAGCCCCATAAGGTAAAGCGAATTTTCAGCCTGCAATATGCCCGCGCCCTTGTCAGACAACTGCGTTTCCTCTAGATTTTCATTCAGTAAAACTGCTTCTTTGCCTTTATGAAAATAGTCAAAGCACAAGTTTCTTGCTATTGTCAGCAAATAGCCTTTCAGGCTTATGTAAGTAAAAGACCTATTGTATTTGATAAATTTCAAAAAGGTTTCCTGTGTGATGTCGTATGCGTCGCTTTCCTTCTGCAGCATATAAATGCAAAAACGGAAAACGGCTTCGTAATATCTTTCTATGATTATCGAAAGCGCCTCTTTATCGCCGTCCCGCAGCCGACTGAGCAATTCATTGTCGCTCATAGGTTTCCTCATTTCTGCGCTGATGTCTGCGCATATTTGTATTTTTTGCTTTATATATTATATAACCTGAATTTT
>CANQHZ010000076.1 GCA_947623805.1 uncultured Lachnospiraceae bacterium | reverse complement strand
TCCTTGACGATAGCCTGTTTTAAAAGCTGAATTTTTGCAAAAGACTTAATTGAAACGTATAAATGGCGTATTTGCAGTGTAAACCACATATTACCGTTTTAAACCTTTTAAATAACATTGATATTTTGTCTCTATACAAGTTTTACTATGTTATGATTGGCATATGTGAACTTAATCATATGCTTAAACGGATTAATTTCTGAAACTACTTTTTTCTTTTTATTGTATAAAAAATAAGAACTATCGTAAGTACCACATCATACAGGCAACTTCTTTTTTTGTTTTCAATAAGAAGTATATTAAATATTTTTAAAGTCCTATTGTTTCCACAAAAATATAGATACAATAACATCAAATCAAAATTTACCAAATCAAGATTTGATATGCAAACACCAATCCCCAAAATTTTTATGATTGACTACCCCGACATTTTTCTCTATCATATAACTATAAGCATCACAAAAAATACAATAAAAAATACCCCACTATTTTCAGAAAGGAACATATGCAAATGAGCGAAAAGAAAATAATGCTGGGCAACGAGGCGATTGCCCGCGGCGCTTATGAGGCAGGCGTCAAGGTATCAAGCGCGTACCCTGGCACGCCGAGCACGGAAATAAGCGAAAATATCGTAAAATATCCCGAAGTGTACGCCGAATGGGCGCCAAATGAAAAAGTCGCAATGGAAGTCGCAATCGGCGCGTCCATCAGCGGAGTGCGCGCCATGGCTTCCATGAAAATGGTAGGTGTAAACGTGGCAAGCGATCCGCTCTACACAGCGGCATATATCGGCGCAAACGGCGGTCTCGTAATAGTCGCCGCAGACGATCCAGGACTTTACTCATCACAAAATGAGCAGGATTCAAGATGCGTCGCGCGCGTGGCGCAGGTCCCAGTGCTTGAACCGTCCGATTCTCAAGAGGCAAAGGATTTTACCAAGCTTGCCTTTGAATACAGCGAAAAATATGACACTCCTGTCATGATTCGCACCACGACGCGCCTTGCCCACTCACAAGGTCCAGTCACCTTAGAGCCGCGCGAGGAAATCCCCGACAAGCCATATGAGCGAAATGTCGCCAAAAACGTAATGATGCCCGCACAGGCAAAGGCTCGCCACATCCATGTGGAAAACCGCCTGAAAAAAATGGCGGAAGACGCCTGCGGCTTTGAAATAAACAAGGCAGTCTACAAAGACGCAAAAATCGGCGTAATCACAAGCGGCATACCATATACATACGTCGCCGAGGCGCTTCCGAACGCAAGCGTGCTTAAGCTCGGTCTTATCCATCCGCTGCCCCGCAGACTGATAGAGGAATTTGCCTCAAAGGTAGAAACGCTCTACATTTTCGAGGAGCTTGAACCGCTCATCGAGGAACAGGTAAAATCATGGGGCATAAAGTGCATTGGCAAAGAGCTGTTCACGCTGCAGGGCGAATACAGCGCGAATATGCTCCGCGAGCGCGTGCTTGGCGAAAAGCTTGACATTGCCGCGCCTGCAAAAGTTCCCGCGCGCCCGCCTATCCTATGCCCAGGCTGCCCTCACAGAAGCACCTACTCCGTGCTCAAAAAGCTTAAAATACACGGCGCTGGCGACATTGGCTGCTACACACTCGGAGCAGTCGCGCCGCTTGATGTGATCGACACCACAGTATGCATGGGCGCGTCAATTTCCACCCTGCACGGCATGGAAAAGGCAAAAGGCAAGGATTACATTAAAAACTGGGTTGCGCTTATCGGCGACTCTACATTTCTGCACACAGGCGTAAATTCGCTTATGAATATGGTATATAACCAGTCAAGCGGCACAGTGCTTATCCTTGACAATTCCACCACGGGCATGACAGGCCATCAGGACCATGCCGCCACAGGCAAAATGCTAAACGGCAAGGAGACAAAGGCAATCAGCCTCTACCATCTCTGCAAGGCAATCGGCGTGGAGCATGTTTATGAGGTAGACGCATTCGACATTGATAAGCTCGAGGAGCTTGTAAAACGTGAAACTGCAAGAGATGACACATCTGTCATAATTGTATGCGCGCCCTGCGCCCTTATGAAGTCACAGGCGACTAAGGCAAAATGCATAGCCATACCCGAAAAATGTAAAAAATGCGGCATGTGCCTTGTTCCTGGCTGTCCTGCGCTCACCAAAAATGAAGACGGCACTGTAAAGATTGACGATACCATGTGCAATGGCTGCGGCTTATGCATGAAACGCTGCAAATTCGACGCCATTGAAAGAGTTGATTAGGGGGGGATTACGAATGAATACGAAAAATATAATGATTGTCGGCGTAGGCGGCCAGGGCACGCTCCTCACAAGCCGTATTCTGGGCGGTATAACCACTATGGCAGGCTACGACGTAAAGCTTTCAGAGGTTCACGGAATGGCGCAGCGCGGCGGCAGCGTCGTCACCTTTGTGCGCTATGGCGATTTTGTGGCTGAGCCTATAGTAGAGGAAGGACAGGCAGACGTGCTTATCGCTTTTGAGCGTCTTGAGGCGCTGCGGTATGCACACTTTTTAAAGAAAGACGGCGTGATAATAGTAAACGACCAGCGAATTGACCCTATCACGGTCGTGACAGGCGCGGCGCAGTATCCTGAAAATATTTTGGAAACACTAAAAAAAGACCACAATGTCATCGCGGTAGACGCAATGGGCGAGGCAAGAAAGCTTGGAAACACCAAGGTTTTCAACACAGTCATAATCGGCGTCGCCGCAAAGCGCATGGACTTTGACAAATCACAGTGGCTCGAAGTCATAGAAACCACAGTACCGCCTAAAACTGTTGAGATAAATAAGGCGGCGTTTGAAGTCGGGTATGCGATTTAATAATAATTCCGCATTGGTCATCTACACACCAATGCGGAATTATATTATCATTCTTTGCCCCCGCAGCATCAAAAAGGATTCTTTGGCAGGCAAACCTATCATTCAGACCTATCATCAAGCCTGCCATTCAAGTCAAGCCTGTCATACTGTTTGGTCCGTGCCATCCACAAAACCGCGCCGATGCGCTCTATGACGCCCTGCTGTTTTTCTATTGCCCCCCTTATCGGGCAGCTGCACCAGCACAATCGCCGCAAACGCCAGTATGCAGCCGATTATCTGTCTTGGCGTGAGCGCCTGATGCAGGATTATCCACCCCGCAAGCACGGAAACCACGGACTCAAGGCTCAAAATAAGCGATGCCGCCGTCGGATTCATTCCTCTCTGCCCCACAATCTGCAGCGTATAGGCGACTCCGCTTGACAGCGCGCCCGCATACAAAATCGGAAGCCACGCGGCAAGTATGCTCTCAATGCTCGGCGTCTCAAATATCAGCATAAATATTCCAGCTAAAACCGCACATGTTACAAACTGTATGCACGACATCTTAACTCCGTCAGCAAGCGGTGAAAAATGGTCAATCGTCAATATATGGAAAGTAAAGCAGACCGCGCAAGCAAACATCAGCAAGTCGCCCGTCTGCAGATACAGCTCGCCTCTCGTCATGCACAGCAGATACATTCCGATAAGCGCGAGCGCTACTGCCGCCAACACCTTTTTCCCCGCCTTTTTATGGAAAAATATTCCGACTATCGGCACGAGCACCATATACATCGCCGTGATGAAGCCCGCTTTCCCGACTGTAGTGTATTTCACGCCAAACTGCTGAAGACTGCTTGCGGTAAAAAGACATATGCCGCAGCATATGCCTCCTGTTATAAGTGTCCTGACATTACCCTTATTCTTTATTGTATTTGCTCCGCTTTTACTGTCCTGCCGCTTATTAACCCTGTCCATCAAGGTTATGTAGGGTATAAGAACCAGCGCGCCAATCACGTTTCGCACGGCGATAAAGGTAAACGGCTCGACGTAATCCATGCCCACGCTCTGAGCCACAAACCCGCCGCCCCATATAACAGCGGCTAAGAGCAGAATAAGCGACTGCCTCAAAACAAATTTATTCATAGCCAAAAGACCGCCTTACAAAATACTCTTTAAAAACTGTTTTGCCTCGGGCGACTGGGGATTTGTAAATATCTCCTCAGGAGTGCCCTCCTCCAGAATACGCCCGTTTGCCATAAACACCACCTTGTCCGCGACCTCACGGGCAAAGCCCATCTCGTGCGTCACGCAGAGCATAGTCATTCCCTGATTTGCAAGATTCTTCATAACGCTCAGCACCTCGCCTACAAGCTCAGGGTCAAGTGCAGATGTCGGCTCGTCAAACAGCATCATCTTAGGCTCCATTGCAAGCGCCCTCGCGATAGCCACCCTCTGCTGCTGCCCGCCCGAAAGCCGTGAAGGGTACTCGTCAAGCTTGTCCTCAAGCCCGACACGCTTAATCAGCTCCTTTGCCGTAGCCTCCGCCTTGTCGCGGCTTACCTTCTTGACATTTATCGGGGCAAGCATGACATTTTCAAGCACTGTCTTGTGCGGGAACAGATTGAACCTCTGAAACACCATGCCCATCTCCAAAAGAAGCTGCTTATTCTTTTTAGCCTCCATTTTTTCAACAGTCTTGTCATTCTCCCTATGATAAAAAAGCTCGTCCTCAATGAAAATCTTGCCGCTCGTAATCTTCTCCAGACGGTTAAGCGACCTGAGAAAAGTAGATTTACCCGCGCCCGAAGGTCCAATAATAACAACCACTTCTCCCTGCTCCACAGTCAAATTCACGTCTTCAAGCACCCTAAGCCCGCCAAAGCTCTTAGCCAGATGCTCCACCCTAATCATCGACATATCCTATCCTCCACTCAAACCGAATATACTTGTTATTAGTACCCGCCAACACCATTATCAATCCCTACCAGTAATCACCAAGAACGCCCGCCCTCGGCGTTCTTGTAAACGAAACTTAGATTTTCTAAGGCGCTGTCTTTTAGCGCCTTAGAAAATCTTTTCGTTTTATTCGTATCGTGAAAACTTCGTCTCGAGCTTACGGAAAATAAACTCAAATAAAGCCGTCATTATCAGATAAATAACCATTGCGGGAATATAAACCATCGCCGTGCCGCTCGATGAGGAAATAGCGCGCGTCACCTTTGTCAAATCGGCAAGCGCTATAATCGAAACAAGCGAAGCGTCTTTGAGCACCATAATAAACTCATTCGCTACAGGCGGTATAAGACGCCGTATCGACTGCGGAAAAATAACCAGCCTCATTGTCTGCGCATGCGTAAGCCCCAGCGCCTTTGAAGCCTCAAACTGTCCCTTGTCAATGGACTGGATTGCCGCACGGATAATCTCCGAGCAATATGCCGCGCTGTTCAGTGAAAATGCGATAAACGCCGCCAGAAACCTGCTGTTTATAGTCAGCGCCATATTGATCTGCGGCAGACCATAGTATATAAAGTATAACTGCATAAGCAGCGGCGTGCCCCTAAAGAAAAATATGTATGCATTGCACGCCTTGCTTAACAGCTTATGTTTGGACATCTTTCCAAGCGCAAGGAAAATACTCAAAAACAATCCCATGCACACGGAGGTAATCGTAATCAAAATAGTTGTCTTAGCGCCATTTAAAAGCTGCGGCAGCCAAGAAATTATCTGTTGCAGCATTTCCAATCCAATCCCTTCTAAATAAGATAGCTTATTTTCTATTATCTGAGCCCTTCTGTCAAATCAGAACCGAAATATTTCTCAGCAATGCCCTTGATAGTGCCGTCAGCATAGAGCGCGTCAATCGCGTCCTCAAGTATCTGCGTAAGCTCGTCATTGCCCTTCTTTACGCAGAAGCCGATAGGCTCAAGCTCGTCATTTTCCCATACAGTCTTGTAGTTTGCCGCGTCATCTCCAAGATAGTAAGCCGCAACAACGCTGTCTGTAAATACGCTGTCAACACGCCCCGCTTTGAGCTCGTCGAAGCAGTTAAGCACCTTGTCATACTGGAAAAGCTCTACGCCAAGCTCGGCGCCCCTCTCCTGCATAAAGTAATCCGATGTCGTCTCCGCCTGAACCGCTGTTGAATGTCCGTTTAAGTCCTCCAGACTGTTTATCTCTGAATCGTTAGGCACGATTAAAACCGTGTGGTTTGAAACGTAAGGCTCGGAAATATTGTGGCTTGCCTGCCTTTCCTCTGTGATGCTCACGCTTGAAAAGATGACGTCATACTTGTCCGTCTCAACGCCGGCAAAAATTCCGTCCCATGCCGTATCGACGAGTTCAAGCTCAAGTCCGAGGTAATCTGCGACCGCGTTTGCAACCTCCACGTCAAAGCCAATAGCCGTCACGCCGTCCTCATCATAATACTCCATCGGAGGGTAGCCAATCTCCATGCCTACCATAAGCACTCCGTCCTTAATCGTAGGGACTGTGGCGGGAGCCTCTGTCTGCGCGCCATTTGTATCTGCCGCCGCTGTTTCCGTATCCGCCGCTGCCTGCGTTTCAGGCGCTGTGGTTTCAGTTGTCGCCGCGCTGTCCTGATTGTTTGACGCTGGCGCGCTGTCTGAGTTTCCGCAAGCCGCAAGCGACATAACCATAGCCATGCTCAAAACTACTGATAACAATTTCTTTTTCATAATAATCCTCCTTCTTGCCGCGCATATTTACACAGCGCAGCTTAAAAAATGTGATTTCACAAAAACAAGGTAATCCATTTTAGGACTACCTTGTCTTTAACACATAATTTATCACTATTTGCATTATTATGCAAGTATTTTGTGATATTTTTTATAATTTTATAAAGTATGAAGGCAAAAGATACCGACCTGTTTATACAAAAACAGAACTGACTGATGATTTACATGAGGCATTTAGATTCTGCATGTCCAAACAGATAGTGCCCATTTCAAAAATGAGAAATATTTTCTCACAGACGGAAAAAGGACTCAACACCATGTATTTATAAATCAACTTCAAAAATGAGGAGCATTTTCTATAAATTCCACCGCCCCTGCTGCCCCGCGGCATGAGCGGAAATCTGCGCTACACTCCTCTGCTGCTGTTCTATATTTATCATTATTCAGGATTTCCCGCACAGCGGAGCGTATTCCACCAACAGAATCATCCGTAAGCATAACTCCCGCTCCCATTTCCACCGTTCTTCGCGCTACAGCCCGCTGCTCACTTGTCTGCGGATAAAGGAGCAACGGTGTTGCCATATACAGGCTTTCAGAAACACTGTTCATGCCGCAATGTGTAATAAAAGCATCCGCTCTTGAAAGCACATCAAGTTGATTTACATATGGATATATTTGAACATTCTTCGGCAATGCGCCAAATGCTCCACAATCCACCGAATTTCCACATGATATGATGACATCAACATTTTCACCCCGCAGCGCCTCAATACACTTGCCATAAAAATCCCGTCTGTCATTTATAATAACTGTTCCCATAGAAATATACACAAGCGGTCTTGCCTTATCCTTATTCGGTTTGGCTTTTGAAAATACCGAAGGTCCGACAAAAACATAATGCTCGGAAAAGCTTTCCGCATACGGCTGAAATCTCCGCGAGGTGTAAACTACCGAGTCTGTTTTATTATCACTTTGAATTAAAGACAAGACACTCTCCACAGAATAACCATATGGCTTGAGCTTCTTTAATTCTCGCGATATCCTTGGAAGTCCAAAAATCATATCCGCCAATTCCTTCAGCGAATTTCTCATATATTGCGCAGACTGCCGATTGAAAGCAAATGTACTGGTAGAAACCACCATCGGCACATTGTGCTTCCAAGCATTTAATTTGCCCCAAAAGCAAACCGAATCTGTATATACAACGTCAGGGCAGAAAGCCTTAAATTCCTTATCAAGAAAAGTGTCCATATTCAGCGTAATCCGAATGTCCTGTATCGTCATTTCCGTCGTCGAAACATTTTTCAGTCCGAGTTCTTCTTGTTTCGTCAATTTCGGGAGATATGAATCACAGGACACAAATTCCGCGCCAGTCGCCGTAATTTTCTTTTCAAATTCATTAAACGAATAAAATCTGACTACATTCCCGCGCCCGACCAGCTCTGCTGCAACAGGCAGCATAGGATTTGTGTGACCGTGTGCGGGAATACAGAAAAAAGCTATTTTTTTCAATCAGCACTACCTTCCTTTTCCCCATACGCTATACCATATAATTCAGCAAACGCTCCCTTCGGTGGAATCGCTATCCCCCGCTTCTCATCACCAAGCAACAGCAGCGTATCTCCAGGTTTAATCCCAAATACATCACGAGCCTGCTTCGGTATTACAATTTGCCCTTTCTCCCCAACAGTCGCAGTCCAAGCGTATTTACCATCCAGCTCTTTCATATTCCCTCGCTCCTGTAAGTATGATTTGTATAACATATCATACCTCATTTTTTCAAAACTGTCAATAAGATAACAAAAAAGAGCGCATAGACTAATTTCTATACGCTTTAATGTTGTGTTGCTATTTAGTTGTGATTGTAAATACTGTTATTTCAACAATTTTGAATTTATTTAAGATAATCTTCCCTTGGCGTATAATACAAAACTTTCACATTATCTAAAATTTGCGGAAACACTATATTCACATTACTTTCTCATTTAAATTCTTATCTTTTCCACCATGAACTGGATAATACAATATCCCATATTCCATTTGACACAATCGGCTGCAAAAAAACTCCAATCATAAGCATAACTGCTAAAATAATGAAAGGTTCATACCATATCAGATGTTCTTCATTATCGGCTAATTTTAAAGGTAATTTAAAAGAAAAGCATTTGCTTATATAATAGCCTATAACCGCTCCTGCCGTATTTGTAATCAGATCATCAATATCTGTAAGCCTAAAAGTAAATATCTGTAATATTTCAATACTGACCGATAATGCCAGTCCCATGAAAAACATAGTTTTTATGGAACGATAATTCTTCCAGATGGCAGGCGCTAAAATTCCCAATGGTATAAACAAAATAATATTTAAAATGGTATTTTTGATGTAATCAAGCGGACTATTTACAATGTCTATCAGTGGTATTAGGTTAAAGCCAAAATCCACTTTGAATGTACCAGCCGTGGGGACACCCACAACCGAAAAAACCGCTATTGAATATAATGCAAATATAAGTATTGCAATAAATTGATTAAAATTACGTTTTCTGAATATTGCATACTGCAAAATAATTACAGCAGGAATAACAAATATGATTGATGAAATGCAATCTATTCCAATAGATAACAAACGCATCATTTTCTTCTACCCCAAATTTCATAATATTGTAGGTAAGTTTATCACGCTTTCAATTGCAATTCCATTAATATTTGCTTAATGTTTATTTAATGTTTATTTAAATTCTTTTATTCCGTTCAATCATTACCCGCTCTCTCAACTCGTCGCTTTCGCCTATTCCACCACAAGCTTCATCACAGCCGTACTAGCATACACAAGCGGCGCATTATGCAGAAAGAACACAGTCCCATCCGCAGGACTCACAAGCTCCTCCTTCAAAGTTCCCTCATACGGATCAGTTATCCGCGCCAGCACCTGCCCCTCATACACCTCATCGCCAACGCCAACCATATTTTCATATATCCCCGCCTCCGCGCACCTCACGGAAATAAGCCTCTCATCATCAAGCACCTGCGAATTATAATGATACCCACCCGCAATACTGCTCCTTATCACCCCTTCGGCATTAAGCATTCTCTCAATTCCTTTCACCGCGTTCTTCGCGCTCACGGCATCTATACTTTCCGTAGAAGTCGTAAAAATACTGAACGCCTTAGTTTCCCAAATTTGCCAGTTATAATTGAGCGTCGTAGTATCAAACGGGCGTGTATTTCTTACCACTACATACGGAAACTCAAATTTCTTCGCCGTTTCCACATCTTCAAAGCCTGTCCTCATCATCCTGATATGCGGCAGAAAACTCCCCGCCATATAATTTGACGCAAACTGTATGCCATATTTGTAATCCTTTATTTTTTCAAACACTCCCGCCGCTATGCGCTGCGTCGTCTCACCCTCGCTGTAGCCAGGAAACATTCTGTTGATGTCCGTATTGTCCGTACTCCAAAAACGTTTCCCTATATTCATCGAATATGTATTTATGCAGGGAATAACAAGTATGCTTTTCCCCTCCACGATACACCCCTTTTCCTCCAGCTGCTTTAACCGCTGTATCAGCTTGCTGCACGCAAAAAGCTGCTGTATCTCGTTTCCGCGCATACTGCCCACCACGCACACAGACTTTTCGCCCTCCCCATACTCATAGCCCTCAACCCGCATCGGCTCTCTGTAGAGCGAATTAAGCTCGTAAATACTTATTTTTTTCATCCCCATCCCCCTTTTATATTAAATAATAAAAAGCTTTATCTGCCAAAATTCTACATTACTGAACAGTCTGCGTTTTCAGCAGCCGCCCCACAAGCGAACCTTCGTCAACCACAGGATATTCCCTGATAGTAAAAAGTATCCCCGTCTCAGGCGTCCTTATTTCCGCCATTATCTCACCTTCCAAAGGATTCACTATATACCCCACAACATCACCCTTTTCAAGCGTTTCCCAATGCTTTGCCGCAGGTATGAAAATCCCCGCTTTCGGCGCATTGAAAAACACCACGCTGTCATCACTGCCCGACACAATCGGCTCACGCGCCTTCACCGCACTGCCTTTCCATATGCCAAGCTCATGCATAGTATTCATAAGCCCGTCGGCAAGCTGCTCACAATACGCTTTTGTGATGCGCATACCCACTCCCGCCTCGACCACAAGCGTCGGCGTACCCGTCGAATTAAGACTATAGGCAAGCGTAGACTCCAACACCGTACTTGACGCGTGAATCCACACAAAATCCACGTTCATAAGCCTTGCAAGCGGCACAAGCGTGTCCTTGTGAAGCTCATTTATCCTTATCTGCGGTATTTCCGTAAGATATATGTTGCTCGCGTGTATGTCCACGCACAAATCCGAACCCGACAGGCTCTTTATAATCTCATTTGCGACATACTCCGTCATAGCGCCGTTCTTTGTCCCTGGAAAAATCCTGTTCATGTCCAAATCAAAGCCTGGTATGCCGCGCGTCATTGAGTCGATCCCCAGCGGATTCATCGCAGGATATATGTCCACAACTCCCGAAAGCAGCTCAGGCTGTTCCTTTATGCGCCTTGCCACCTCATAGCATATGTACTGTCCCTCCAGCTCGTCGCCGTGTATGCCAGTCACTATGCTTATCCTTTTTTTCCCCTCTGCGCCGTCTGCGGGCGCAAGGCGGTTTCTCTTTATTTCCAGCGTTTCTCCTATCGGGAGCTTTACACTGCATACTGTCTCTATTTTGCTTATATTGCCGCTCATTTTCCCCTCATTTCCGCACTCTGCTCCACTATAACCTGTATGTGCTGCGTCTGCTCGCCGCCGCCGATAAACACGCCGCGGTTTACGATGCAGTCCTTATAGTCGCGCCCGTGCGATATTTTTATGTAGGCATCGTCCGCCTCCTTGTCATTTGTCGGATCCATTCCGTACCAGAATCCGTCTGAAAAAATCTCCACCCACGCGTGCGAATACCCCTCGCCCATCATCATTCCGACAACATACCTGCTCGGAATATCCGCAATCCTGCACAGCGACAGCATAATATGGGCGTAATCCTGACACACACCCTGCCTCTTTGCCAGCGCCTCCTCTGCCGTGGTGTAAATGTCCGTTACGCCTTGCCTGTATTCCATATCGGTATATATCGCGTGCAAAAGCCGCCTTGCATAAGCCGCCGCATTTTCGCCCGCGCGTTTCTTGTTTTCATTGTAATATTCCAGCAGCCTGCCGCCTGGCTTTGTGTACTGCGACTGAAAACGGTAATGTGAAAACCTCATCTCGCTGCCTGATTTTCCGCTGACATGCTTTTGGGCATCTATTTCCGCGCTGCCCTTTACGGTGACGGCAAAGCGCTCATGCTGCTGCTTTGCCTCGCCGTATATGTATGTATTTCCAAATGCGTCAGTGTCCCTGTGCAGTTCACATTCAGGCTCTAAGCTAAACTCGCACGCCGTTATCCGCTGCCGCTCGTCGCTGTGCGGCACTATCCTCAGCGTAAACTGGTGGTTTTGGGCAGGCATGGAAAAATCAAGCTCCATGCGATAACTAAAATCCAGCCTTCTACTCATTTACCAAGCCTTCAACCTCCTGCACTATTCCGCGGTAATCGTAATCCTCCTGATTTTCAGCTCCAATAAGCGCGCGCAGCCTTTCAAGCCTATCGCCGTCATAGCTCATCTTGCTCCGCATCAGGCGTTTTTCCATGCGCTTCAGCTCGTTTTTCAGCTCCTTTGGTCCCAGTTTAAGCCTTGCGTACAGGTCAATCCGCTCAATACGCTTGCCCGCTTTTATGATATTGCGAATTACCTCATCATCAATAAAATCATCTGCTATGCCCCAAAACGCCAGCAGATTGTCCTCGACATTCTGCAGCTCCAAAAGCGGCGCCCTTGAAATCTTTGCCTTGTTTATCGCATAAATCGCAAGCTGCACATACGAAAGCGTCTCGCTCCCTATCTCCTCCCTCAGCACTATCGCATTGTCATACGCCCTGATGAGATTGCTGTAAATTGAGTTCGGATCATTTTCGTCAAACGGGTAACGAGTGTTGAAATCGTTTTTATCAGCGTAAATATTCGGTATTTCCAGCATGGCGCAGAAATCAGCGTAATTGTCGCCTATGTCGTCTATCATATCATCATAGCACTTTGAATAAAGCCGTATCGTGGTGTACACGCGCTCCGTGTAGCGCCCCAGCCAGTAAAGCCTGTTTGTCTGTTCTAACGAGATAATACCCATGTGTCCTTGAAACCTCCTCCCTGCGATGAATTGACAATAAATGAATCGGGATTCCTTGAAAATCTTGTCAGCCCGCTTTTCCACACATACGGCTCATCAGCCATAAGCACGAACGCGCGCAAATCCGCTTTTCTCGCAACGCACCCGCTGCCTTCCTGAATGTCAAGATCCTGAAAGTCAATTACCTCCTGCGCGATAAAGCGTCTCGGCTCGCGCTTCATAAGCCCTATAAAGCTTTCCTTCTGCTCACGCGTCATGCTGCTGCCAAACACCACGCCGTACCCGCCAGCCTCCGCGACATCTTTAAGCACAAGCCTGTCAAAGTTTTCAAGCACATATCTCATGTCCTCGTCATAAAACGGCAGGTATGTCGGCGCATTCTGCAAAATAGCCTCCTCGCCAAGATAATATTTTATCATCTTAGGCACAAAATAATATATGCCCTTGTCGTCGGCTATACCGTTTCCAGGCGCATTCAAAAGCGCCACGTTTCCCTTTCTGTACACGTCAAAAATATGCGGTATACCTATCACGGACTCTGGGTTGAAATTCATAGGATCAAGGTACTCGTCGGAAATCCTCCTGTAAACCGCGCCGACACGCTCTTTCTGCCCCCTGTAATCAACATAGTAAAGCTTGTCGTCCTCCACCGTAAGCTCGCTGCCGTTTACAAGGTGCGCCCCTGTCTTTTCGGCAAGGTATGAGTGTTCAAAGTACGCGGCATTGTATCTCCCTGGCGTGAGTATTACCGTGTGTCCGCCCACATTCACGTTGTCAAGCGTCTTTCTAAGCAGCTTAGCGTAATTCCTGTTGTCTTCAAGCTGATTTTCCATAAATGTCCTCGGACTGCTCCTGCGGCAAAGCTCACGCGCTATCATAGGGTACGATGCCCCCGACGGCACACGCAGGTTATCCTCCAGTATGTACCAGCTTTCGTCCTTGCCCTTAACCAAATCAATGCCTGAAATGTGCGAATATATCTTCTTTACAGGCGTGACATTCTCGCACTCGGGCATATATCCGCTTGACGCAAAAATAAAATCCTCGGGTATAACCTTGTCCTTTACGATTTTTTTGTCGTGATAGATGTCGTCAAGGAACATATTAAGCGCTTTCACACGCTGCTTTAAGCCCCTTTCAAGATATGAAAATTCATCTTTCTGTATCACCCTCGGGATAGCGTCAAATGGGAAAAGCTGCTCCTTAAACTCATTGTTTTTGTAAATGCCGAACTTCACGCCGTAACGTGCAAGCAGCCTGTTAATGCTCTCAGTGTTCTCCATAAGGTCGAGGTCTACCATAAAATCACGCGCCTTTCTTTTAATACTTTGATTTTTATTTTGCTCCACAACACAAAAAAGGCGCTCTGCTCATCGCAGAACGCCTTCGTCCTATATTTATATAATTACTCATTTGGCGGAATTTGTCAATAGTTTTTTCCTAACTAATTTTTCTACTAATTTTTCTACCGCTTTTCTCTCTGGTTTTAGTGTCTAATTATCTTAACTTACACATTTTTCCTAGCTAAAATCCACCACCTTAGTCGCAATCCTCTCGCAAAACCTCTCATCATGCTCTACGACAAGCATTGTCGGCTTATACGCAAGTATCAGCTCCTCTAACTGTATTCTTGAAAACACGTCAATATAATTAAGCGGCTCGTCCCAAATATACAGATGCGCGGGCGTAAGAAGACTCGCGGCTATCAGCGCCTTCTTTTTCTGCCCCTCGGAAAAATCAGCCATATCCTTTGAAAACTGCACTCTCTCAAAATCAAGCTGATAGAGCAGCGCACAGAAAAGGCTCTCATCAAACCCCTTTTCCCTGCAAAAATCCGCGACACTTCCCTTTAAAAAAGATGTATCCTGATTTATATACGATATGATAAGCCCCGACGCTATACTAAGCTCTCCCGACTGAAAACAGCCTCCGCCAAAGCCACTCAAATCGTTTTCACCTCTGCTGCTCGCGACAATCATTTTGATAAGGCTGGACTTACCGCACCCATTACTCCCGCGCAAAAATACGCGCTCGCCTTGATTAATCCCAAAACCAAGTCCCTCGAAAACAGGCGGCTTACCGCGCTCATACCCCATACCGTAATCCCGCGCCAAAACCAGCGTGTCCTTATGATATTTAAGCGGAAAAAGCTTTAAATCCACTGGCGTTTCTATGTCGCGCAAAAGCCCATCTTTCTCACTTATTTCCCTGTCAAGACGCTCCTCTATCTGCTTTACGCGGCTTTGAAGCTTTTTGGTTTTTGCTCCGATATACGCCCTTGTGCCTTTGCTCCTGTCGTGTTCCTTCACAGGGTCAAAACCAATCTTTGAACGCTCGCTTTTGTCCGCCCATTGCCTTGTCTGCTCCGAGGCACGCTTTAATTTGCCTATCTCGCGCCTGTGCCTTTCATTCTCCGCCCGCGCAAACGCATCACCTTTCTGCTTATTTTCCCACCAGCTTGAAAAATTCCCGCTCTGCACCTCAATAGTACAGCGGTTCAACGCTAAAATATGATCCGTACACGCATCAAGCAAATCCCTGTCATGCGACACCAGTATGAAACCCTTCTTTGTGCGCAGATATTTTTTGACCGTATCACGCGCCGCCATATCCAAATGGTTCGTCGGCTCATCTATCAGCAGGAAATCATTCTCACCCGAAAACAGCACGGCAAGCATTACCTTCGTGCGCTCCCCATAACTTAATGTCCCAAACGGGCGGTACAAAAGCTCTGCATCCGCATCAAGACCGCCCAATTCGCATACCACGCGCCAAAGCTCGCACCCAGCCTTTAAATCCTCAACAAAATCGGCAGCGCACATACACATCATATCATCTGATATCCGATATGGAAAATAGTCAAAATTCATTCCCGTGCTTATTTTTCCCACATATTCATATTCACCCATCAAAAGCCTTAAAAACGTCGTCTTGCCCTTCCCGTTCCTTCCAACAAATCCAAGACGCCAGTCAGTATCTATCGAAAACGATACATCTTCAAAAACATTGTCCGTACTTCCCTCATAATAAAATGTCAGATTACTAACGCTTATCTGCGCCATAAGCCCCTCCATTCCCGCCGCCAGACCAGCCGCCGACAGCCTAAAGAGCGCATTTGGACGCAAAAAAGAAGGCTGTACGGACATAATCAGCTTTTGGCAGCGTAACATAAAAAGCATTGTCCGATTTATAACCAAACCGAACAACACATATTTAAACAAGCTGCAATTCTTCAAAAGCAGATTATCTTCGCATCTTAGCCTCCATAAATGAATTATATTAATTTGTCATCTTTTTAATCTATTCCTAATTCTTTTTCAAAGTATTGCAAGGTAGAATACTTTACTAACACCTTATTTACAGATTTACTCAAATCTTTTTTTGCATCTCTGTATTTTTTAATATAATCCTGCATTTTGGTCTTAATCCTATAATCTTTTCCCCGCAAAGCATCAAATTCATTTTGCCTTAAATGCGGCTGCTTACTCATATCAATATAGCTTTCTTTTTTTATTACTACAGCCTTTGAAAAATCAACTCCGCAATGATTCGCCTTATCTGTCCATAATACATGTGGATGATGAATATCAGATCTGAGAGGAATGGCAAATTGAATTCCGTCTATTTCTACGTAAACTTGAATGTATGGTCTATTTTGTTTTTGTTCTATTTCAGGATACTTCACTGAAGGATATGCATTATAAAATTCATCTGACAAAAATATAAACCTTTGTTTCTTAGTCACATTTTCTCCTATGCAAAGACAACTCCTGTTTCCAGAAGTTGTCTTCTCAGTGGACTTTTCTTTTATTTTACTTAGTCGCGCCCTACGACTAAATCTTTAATTGAACTTTCTTTAACCTCACGTTCTATGAGTATTATCTATTGATAACATAACATATTATGTACATTTTGTCAAGATTTATGCCAACCACATTTCGCAACCACATTTCGCAACCATTTTACCGGAAGTTTGACAGCCTAATTATCTTTCCATAACAGCCGTACACCCTTTAACCCTTTATAAAGACTGGATTTTCAG
>CANQHZ010000075.1 GCA_947623805.1 uncultured Lachnospiraceae bacterium | reverse complement strand
TGCTTTATTTATTTTCATTATAATGGATTTTGCAATGTTTTCAAGTAATTTTTGCGGCATTAATCATCTTTGCGGACGGCTGCGCCTTGGGTTATTTCGTCGGTGTAGGAAGTGATGATTTGGGTGCCACCTGATACTGCGCCTTCGGAGAGGGCGGCGTAGGTGTTGTTTTTGTCTTTTATTTCTACTTTTAGGCTGGTGACGTGGTATTCGCTGCCTAGTATGCCTGAGCTTTCGTTTAGAATGTAGACGTAGGTTGTCTGGTTTTGGTCTGTGTGGACTGCGTCGGCGGGGATTGTGAGGTTTTGGAGGTCGCCTTGGACTTTGCGGGTGATGGTGCCGCTGGTGCCTACTTGCGCTGTGTTTTCGGGGAGCTTGCATATTATGTCGTAGCCGCCTGCGGCGTTTTGGGTGTAGTAGTCGGCTGTGGCTTCGATTGGGGCGAGCGCACCGTTTAGCTTTAACTCAAAGGTGTCGTTTAGATGAAGGTATCTGCCCTGCTCCTTTGTGATGCTGAATTTAAACTGTGTGGGAACCGAGGCGTCTGTGAGCATGATTGCTGCTGTGTCTGTCGTGCGCCCGCCTACTGTGAGCAGGATTTTTGAGATAAAGCCGTCGTTTTCGGCTTTTATTTCTCCGTTCTTGTTTTTTATGCCGTAAAGGCGCGACAGCTCCGTGTTTAATTGGGAAATCTGCAGCCCGTACAGCGCTGCCGTAGAATCGGCGGGGCTTGTGACCTGTGCGCTGGCAAGGTCGCGCGCTTTTTGGCGCAGAGCTGCGTTGCGCGCATAACAGGCGTCCTCCAAGGCGTTGTTTGCGGCATACACAGCATCTTCAAGCGCTGCTCTTGTCTTTTGCCATGCGTCATACGCAAGTTCTTCCTCTGAATAATCTGGCTCTAAAACCGCCTCGCGCTCATGGCTTGTGAGATCATCATTTAAAGAGTCCACTTTGTCATTTGACTTTTTTATCTTTTCCTCCAGTTCTGATTTTTTTCCTGATAATTCGGTTATTGCTTTGTCACATTCCTCAAGGTCAGTCTCTTTTTCATCGTATTCTTCGCTGGCGCTGATTTCTGACTTTTTAGCTTTTTTTTCGCTGATTTCAGTTTCTGTCTGCTGGAGCTGTTCCTCCAAATCATCAATTTCACGCATTTTTTCAGTTATCTGATCGCTTATTGAATAGCCTTGACTGCGCCAGTCATTGTAATTAGCCCATTCTGCCTCTCGGTCGCTGTCTGAGGTTTTCGGCACAGGCTTTGAGAGATGCTCATTAAGCTCTGTCTGCGCGTCCTGCAGGGCTTTTATGGCACGGTCTATCGCAAGTTGCGTCTCCTGGTCGGCGACATCAAAATCCTCCTGTGCCCAGATTATGGAAACTTCTTTTTTCTGCGCGTCTATGGTCTGGTTAAACTGTGTGTCTGAAAGCTGGCATTGAAGCCTTGTAAGCTCTGCCTCCTTGCTATTTATGATGTCCGTCAAATCGTTCAGGTCTATGGTGAACAAAAGCGTGTCCTTTTCCACATAATCGCCCTCCTGAACGTTTATGCTTGACACTCTAAGACCTGAAAGTGTGTTGACTGCGCACTCTCCGCCCGTGACTACTATGCCGTCAGCTTCCACTGTATGCTCGATATAGCGCTTTTCGGGCGTCTGCGTGGTGACATGCGGGAGCTTTGAAATGTAAACCGCCCTTGACACGATTGTAAATATCCACATAAGCACAAGGAAAACTGCAAAAGCCTTTCCCCATTTCCTTATGCGCTGTTTTCCAAGCTCTATAATTTTTTCATCTGTCAGCATTTCCATATAATCACCCCTACGCTTCTCTTTTATATGCTGTATCTATAAGCATAACGCAAATTTATATCCATCTTTTTGTTTTTGATACAGTATTATGAACGTTGTTTACTTTTAATTTTTTTGTGCGATACGGCATTTATAAAAGACATACCTTTTGTCATTTTATAAATGAAATCTGCATTTCTTTGTCTGTGTCTTTCAGTCTTAAAGCCTTTTATTGTTTCAGCCCCGAATATATTATCCCCTGCTCTAAATAGTCCTGTCCCATCACAAATACGAATACTGCGGGGATAAGCATAATCACTGACGCGCAGAAGGCAAAGCCCGCCTGTGTCCAGTCGATTTCGGGCAGATAAAGGGACAGCGGCCAGAGGGCTTTTGTCTTGATGAACGCAAGCGGCTGCTCTATCATATTCCAGTATTCGAGAAAACCCAGCACAAGCGCCGACATTATGCCGCCTTTGCCCAGCGGAAGCCCGATTTTGAAAAAAATATACAGCTCGCCCGCGCCATCTATGCGCGCCGCCTCGATAAGCGGTTTGGGTATCGAATTAAAGCCGCCGTATGTGACGAATATCGGAAATGTGTTGAATATGGCGGGCAAAATCACGGCTGAATGTGTGTCAAAAAGCTCAAGCTGTTTCAGCACAAGGTAGCTCGAAAGCATTGTGACTTGGAACGGCAGCAGCATAAGCACGACGTAAAACGTAAATATGATATTTTTTCCACGCACTGAATACACTGAAAAGCCCCACGCCGCGGGTACGCCTACTATGATCTGTCCTAGCAGAATAAGCGTGACTATTTTTACCGAGTTCCAAAATAGAATGAAAAACTGCGGCGTGCGTATCAGCAGCTTTATGTAGTTGTCAATTGTAGGGCTTTGCGGCAGGATTGTCCAGCCGACAAAGCCTTTGCCGTCGTGGAACACGGGGGCTAAAAACTCCAGCAGGTCGCTTTCGCCCATTACCGAGCCTGTCACTACCATTAGGACAGGCAGGCATATTATTATTCCCGCTGCTATGAATATCAGCTTGACGGTAAAACCTGTAATGCTGTATATAATGCGTTTTATCATGTATCATCACTCTATTGCTTTTATCAGTTTTAATAAATTTGTCCTTTTTGAAATTGTGGGCTTAGTCAAAGCCTTGTTGGATTTAGCAATCACCACAACAGCCCAAAAAATATAAAGTTAATTATCTTTCTGCCATAGGCGGTTCAGCACTATTATAAATATGAACAAGAAACCGCTGACAATCACTGTCGCTGCCGTAAGCTTGTCCATTGAGAGGTTTACATACCAGTTATTGAAAATATGCTGCAGCAGGTAAATCTCCGAATTTGGGTATGAGCCTGCGACTAAATATATCTCGCGGTATATCTTGAATGAGTTTAGGAATGACAGCACCACTATAGTGTACAGGTTGCCACGCAGGCAGGGCAGCTTGACGTACCAAAAGCATCTGATGCTGCCAGCGCCATCCACCTTTGCAGCCTCCACTAGCTCATTAGGAATTGCCGCTATGCCCGCAAGCCATAAAACTATGGTGTAGCCAAGATTTTTCCAGATATAGCTTATGACAAGACTGTCAAAATCCTGCTTGTAAAAAAACATTCTCCACACGATTACCACCGTCGCCGTAGGCAGAGCAAGCGGGAACAGATAAAGACTTTTTATGACACTTATGTCATTTAACTTACTAAGCACCAGCGCCGCCAAAAGTCCCAAAATTACCAATATCGGCAACGCCACGCCAATAAACTTTACAGTATTTTTTACGGCAAGCACAAACGCCTGATTTGTCAATACTGTCTTGTAGTTATCAAACCCAACATACTTTTCTGACATTGTTGTCATAAATGAACGCCTTACCACATCACCAAACGGAAGCAGGACAAATACCGCTACCCCCGCAAGGCTAACCCCTACAAAGCCCAAAAAGGCAATATATTCTTTAATTCGTATCCTCTTAATCCTAATCTTCAAAACCGTGTGCCGTCCTTCTGTACTGTATGTCTTATAATCTATGCCTTATACATTTTCATGACACTCTTGCAAAAGTGTTTCATATTCACTGCGCCATATGCCCTATAACCTATGCTTTATACCCTGATAGCTAGCTGGATTTACCTATACCAAAATATAAGGCAACTGATTAATCATTAAAATCGTAAATCGTGATCTTTTGCGCCGCAAATTCTCCGCCCTCATATACTCCTTCCATATTTACCAGTCTTCCCTTTTCTAAATCAGACGCCGCAGCATCTGTATATTGACCATTAATCCCGTCTATTACAGTACACATAACAAACTTTGTAGAAGCGCTATATGTCACACGCACAAATACCTTGTCCTCAAGACTTGCAACCGCTATCTCCACTCCGTCATCTTTTTCCTCAGTCTCTACCTTCGATATCGTAAAACCGCCGTCTTCTATCGACTCAATATCACCTACCAGCTCATCATTAGCTGATTGCCCACTCTCACTTGCGTCTGCCTGATTTTCGGCTGTATTTTCCATATCTTCAGCCTGCTGCACATCCGTTTCCGCCCCCGCCGCCTGAAAATTTATCACATCAACGCCACCCTCGCCACTCTCTTTTCCACAACCCGCCAAAACCATACACACAGCAACACCAACTATAATCATACTTTTCTTCATCTTATTTATTGCACTCCTTTTTACTATAATTTCTTATACTTCAATTCTCCACCGCCATTATATTCTAACTTAATAACACAGAATTTAGGCAAAATATACATAACCGACATTCAAACTCAATAACGTAGAATTTAGGCAAAATATATAAAATACGCGACGATTCGCATCGCGCACCAAGTCGCGATTTTATATATTTTGACTAAATTCGGACTGCAGCGAAACCCTACCGCCATTACCAACTACCTCTAAGCCTCCACAAAAGTTCCCACCACAACATAGAATTTGGGAGAAATATACAAAATAAGCGGTGCCTTGCGGAGCACTGCACCGCGTTTTTGTATATTTCGCACAAATTCGAACGGCTGCAAAAAACCTTTCACGACACCCATGAAAAAGCGCCGCCCTTGCATTTTCCCAAACATTTAGAAAATCTTAAACAACGTCCTTTATTGCCTTAAATTTTCTTAATGTTTTATTCCGCAACATAAATCATCACTTTATCCATTATCGCCTTAACCGCATCGTCAACGCTCTGCTCTCCGTCAAGGTATTTCTCGCCTTCGGCGATTACCGCATCTTCAAGCACTTTGTCGCTAATATACGGCACATCCGCCCGCTCTATCCACCCCTTCAAAAGCATCTTCTGCTCATCCGTCGGCACATAAGTAACACGACTAGCCTCATTCCCATCCTCATCTACAGAACTATAATACATAAACCCGCCATCATCCGCCACAAGCTTCGAATCAACTACAAAAATATCATCAAACGATTTCCTGTTAATCGGATACCCATTATGAAGTGAATCCTGCACATCCTGACTAAACATAGTCTTCACAAAGTCCTGAGCATTCTGACTGTTTTTCGCCGCCGCATTTATGCCAAGCATCGTCTTAGGCACATAAATACCGCCCTCATCACCGCTTATCGGCATAAGCGTCATATTTTCCATTCCGCTGTTTCTCGGCAAAGTTATAAGATTCGCATAGCTCAGCATTGAATCAAGCTCCCCAAAGGTACAGCTCGCCTTTCCATCATCAGATACCATCACTGATATCGAATGGAAATATTTGCTGTCCTCCTGCTTTTCGCCGTCCTCCCTGTCACTGTCATTCCACCTGTTATAAGTGTCAATTTCCATCTGTGACAGACCGCTCATCTGCGCCTCATATATGCGCTTTGTCTGTTCAAGACAATTTTTTATGCCATCCTCGTCTATATTTCCGCTTTCGTCCGTCCAGCTCGGCTCACAAATATGCATAAATTTCTTTAATATGCCGCTTGCCCGCGCTATGGAAAGCAGATTGCCCTCTGGCTTTATATTCCTTATCTCCTCAATAAAATCGGCTATATCGCCAATGCCCTCCGCGCTTTTAAGCACGTCCTTGTCGCCCGCAGCTGCTGGTAACGTAAATTCCGCAGGCACCATATAAAGGCTCTCGCCCACATAAAGCGGCTCAACTAAATTCATGAAAAGCCCGTCCGCCGCGTCTATCTCACTCACAATTTCGCTCATGTCGCTCAAAATTCCCTGATTTATATACGTGTCCGCCGACATATCATCAAGCACAAGCACGTCTGGACCTTCGCCGCTCAGAAGCTCAGTGCTTAAATTTTTGAGCGCGTCATCTCTCGTGACCGCATCGCCGTCCATGCCGATTTTGTACTCAACATACACGTCGGGATTTTCAGTCTGGTACGCGGCAATCGCCTGTTTTACAGTGTCATTTTCCTTTAGGCTGTAAATCGTAAGCCTGTCGCTTGGCACTGTCGGAACGCTTGCGTCATACGCAAATTTCACTGTCCTGTTGTCCGTGAAATTCACGATAAATTCCTGATTGTCAACCATTACTGCGTCCGTGATAAGATGTGACGGATCGGCAAGCTGCGTGGAATTTCCGTCAATTATCTGCTCTATCGCGCTGCCGCCGATTATATGGCGGTACAAGCCCTTTGAGCATACTACATACACCGCCTCATCGTCCATAAACGATACTGCCATATGTCCTCTGTCCCAGCTGTCAAAAAGATCGCCGACATTTTCCTTTATAAAATCGTCCCATACTGTATCTTCTATGTAGCTTTTGCTTTTCATGTCGTACAGCGCGATTTTGTCACCTGTGGTAATCATAAGAATGTCGCCGTGGCAGGATATCTGGTTTATAAAATCATCTGACGCAAGAACCTGCGTCATGCTGCCATCCTGCGTGTTTATCTCATAAACCCTTGCCCCAAGCGTTGAAGCGAACAGCCTGCCGCTTTCGTTAAAGCAGAAGTATTTTACCCACTTGTCGTCTGCGGTAAGCTTAGACTCGATTTTTTTTGTGCTGCCGTCGGAATATACAAGCATATACTGTACATTTTCCAGTCCATCATCACCGTCTAATGCATATCCAACCGCTATAGTTCCGTCACTTGAAATCTTGCTGTCTACTATATATGAAATGTCTTCCTCCGCAAGCGCCTTGTATTTTTCCTTCATGTCCACTGGCGTCCATGTGCTGCCATTGTCGTCCGATGTGTACATTCCGTCAATATCGTATTCATCTAACAGCGCATATGTAAGGCTGTTTGAGCGGTACAGCGTGAGCGTGCCGTCGTTCATTTTTGTGACAAACGCCTCATCCTGCGTGTCATCGGCTTCAAGCACTGTCGTGCCTATATAACGCCCCATTGCTGAGCTTTGCGCGTCTTCGTCCGCGTCTGTGCTGCCGCTGTTATTTACGGGTGTGTCGCTTATGGCGCTTTCCTGTGTCTGCGCCGCATCTGTGCCTGTCAAATCGGTTAAATCCTTTGCGCCGCAGCCTGTTATGGCGGCAGTAAGCGCTGCTGCCATTATTATAGGTGACAGTCGTGTCATAAATTTCTTTGCTGACTTTATTTTCATTTTTTTCCTCCTCAATGCCGCTGTCTGCGGCTTAATCTTAAATCCGTTTTCGGACAGTTTTTTGGATTTTGTGGTTTTATATTAGCATAGTTTTCTCTAATGATTCTCTAACGGCGGATTTTTCGGGAAAAAAATAAGTGCAGGGCGTTAGAGGTGTTTTTTTCTAACGTCTGCACTTTTGTGATTTGATTTTACTTGTTAGTTGTCGTAGTGGCCTTTGCATGAAAAAATTAAAACCTTATCTTCTTCAACCACATATACAAGCCTATGTTCTTCGTCAATCCGCCTGCTCCAATATCCTGCAAGATTTTCCTTTAACGGCTCTGGTTTTCCTATGCCTTCAAATGGATTGCGGCTTATATCCTTTACAAGCTGATTTATCTTTTTCAAAAGCTTCTTGTCATGTGACTGCCAATATAGATAATCTTCCCATGCGTCAAAATCCCATTGTATTGTTTTTATCTGCATAGTTACTCCTCTATCAGCTCATGTTCCTCAAAGTTAAGCCTGCCTGCTTTGTAATCTTCCATTTTCTGCTCCAGATAACGCATATTGCTTTCAGAATAAAACGGATCTGCGGACATCTCAAACGGTATGCGGTGTTCTCTGCTTACCTTCTTCAAAAATACGGTAATAGCTGCTGACATGGAAAGCCCTATCTCGTCAAGAACCTTTTCCGCGCTGCGTTTGACGTCTTCGTCTATACGAAAGTTGACTTGTGTTGTATGTGCCATGGTATCATCTCCTTCTCTTTGATTATTAGACAATTGCGAAACGTTTTCTCAGCCGTCCGAATTTAGACAAAATATATAAAAACGCGGCTAGGTGCAGCAAGCTGCAAGACGCCGCTTATTTTATATATTTTGTCTAAATTCTATGTTGTCGAATTAGCGTTTTGCAAATGTTTGCTTTGAGTGTATTTTACACCATTATTATATGCTATGTCAATCATTTAATATACATTTTATATTTATAAGATTTATAAAGAATATTGTCCATATAAATAATAAGTTGGATAGTATGACAAGAGCATATTGTTAATTATTTTTAGAGATTTCTTAGAGGCTTTTGTGTTATACTATATTAAACTTGTGTGTCATGACTAATATAGCATAATATTTTTATGCATTATTTTACATATGGAGGCTTTTATTATGCGCATTTTGCTCGCGGAAGATGATGAAAATTTGAACAAATCGCTCACAAAGCGCCTCGCGGCGCACGGCTTTGATGTGGACTCCTGCTCTGACGGCGACGAGGCGCTTTACTATGCCGAGCAGAATATCCACGACGTAATCCTGCTCGACCGCATGCTGCCGCATATGGACGGCACAAAGGTTCTGCAAAAGCTCCGAGCGAAAAATATAGCTGTCCCCGTGATTATTATCACCGCCCTCGGCACGCTCGGCGATAAGGTGACGGGACTTAATCTCGGGGCAGACGATTACCTTGTAAAGCCGTTTGAATTTGAGGAGCTTATCGCGAGAATACAGTGCGTCACAAGGCGCTCGCTCACGATAAATATGGCAAATTCGCTGGAGCTTGCCGACATAAGCTACAATGCCGACAGCAATGTTTTAAGCTGCAATGGCGAAAGCTGCTCGCTCTCAAACCGCGAGGGCGCACTGCTCGAGGTATTCCTGAGAAGCCCTAACCAGACTATTCCCAGAGGCACGCTGCTTTTAAAGGTATGGGGGCCTGACAGCGACGTGGAGGATGGAAATCTTGACAATTATATACACTTTCTGCGGCGTCGCTTAAAAAATGTTGGCAGCAGCTTAGAGCTTAGGACTGTACGCGGCATTGGATATTTTCTTGAGGCAAGGACAACATAAATATACATCCGCCAATCTTCACCATAACATAAATTTTTTGTGGATATACAGAGCAAAAATCCTTCATTAATACAACTTTGCGCAATAGCAGCGCAAAAAGTGAGGCAATCATGTTTAAAAAAATTCGTCTGCGCCTTACGCTGTTGAGCGGAGGCATTACTACAATCATACTTGTAATAATGACGCTCGGTTATTTATTCATTTCTGAGAAAAATCTGATGCAGACACGCATTTTGTCAGCTCACAACGATGTCTATACTATCGCCTACAACCTTGAACAAAATGGCATGCTTTCATATACATGGCTGTCCCAGCTTGAAAGCGGTGGCGGCTACTATATTTCTGTTTTAGACAACGGACATCCTTTTTTGTATAATAATAAGAATAATGCGATCTCAAAATATGACACACTTGTCAGTAAAATTTGGAAATATTATCATGAAAACTCGAGCTCTATAGACAAAAGCACGCTCTCCTATCTAAGCTCATACAAAAGCTTTCAATATGATAAAAATTACTGCTTTGTAATTACTTATGAAAAGGAAAAATCCGTCTTGGAAATACTTATTGTTATGCCTGTTTCAAATATTAGGGGGCAGATATTAAGACAGCGTTTCCTTTTCCTTTCTATAATATCCGCCGCGCTTGCCGCAATCTGGATATTTTCATACTTTTTTACGGGCAGGCTTCTGCACCCGATTGAGGAAAACCGAATTAAGCAGAACGAGTTTGTCGCCGCCGCGTCACACGAGCTGCGGACTCCGCTTGCCGTAATTTTGTCTTATGCTGAACAACCCGACGAAAACAGCCATAGTATGGGCATAATCAAAAATGAGGCGCTGCGGATGAGCGCATTGGTTGAGGATATGCTTATGCTCTGCCAAAGCGACGCCAACCAGTTTGACATAGAAAAGAACCCTGCCGAGCTTGACACGCTTGTGCTCAACGCAGGTGAAGCGTTTGAGGCTATGGCGAATGCAAAGAAAATACGCCTGACGGTCTCCCTTCCCGACAATGCGCTGCCAAAATGCGAATGTGACAAAAAGCGCATTGGACAGGTGATTGCTATACTGCTTCACAACGCCATAAGTTATACGCCAGAAAATGGCAGCATTGCGCTTAGTCTTTCCATGCGGGCGCGGGATTTTGCGATTACTGTTTCTGACACTGGTGTCGGTATTCCTGATGATGAAAAAAAGCGGATTTTTGAGCGTTTCTACAGATGTGAAAAATCCCGAAGCGTCAAGGGACACTTCGGGTTAGGCTTGTCAATTGCATATGAAATTGTCCACGCTCATCAAGGCAGAATAGAAGTGAGTGATACAGCTGATGGCGGGGCGGCATTTACTGTGTATCTTCCGTTGTGACCGCTCTCAAATTTATAATTTTGTTATCGCCATACAACAATTACTAAGTCAAGCCTTATGTCTAGCCTTCAAATCAAATTTGCGATTTTGCTATCACTCTTAAATTGGATTTTACTGCTTTCACTAGTTGTATAATTACTTCTACAGTTATATACCAACTACCTAAATTTTTTCAAATTACACGGCAATCATTTCATTGTCAATGGCGGAGCAAAGCTCCGCCATTGCATATTTTTATATTCAAAATACACATCATAAAGCCTGCGCACACCACTTTTTACAAGTCCGCTGAGTTCTCGGCAACCTTGCTTGCCCTCGCCTTTACCTCTGCCTCCTGTATGTCGCTTGGCGTCTGCTCATATCTTACAAACTCATACTCATAGTCTCCGCGCCCGCCTGTCATTGAGCGCAGCACTGTGCAATAGCCTGTAAGCTCCATCATCGGAATATCAGCCTCTATCACCTGCTTGCCATTTCCAATCGGATTCATGCCAAGTACTCTGCCGCGGCGCTTGTTCAAATCTCCCATGATATCGCCCGTGTACCTGTCAGGTACTGTGACCTTCAGATTGACTATCGGCTCGAGAAGTATCGGCGATGCCTCCATTATGCCCTTCTTAAACGCTTGAATAGTCGCCATCTTGAACGCCATTTCCGATGAATCTACAGGGTGGTATGAACCGTCGTAAAGTACAGCCTTTACTCCAACTACGGGATATGCCGCAAGAGGTCCTCTCTGTACGGACTCCTGCAGACCTTTTTCAACCGCTGGGAAATAGTTCTTCGGCACTGCTCCGCCGACTACCTCCTGCTCAAATATATACGGCTTGTCAAGCTCTCCAGACGCCTCAAAGCGCATCTTGACATGACCGTACTGCCCATGTCCGCCCGACTGCTTTTTATATTTGTACTCAACGTCTGATTTTTTCTTGATAGTTTCCCTAAACGCAACCTTGGGCTTGCTAAGCTCTATCTCGCATTTATACTCGCTCACAAGGCGGCTCTGGATAATTTCAAGCTGCTGGTCGCCTATGCCGTAAAGAAGCGTCTGCCTGTTTTCCATATCGTTTACGACCTTTAAGGTCTGGTCCTCGTGGGAAAGCTTCTGCAACGCCTGTGAAACCTTGTCTATGTCGCCTTTGTTAGGCACTTTGTAGCGCATAGCCGTGTAAGGCTTTGAAATCTCAAATTTGCCGTACTCAATAACAGTCGCCTTTGTGGAAAGCGTGTTGCCCGTGCGCGCCGCCGTAAGCTTGGCAATCGCGCCGATATCGCCCGCATGGAGCTCCTTTACCTCAATAGGCTTGCTGCCCTGAAGCACGTAAAGCTTGCTTACTTTCTCCTCTATGTCCTTATCCTTGTTATAGATAACATCGTCTGACTTAAATACGCCCGAGCATACCTTAATCAGCGAATATTTTCCTATAAACGGATCTACGATTGTCTTGAAAACATATGCTGACTTCGGCTTTGAAAAGTCGTAGTTCGCCTCAAACACTTCGTTTGTCTTCATATTGAAGCCCGCGATCTTCTTGTTTTCGGGGCTTGGCAGATATTTAACTATATCGTCAAGCAGCGCATATGTGCCCTGACAAAGCGTGTTTGAACCCATGCTTATCGGTACTATCGTGCCGTCAAGCACGTTTGAGCGCAGCGCCGCACGGATTTCATTCTCCGAAAAAGTCTCGCCGCCGAAATACCTTTCCATAAATTCCTCGCTCGTCTCAGCAACCGCCTCCATAAGCGTTTCCCTGTAAAGCGACAGATTTTCCTTGCTGTATTCGGGAATATCGCACTCTACTACGTCTTTGCCTTTCCAGCGGTTTCCAGTCTCGCTTACCACATTTACATAGCCGACAAACTTCTCGTCCTCTCTGATGGGAAAATGGAAAGGCGCTATCTTCTTGCCGTACATATCCGTGAGCTTTTCCACTACGTTTTTAAATGAAGCGTTGTCCGCGTCCATTCCTGTAACGTAAATCATGCGGGGCAGCTTGTATTTCTCGCAGAGCTCCCATGCCTTCTCCGTGCCCGCCTCTACGCCTGACTTGCCCGAAACCACGATAATGGCTGCATCAGCGGCGCTTATAGCCTCCTCGACCTCGCCTATGAAGTCAAAATATCCTGGAGAATCAAGCACATTGATTTTGATGCCCTCCCACTCGATAGGCACTACTGACGTGCTGATTGAAATTCTTCTTTTCTGCTCCTCCTTGCCAAAATCGCTGACTGTGTTGCCGTCCTCCACTCTGCCCATGCGTGAGGTAATGCCTGAAAGATAAGCCATTGACTCAACTAAGCTTGTTTTGCCTGCTCCGCCGTGTCCAAGCAGGACTACGTTCCTGATTTTGTCGGTCGTGTAAATATTCATCGCAATCCTCATTTCTGCGCCGCTTTATATTTTTGGCAATTTACTTCAAGCGGCGCTGGAAGCAAACCGTAAGCTCTGGTGTACTGTATCGCCCGCATTTGTGGAAGTAAATGATACAATGCACTAGCGTGCTGACACTCATAACGCTCATAAGTGAATTTTACTATATTTTTCAGATTATTACAATGGTTTTTGTGCATTTTGTATTGTTTTTTGTGTTGCGTTACGCCGCTTAAAAGAGTAAAATTATTTACGGCTTATAAAATATTTTAGGGGAATGGTAAAATTATGGATAAATTTGGTTTTTTAAGCTTGGGACTGATAGGCGGCTCGATTGCGAAGGCTATAAGGGCTGTCAAGCCTGATGCCAAAATAATGGCATACGCAAGAAAACAGGAAACGCTTGATGAGGCGCTCACGGCAGGCGCGATTGATGAGGGCTTTACGCAGATTGGCGATAACTTTCGCGACTGCGATTTGATTTTTCTGTGCGCTCCTGTCGCTGTGAACAACAAATTTTTGGAGCAACTAAAAGGGCATATTTCGGACAACGCGATAATCACTGACGTAGGAAGCGTAAAAGGCTCTATACACATGGAGGCAAAAAAGCTCGGGCTAAACGGACAGTTTATCGGCGGGCATCCTATGGCGGGCAGCGAAAAGACGGGATTTGCCAACTCCAACGCTATGATTTTGGAGAATGCCTACTATATTTTGACGCCGACTAAAGAGGTTTCCCAAAAAGCTTTGGAGGAATACCGCGCGCTTGTCGAAAAAATGGGAGCTATTCCGCTTATTTTGAGTTCTGATGAGCATGATTATGTGACGGCGGCAATAAGCCATGTGCCCCACCTTGTAGCTGCGGCGCTTGCCAATCTCGTGCATGACCATGACAGCAATGAGGGGACAATGAAGCTTATTGCGGCGGGCGGCTTTAAGGATATTACGCGCATTGCGTCCTCGTCGCCTGATATGTGGGAGTCAATCTGTATGGCTAACACGGAAAATATTGCCACTCTTTTAGATGATTATATTGCGTCTTTGGAGGAAATAAGCCGTGTCCTGCATAATAAGCAGGCAGGATATATTTTTGATTTGTTTACCGCGTCGAAGGAGTACCGCGACTCATTTTCCAATGCGCCGAGAGGACCTATCCAAAAAGTTTACGGGTGCTATCTTGACATTCCTGATGAGACGGGGGCGATTGCCGAAATCGCCACTCTGCTTGCGAAGGCGGAAATTTCTATTAAAAATATAGGGATTGTGCATAACCGTGAGTTTGAGGAGGGCGTGCTGCGCGTGGAGTTTTATGAGCAGGAGGCGCTTGACGAGGCTGTGACGCTGTTTCAGGAGCTTAATTATGCGGTACATCAGAGGAAATAATGGCGGGCTTACGCGGAAATAACTGCTGCTGAAGATATATACATTATTAGGCCTCTCAAGGCATAAAATATTTTAAGGGTTTTATGCTGTGGGAGGTTTTTATGTTTTCCAAAATAAAGACATATCTCATTTCGATTGCAATAGCGCTTGGCGTCGGTATTGCTGCGGCATTTTTTACAAGAAACAGTATGAATATTTATGGCATGCTGGTTAAGCCGCCACTGGCGCCGCCGTCTGTGCTGTTTCCAATTGTGTGGACTGTATTGTACATATTGATGGGCATAAGCAGCGCCATGGTTTTCCTGAGGAAAAAGGAGATGCCTGACGAGGTGGCTGACGCTTTGGTTGCTTATACCGTGCAGCTTGTGCTTAATTTTTTCTGGCCGCTTATATTTTTTAATATGCAGGCGTTTCTGCTGTCGTTTATCTGGCTTGTGGTTATGTGGTTTGTTATTATAAAGATGATATTTCGTTTTTACAAGGTGTCTCCGATTGCGGCATATCTACAGCTGCCTTATTTGATATGGGTGACATTTGCGGGGTATTTGAGTTTTATGGTTTATCTGCTTAATTAACTGCGGGAAACTGCCGAGTGTACGCCCCGATTAAAATGCGATAACGCTTTATCCTCTGGCAAACTTATCATAAATCTCACATTAATTTTTTGAGTTTACGCAAACCTTGAAACTAACTCAACTGCAATTAAAATGCGATAATGGCGTTTCTTCCTAGTGTTAGATAGCTTTTCTGCAATACAGTGTATATGATTTATATTCTCTGTATTGCAGAATTATTGCGCCTATTATAATGATTTTATTCTCAATGTATATGGTCAGTATATATGTTTTATATCGCTGGGTTATATTTCTTCGTTTTCTTTGAGATATTTTAGAAGTCCCTCGCACCCTTCCACTACATCATCATATGTTTCGTCAAAATTGCCTGTGTACCATGGATCTGCGATATCGCGGTCTGAGCCTGCAAACGTTAAAAGCTTGTATAGTTTTTTGTCAGGATCGTTTTTCAACATTCTGTTGAGATTTCGCATGTTCCATGTGTCCATGCCGATGATGTAGTCAAAGTTTTGGTAATCCTGCCATGTGATTTGGGTGGCTCTGTGGGGTAAGACTGTTATGCCGACTTCACGCATTTTCTGTACTGTGCCCCTGTGAGGGGGATTGCCAATTTCCTCTGTGCTGGTAGCTCGTGAGTCTATGGTGAAATGGTCGGATAGACCTTGTTTGTTTACCATGTCTTGGAAGACGAATTGGGACATTGTGCTCCTACAAATATTGCCGTGGCAAACGAAAAGTATTTTTATCATAGTTATTATATCCCTTCATAAACCTGTAAACCTTGATTTTTCAAGGGTTTTGGCGTTTTACTCTGATTTTGGTTTTTGCCCTGGTTTCATGTAATTCTTCATAAATCTACGCAAATTTATGGGCAAATGGTGTAGTAATTGGTGTAGTAAACTTCTTAATTTTCAACCTGATTTTCTCTGTTTACGCTGCGCTCCATCATCTTTAAAATCAATGATTTTCGCCATCTGCTCCGCCGCCCTGTCAAAACTCGCATGAGTATAAGAATAAATGATCTGTCGCTTTCCTTTGGTATCCGTATAATGATATTGATAAATCAGGTCTTTTCTCTGGCTCTCCCCCATCTTTAAGATTCGTCCTTTATGGTCTTTTCGTTTCTCAGACATTTTTCAAAATCCTTTCCGTAATGGAAAGAGCCTTGATATGACACATTTATTGTATCATATCAGGGCTGGTTTTTCATCCTATCTTTGACAAAAATTTAGGAATGCGTTATCTTTCTTCCTCATTACCCGCAAATTACGAAATTGCGCTTTCCGTTTCCATACAAAAGCCTTTCCTTGTAAAACTGTGACTGCAAACTGTTAAATGGAATACTCCTGCTCAATGTACTGGTCAAACAGACGGCGCTTAATCAAACGCTTGTTTCCAACCCATAATACAAAACGGCAGTTTTGGTCATTCGTCAGCTCACGCAGCTTATTGATGCCAATGCTGGAATAGGCAGCCGCTTCCTCCAGACTTAAATTGCTTTTCTCCCAGATTGGGACTTCTTTCACCATTTGCCCTCCTCTCCTAAGTGCTTAAAAAGCACAAAAAGGACAGCCCAGACTTTTCCCATAAGCCTATGACTGCCCTTGCGCTGTGTTTGATTTCCAATCCCTTAAAAATTCCTGCAAACAGTTGGGAAGAATTGCAGAATGCCATGCGGGATTCCTTTATTCACTTGTTTGTTGCCGAGCATTAAAGCTCCAGCTTGTCCACCCCGTACTTGCGGATAATGCGGTACAGTGTTTCTTTTTCTTTCCCCTCGGCCTTTTCATACAGCCCGCACAGCGTTTCCGTTTCCGACTGCGTGAGCGTATTGCCATAAGGCTTGTAGCTTGCCATGATGAAAATCCCGCCTCCTTCCCCCGGTTTTGTGTAAATCGGATAGCCAAAAGACAGATAGGAAATGTCATTCATGATCGTCCGCC
>CANQHZ010000074.1 GCA_947623805.1 uncultured Lachnospiraceae bacterium | reverse complement strand
TCTGTCTGTCTGTCTGTCTGTCTGTCTGTCTGTCTGTCTGTCTGTCTGTCTGTCTGTCTGTCTGTCTGTCTGTTAAGCGATTATGCCCGTTTTCCATGCCCTGCGCAACCCCTTTTTTATTTTTTACATTACTGTCAACAGTTCTGATGTTAGATTAAATTGATATTTTATGCTGTTCTGTCCGCATAAGCCGACCGCCGCCACCTTCTCCATTTCCCCAAATTCTGGCGCATATGGGTGGCTGCCTAATCCAATCTTTTCTTTGTCACATAAAATAGCGCGGGTAAAATGTATCCAGCTCCTCAGCCCATTCCCCCTGCTTATGTCAGAAACCTGCAGTAAAGAATCTGTGAGCTTCACTGTGCGGAGCACATGGTTTCCTTTTTGATCCCGCATAAGCATTTTGATATATCCGTCACCGCAGCATAAGACCTTAACCCGGCTCCGCTTTCCCAGCCGAAACGCCCCCCAGCACTGCGACTGCTCCACGCCATCCACCATAACCGTATTGTGCGCCGCTGTACTCCTGAAAAAGCTGCGTTTCTCACACTGGTAGGCATATGTTCCACAATTGACGAGCACAGGCTTTCCGCTTTTAAACAGTTCATAGCTCATCGCGTCGCAGTGCACGTGCCCCGGTATATATGAAGGTCCCGGCTGCCCCGCATCAACAATCAGCTTCCATTCACCCCGCTTAAATATGTAATACCCGCTGCCGGGAAATCTATCCCTGTACTCCGGTGTCAGCCCAAAGCGGTTCCCTGCCGCCTCACAAAGCGCACCAAGGCTTTTCGCCACATTGCTCCCGCAGTCGTTGAACAGCGGCACACGCTCCAGCCCTTCTTCAAGGGAATAGGCCGCATCAAGCATTGGCTGCAGATACGCCTCAAGCTCCATGTCCCTTTCACCCGCTCCCCGCAGCGCCGCCGCCACGCGCAGCAGACCTTCAAAAATAATCTTATGGTACATGGGGCTCAGCTCAAAATGCATCCCGTCCGCCAGGATCTGCTCACGGCACTGTTCATGCAGTTTTTCAAGAAGCTTCTCCATCATCAAACTGTCCCCAAAGAACAGCGCGCAGAGAAGCAGTGCTTTCAGATCTTCAAAATAATGATTGCCCAGCAGATCCTTTTCAAGGTGACGCGCAAGACAGTCATACTGCTCCCATACCGACATGATGAACAGGCGTTTAAAATCAGCGTCCTCGTTTATCTCGCTTTCTAAATGCGTATAGACTGACAGCCAGCTTGTAAGCCGCAGCGCGGTCGGATACGGATCCCAGCCTGCGCCGCCGCTGCCGTGCGGGTTCTGCTCTATCCATGCGGCTATCATCTGCTTAAGCTTATTTATGTATCCTGCATCTTTTTTGTCCCGGTAAGCCTGTATCAGTGTAAAAGCATACTCAAAGTAATGCAGGTTATAATTCCATAACGGCGTGCGTTTGGGGAACAGCCACGGTCCATTCCAGTGGAACGTCTCGGTTTCATGCAGCAGCGTGATCTTGTCGTTCATAAGCTCATCCGCTGGGAAACGCGCGAGGAAGTCCCTGTCAAAATCCAGCTCTGGAATAGCTCTGATCGGATGGACTATGCCGCATTCATCTCTCTTCTCCGGCACTGCCCCGAGCGTGCATGTCAGGTGCAGCATTTTCCGCAGCCTGTGGTAAATCTGGCTTGGCTTCATATACCGTACCGTGTTCCAATAGAGGAGAATTTTATGCAGCATCACATTCCCCCGCACAGCACGTCCGCTATCCTCTCGCAGGCATGCCCGTCCCCGTAGGGATTGCTGGCATGCGCCATTTTTTCATACGCTCCCCTGTCCGTCAGCAGGCGGCTGAACTCCCTGTATATCGTCTCCTCGTCTGTCCCCACAAGCTTCAGCGTCCCCGCCTCTATCCCCTCTGGTCTCTCAGTCGTGTCACGCATCACGAGCACGGGCTTTCCCAGGCTCGGCGCCTCCTCCTGTATCCCTCCGGAATCCGTGAGTATCATATGGCTGTGTGCCATAAAGTTGTGGAAGTCGAGCACATCCAGCGGCTCTATCATATGCAGCCGCCCGCCTCCTCCCAGAATCTCATCAGCCGTCTCTCTTACGGCAGGGTTCATATGTATCGGATAAATCGCCTTAACGTCTGGGTGTTCGTCCATTACACGGCGTATGGCTCGGAACATATGCCTCATAGGCTCACCGAGGTTCTCCCTCCGGTGCGCGGTTATCAGTATCAACCGGCTGTCCGATGCCCATTTGAGCTCCGGATGCGTGTAGCCTGCCCTGACTGTGGTTTTGAGCGCGTCTATCGCCGTATTGCCTGTGACATAGACCGTGCTCCCGTCCTTCCCTTCCCGTATCAGGTTCTGCTTCGAAAGCTCAGTCGGTGCAAAGTTGTACCTGCTTATGATAGATACTGCCTGCCGGTTAAATTCTTCCGGATAAGGTGAATATATGTCGTAGGTCCGCAGCCCCGCCTCGACATGCCCCACGGGTATCTGCAGGTAGAAGCATGCGAGCGCCGACGCAAACGTCGTTGACGTGTCGCCGTGTACGAGCACCACGTCAGGCGCCGCCTCCTCGAGCACATTTTTGATGCGGGACAGTATGCCGCCCGTGATGTCAAAGAGTGTCTGCCTCTCCCGCATTATCGAGAGGTCATAGTCCGGTACTACTGAAAATACGTCCAGCACGCTGTCCAGCATCTCACGGTGCTGCCCTGTGGCGCACACTATGGTCTTTATCCCGCTGCGCCGTTTGAGCTCGTTCACCAGCGGGCACATCTTTATCGCTTCCGGGCGTGTCCCGAAAACAAGCATTATCTTCTTCATTATGTCAGCCCCATGCATATATTTTTTTCACGCATCACTCCGCTCACAGATGATACACCCCCGGCATATGGCACACATTATGGCAGTCCAAGACTGTCTTGCCCTTAAGCTTGTCCATATTTTCCAGTATCTCATCATGTTTCACCATTATAACTACCATGTCCGTATCATCAAGGAACGCGCCGAGGTCATGGTACTGGTTCTCCACCATATCCTTTTTTACAAAGGGATCGTACACCTTCAGCCCTGCGGCAAGGTGGCGCTCCTGGCTCTCCAGCAGCTGCAGCGTCGGTGACTCGCGGCAGTCGTCCACGTTCTCCTTGTACGTCAGCCCGTACAGTCCCACGCGTGAGATGTCCCTCATCCCTTTCTCCTTCATTATCTCGCATATGCGGCCGAGCACGAAGTCCGGCATCCCGTCGTTCGTCCTCATAGACTCGTCGATAACCTTCGCAAGGCTCGGGTAATCACCTACCAGAAACCACGGATCCACGCTTATGCAGTGCCCCCCGACTCCCGGTCCCGGCTGCAGTATGTTCACCCTTGGATGCATGTTGCATATGCGGATTATCTCATACACGTCCATGTCATCGTGGCGGCATATCTTTGCGAGCTCATTCGCGAACGCTATGTTTACCGCGCGGAAGGTATTTTCGACGACCTTTGTCATCTCCGCTGTCCTGATGTCTGTGACGACAATCTCGCCCCTGCAGAAGGATGAGTACAGCTTTTTTATCCTTTCACCTGTATCTTTGTCATCCGCGCCTATCGTCCGGTTGTTGTCCTGCAGCTCACGTATCATATTCCCGGGGATTATGCGCTCGGGGGCATGCGCTAGGTGTATGTCCTCCCCCATCGTCAGTCCCATTGAAGCTATCAGCGGTCTGATGAACCTGTCCACAGTACCTGGCGAGACCGTTGACTCTATCACCAAATCCGCGCCTTTCGGGCATACCTTCAGTACAGACTTCACCGCCTCTACTACATAGCATGCGTCCACCTTCTTGCTAAACCTGTCATATGGTGTGGGGACGGAAACAATATATGTATCGGCCTGCATATATTCTGTACCAAACTTTATGCCTCTCCCGACAGCCGACTCAAACAGCTCGTCCAGCCCTTTTTCCTTAAATGACGGACAGCCTGCGTTTAATCCGGCAACAAGCTTGCTGTTATAATCCGTCCCGACTGTTTCCACGCCATGTGAAGCCAGCATCAAAGCTGTCGGCAGCCCTATGTAACCCAGACCTATAACATTTACCATCTTAATTTTATCCTCCTTCATGACTGGCACTAACAGCCTGTAATGCGCTCCAGCTCTATACGCAGAAGCTCCGCCGCCTTCTGTCTTGAATACTTCTCCAGTATCACGCGTTCCGCATATTTCTTCCCAGCCTCATATTCGCGTCGGTTAAAGTACATATCCTGAAATGCCTCCCACAACGCTTCCTCATCGTTTGGCATGACCGCCCTTCCCAGACGGCATTCTTCCAATATGTCTACCGAATCCCCGGATGCCGCGAGCAGTACCGGACAGCCTGCGCCCAGAGCCTCATACAGCTTGGTAGGCACACTGTCTTTCAGATTTTTGTTCACAAGGGGAACAAAGCTTAGTCCCGCATGCTTCAATATTGTGTAAATGTCGCTGTTTGGCAGACTGCCCGGAAATATGACATTGTCAAGGCATCTATCTTCCGCCCGGGTTTTCAGCTCTTTTTCTTCCAGACCGGATCCGAACAGTAGAAACTGCACATCCCGCAACTGTGCATTCTTGGCGCGTTCCGCGATTTGCAGCAGCTGCATCAGTCCCTGCGCCTTGCCAAGATTGCCAACATACACGCAGCTGAATTTTGTGTCCAGCTCATATCTGCGCACTATCTCCATGTTTTCACTGTTATTAAGAAAGTTTTCATCAAACCCGTTCGGAATTTCTACAACATCCGCTCCGGGTGCATACTCTCTAAGCTTCTCCGCCTTACCCTTGCTCACTGCGGTGACAAGATCGGAATGTGACAGCATAAAGTCCCTGAGCATCTCAAAAATTCTGCTGTATAGACCCTTTCTATCCATGCTGCCCATCTCCCATGCAACATCGGGCCATATATCCCTCACATCGTACACAAGACGCGCATGCTTAAACACAGCCATGAGCCACCCCGATATATTTATCAGTGGTGGTGGGGACGTAGTAATCACTATGTCAAACTTTCCGAGACTGAATGCTTTGACAAAGGATGTAAAAGCAAACACCGCACTGTTAAGAAACCTTAACAGAGTTGTTTTTTTCCTCATTATGACCGTACGGCAGTGAATAACATCAGAGCATGAAAAATCGCTTCCGATTCCCACCGGCGCCAATATCCTGACATCATGCCCATTCTTTTTCAGTTCAGAATATATAGTGCTCATGCGCTTCGTACATGGATTCTCAATCCTGTACGGGTCGCCCATCTGGATAAGCACCCTGATTTTTTTCCTCTGTTCCGCAGTATTCTCCCTGCTCAAGCTCATCCTCAAAACCCTTCCGTACTCTCCCTCATAAATATCACCTTCACAGTCAGCAGAATAAGCTGCAGATCCAGCAAAAGCGACTGCCTTTCAATATACATCAAATCCATCTTGAGCTTGTCCTCCGCGCTGGTATTATACTTACCGTATATCTGCGCATAGCCTGTCAGCCCTCCGCGCACCCGCAGGCGGTAGGAAAATTCGGGAAGCTTTTCCGTATATTTTTGTACATGCTCTATGCGCTCCGGGCGCGGTCCCACTATGGACATATCGCCTTTTAGTATGTTGAGAAGCTGCGGTGTCTCGTCGATACGCACAGCCCTGATAATCCTCCCTATTTTTGTAATACGGCTGTCCCTTTGGACTGCGGGCATATAGCCCTGTTTTTCCGCATCCACAATCATGCTTCGGAATTTCAGCATGTCAAATTCCCTGCCGTTCAGCGTGACGCGTCTCTGCCGATAGAATACGGGGCCGCCGTCCTCCAGCTTTATACAGACCGCAACAAGAAGCATGAGCGGCGAAAATATGAGCAGCATAAGCAAAGATACTGCTATGTCAAGAAGCCTTTTGCCCCTATATCCGCTTCGTCTTGCGGGCAGCATAAGCAGCGGCGTATCGGTAATGCTGCTGTACTCATAATTCATCAACAGAATATCCTCAAGCTTAGGCGTGACATACACGCTTTTGCCCTTTTCCGCGCATACGGCAAGCAGCCTTGCCCGCAGCTTTTGTGAGACATGGCAGAGCACCACCGCGTCATAATCGGCAATTTTTTTGACAAGCTCCGAGCCCTCCTGTGTATCGTTGCAAATCTCCTGTATGTCAATCAGATCTGAATGTTTCTTTTTCAGCTTATTCATAAGCTGCTCCGCGGAAGTCTCAATATGCTCCTCCCGAAGCTTCATCCTTGCTCCGTATATAAAGATTGCCGACTGCGGAGGTATATATTTCGCAAGGCTGGATTTGTTTATTTTTATCAAAAAAAAGGTTACTACAAGCTGTATTGCCGCCGCAACAAGCAGGGGGAGCGGATTTGCAAACCGCATATGCGTCAGGTAACATACCATATACATAATAAAATCCGACATCCCGATTGCCAAAAGCTGTGAAAGCATCAGCTCGCTTATCCTCGCAATATTTATCTTAAAAGCATGATAAAGCTTACCAAACGCATAATATATCAGTATGTAAAGCGAAGCGCATATAAGCATCCCCCGATACCAAAAGCCCGCAAATGTCTTCTCGTTATAATACAGCGCCCAAACATAGCAGAATATCATAATATTCCCAAACGGAATAAGCGCCCGCATAAGCCTTAAAAGGAAATCCTCTCTCACAAAACCCCCATTATTCCACCTTACCAAATCTCAAACTTTCAGAAAAAATGCCGTTTCTTGCACAAACTTCAAATCACCAAGAAAAACGCCGCCCTTGCGTTTTTCCTAAACATTTAGGAAGTCTTAGGCAGCGTCTTTTGCTGCCTTAGAGTTCCTTAATGTTTTTTTCCCTAATTTTACGCAGTTCGCACATAAGCCCGTCCGCACACCACAGCATAAATACTGCAAACACCATCACAAGCACCGGCACGCCGATTTTTTTCGCTGCCGTCAGGATACCGCCTGCCGCCTTGTACTGCGCGGGTACGCCGATTTTGTACGCATTTGAGAAAAGCGTAGTAGTATAATATTCCTCCGTAGTCTGCTCAGTGAGATCTGCCCACTCAGCTATTGTCTGCGCTATCCCCGCCATCAGTCCGTCGGCATAGTCATACTCGTCCTGGCTGTTTACACTATTTGAATTGTTGATTGCCGCCAGACGCGTGTATGCCTCATTTAAGTCTGTGTTGAGCTCGGCTATTTTGTTTGACAAATCAAGCTTCTTCTGCAGCAGAGTGTCATAATATTCGTTTGTCTGCGTAAACTGCTGCGTCGTTTCCTGTGAGCTTACGATTACTATGGGGTCTTTTTGGTATTTGTCAATAATGGACTGTATGTTATTCAATTCCACCTGGCATTGCGCTATATCCATATTGTATTTTTTTATTTTGTATTCATAGTATTCACGCTGTCTGTTTTTGTCCTTTGTGAGCGTATGGCTCTCTATATAAGAACTTAAATTCGCTATGTCTACGCCATTCACCGTATCAAGCGCCGTAGCTATATCATTAAAAGCAAGTCCCGTCGCCGCGGATCGGAATTCCGGTGCCTGGGTTCCGCGCTCGTTTACATAGTCAAGCATAATGTCTATCTGCGCCCTGAGCATGTCAAGCGCCTCGGCATAATCATAGCCTGTGTAGTCTATCAGATTGCCTGTTACCGTAAGCACTTCTGTATTGGCATATGTATCAAGGAAATATGTCCTGTAGCTTTCGAGCACAGCGTCCAATATCTGAGTAGCCTCTGACGACGACATTCCCAATTTATTGTTCAAATACACGACATACTGTGACGGGAAATAAGACACATCCAGTATTTTTTCGTAGTTTGAAATATTTTCAAGCGACATCTCCTTTATTACGGTAATGCGCTCCACCGCGTCCTCCGGAATGACGCCCTCTATCGAAATATTCTCCCTAATCTCTTCCGTAGTATATTCTGTAACGCCAAGGGTATTTAATGCCTCCTCTATTACTGACGGAGACTTGATTTTGTTTATGTCAAACGCCGCTCCATTTGGGTCAAGCCCTTCCTCTATGCCCTGATATTGGAAACTGACGACGGCTTTTGCGTATGCGTCTTCCCCTTTTATGTGGTCCATAGCTATCAGCGTCAGACCTATAATCACTCCTATGCATACTGCGGACAGCAGAATATAGCAGTACAGCTTTCTTTTTGCTTTCATATGGCCTACTATGCCAAGCAGGTCTATCTCCTGTTCATCACTGTCGCTTTCCATATGAAGATATATCTGTGACGACTGCATTTCCTCACGATTACTCTTATTTTTATCGTCTATATGCATTATTTCTTTTCTCCTGTTTCTTTACTTTTTTGCCAATCTTTGTGATTCTTGTAAGCTTATATGTTTTGTTCAAGAACAGCGCCAGCATTACCGCGCACAAAATATCTCCCAGTATGCAGGCTGCCGCCATAAGGTCAAACCTTATGTGCAGCTTTCTTTTTGGTGCGTTTTCCGCGGTTAAATCCGGCGAAGCTTCAGATACCGTCATAGTGTTAAGGTCTGTCTCTATATTGGAGTCTTGTGCTGCCTCCTGCGATGGCAGGGTTTCATTCGCCGCGGACAGTGCAGCGTCGTTATCCAGCTGCCCGCCCTCATCCGTCTGCTCCTGCTGTACAATTTCAACGGCGCTGTCTGTCACATATCCTGATATACCTTCGTGCAATACCTGATACCATAATTCTCCCTGCTCGTTGATGTGTTTCTCATAATATGGAAGTTTCGTATCGCGCTCTATTTTTGCTATTATTTCCGAATCCGTTGACGGCTGCCTTCTGAAATTTATTGTTTCGAGTACATTCAGCTCTCCCAGCGGTTCCGATGATACGGGATTATCTGCGCTGTTATCGTCTGTATCGTTATTGTCTGTGTCATTGCCGCCTGTATCATCATTATCTATATTATTATCCGCATTATTATTGCCTGCGTCATTATTGTCTACATCATTGTTATCCACGCCATTATTATCTGCGCCATTATTATCTGTGCCACTATTATCTGTGCCACTATTATCTGTGTTACCGTTATCTTGCGGGTTTTCGACAATCACCCTTTCAAGCTCCTCCGATTTCACATATCCGTCTACGCCAAAATCTGTTTTGACCTGATACCATATGTTCCCATCCTCGTCTAGCTGTGCGTCCATCACTTCAAACACACTTCCCACAATAAGATTGGCTACAATATCGCTCTCCTCAGACATCGCGGTATGTACCTTTGCGGTAGCATCCGCAAAAATACCACTGTCCTCCGCCGCATATGCTCTTATGCCGGACATGCACAGGCAGCACAGCGCCGCACTGAATACAAGCTTTTTCAAGCTAAACCTTTGTCCCATTTTTCGCATAACTCCCATCCGCCTGCCTTGCAGGTATTCAAAGCAAGCCGTTTTTCGTTCTGTTTTAATGGCAACCTTACTGTCCTTTTAGATAGCATTAGAAAAGGGAAATCTCCATTTGCATTTCAATTTCCCTTTTCTGCATTACAGGAATTATGCCAATACCAATACTGTAAGTGTAACGGGCACTCCCTTAAATGCTCCAAGCACTACGCCTGTAACAGGATCTACCACGCCCTCGACATACTCAATCGTGCCGTCAGCGTTTACACTCATAAGCATAACCAACGCTCCTGAGGTCACATTGGGGATGACGCCTGCGGAAGCTATGTTGTTGCCGAGCGGATCAGCCGCTACTGCTGCCGTCTTCACCGTACCGCAGTCATTCACTACCATTTCAGAGCCCTTAATTTCAGCTAACGCTTCAATTGTCCTTGCAAAAAACTCTGTTGGAGCTGTCGTCATAAGAGCCTGTACTGTAGCTACCGCCTGCTGCGGCGCCGCCGCTGTCGCTGCCGCCGCTACTGACGATTTCAAGGTACTCTGCACATCACTGATAACAGTTGCAAGGCTTACTGATGACACTGTACCGTTCGCGTTTGCTATCGCGACATTTACTGTGCTTGGCGCTACGCGTCCTCCCGGTGCCGCCTGTGCTACCGTTGTGCCCTGTGCGGCCGCTGCGGTATTTGTGTCTGCGCTTGGCTGTGCTGCCGCAGTGCTTGAGCTTGAGCTTGGCTGCGTTTCTTCAGTGGAATCCTGCGATGTCTCAGAACTTGAGCCTTGTCCCGGATCAGGATTCGGTCTACTCCTATTCTCACCTGCTGCCAAAGCCGTAAATGACATTGACAATGAGAGTACGACTGCCAAGCTCATTGCTATAAGCTTCTTTTTCATTTCTGTTTTCCTCCTTTAAATTTTTTATATATATAAATTTCTTTATATATCGTTTTTATACGCATATGTCACATTGGGAAACACACCTGCGGACAAAGTCACCCTGCCACATTGACTTCCTTGTAAAAAACTTTCATCATAAGGCTTTTCAGAGCTTCCTCGTCGAGATAATAATCATTATAATAATCACCCTCATCATCTATATATTTAGCCTTGTCCTCACCCGAAAGCTGATAGAAAGAGTCCTCCGAAAACGCGCAGTCCAATGCCTGCGTCGCTATGTAAACGGCCTCATCCACTGATATATCCGTATTCATATAAGGCTTTACCGCCTCATATGTCTCTTTTACGAATGCGGGGTTTGCCTTTATTTCCTGCAGCACACATGCCGCCGCCGTTTTCATAAAGTCTTTCTGGCGCGTGAGCCTTACCGTAGGGCTTCCCAGCGTATACATATCGCGATAGCGCAGATAGTTGACTACATTTTTCCCTGTCAGGGTCTGCCTGCTTCCCTGCGTATAATTACGGTTATACGCGGTCATATCATCAGGCACTGTGACTTCTATGCCGCCAAGCCGGTTCGTAATCTCTGATACCGCGTCATAGCTTACGGCGCATGCGCCATGTATCGGCAATCCACCAAAAAGCTCTGACACACTTTCCGTCATTTTTGCCAGCCCGAGTTCTCCGCCGCCCGCATATGCGTATTGAAGGCTTATCTGATTGTAGATGGTGTCTATACATTCGCGTTTGTCGTTAAATACCTCTATGCTTACCATGGAATTTCGCGGTATGCCTATCGCGCTCAGCGTCTTATCCTCCCTGCACAGCGACAGCAGGAAAATCACATCGGCTTTCCCCGCTTTCCAGTCTGTAAGCTTTGTCTCGCTTGACAGCTCGCCTCCGCGGTCTATTCCCATAAGCAGGAAATTGAGCGTGTCTTCACGATATTCATAGACTTTATCCTCATATACGACCCAGTCATCCTGCCATGCCACGCTGTTGCTGTAATTAAGGTTTTCCCTTATTTTGGCAACCTCCGCTTCATCTATCACAAGGCTTGGCGTCTGTGTGCTCGCCGAAGCCTTCAGGGACATTTCGCCCGATTTATAAACGACAATTCCTATAAGTCCGATTGTCAGTATTATGATAAACATAAACGCCAAGATTACCCTGACAATTCTTCCGAAGATATTTTTTCTTTTTGATGGCTTAGCTCTTTTTGCGCTTTTTCTCATTTCAAGCCACCCTCCCCTCATGCTGTAGGGCTTTTAATTTTCTTTTTTGCCGTCTTTAGTAAAAATATTTACTAAAGACGGCAAAAAAATATAAAACACATGAGAAATATGAGAAAGAACAACAGCATATAAAATCACATCAGCCTCGCTAATGCAAATATAATATACCACATAATTTTCTTTTAGTAAATATGTTTATTAAAAATTTTGTTTTATATATCCGAAATTTTTTGCATTTTGTTCATTATAGTATTAAAATTCATTGCTTCCTCCTGCGTGGAAATGAATTTTTTTCTTCGGTAAGTCCCAGCATATAATCAGTTGACACATCGTAATAATTTGCCAAACGGATTAAATGTCTGATGGGCAGCTCATTCGCGCCACGCTCGTATCTGGCATACATTGTCTGTGACGTGCCCAGAATATCGGCGATTTCCTGCTGCGTCATATCGCTGTCTTCACGCAGATTGCGCATTCTGATTTTATAATCCATATATACCCCTGTTCCCCATGTAATAAATCATTTTCGTTGTACATAGCATACCAAATAAGCATTATATTTTTATTTTTTTAATACACATCTTTACTTGTTTAGACATTAGTATATAATTTTGTGGTAAATTTAAATTTTATGATAAGTTTTTGCTTTATGCGATTGACATTTTTTTGCATGTGATTTTATAATAGGAAATGAGCGTATTGACTGCTTTTTAAGAGGAGGAAATGAAATTTTTATGAAACGAAATCGGCAATTTTTAACTTTGGGAAATGTATTTCATGGGAAATATGGGATTTGTGCGCTCTGCCGCCTTTTTGCCCTGTGCTGCCTTTGTATATCTTTGGCAGGCTGCGGCAAAGCAGAGGACGATGGGGACGATGTGATGATTCCTGGTTCCGAAACAGCCGACAGTTTGAATGACAGTGGCTTTACTGACGCGGAGATTTCTGTTCCAGCGGGACTTGTCGGGGATGAGGTTTCCGAAAAGCAGGCGGCATATACGGATGAAGACGGCTCGCATGTCGTCTACGCGCTTTCAGGTGATGAACGCGGTGACATTGTGCGCGGACTTTCTGATGAGCTTGCTGACAGCATTGAGGTGATTCTTGCGGATGACGATCGCTATCCTGATATTGAGGGGATTACGGCAAATGAAGATTATACGGAATTTACGATTGAGCTTGCGGGCGGAAACATTAATATATATGAGTCTATGCTTGCGATGTCATTTTATATTGCAGGGAATAAATATCAGATATACAGCGGCGTGAGCGCCGATGATGCGCTGACTGTCGTGCGGTATGTCGATTCCGCTACGGGAAATGTCGTGAGCGAGACGGATTCGCGGTCTATGGCGGTAGAGTAGTCCCAAATGGACTGGTTTAATGTCTGTAGGCGTAATGGGAAATCAAAGCAATAAAAAAGGGCTGATGCACTAAGTATTCAGTGCATCAGTCCTTTTTATGATTAATATTATTTTCTAATTTTACCAGCTTTCAGATATTATACAATACCCTGAGCCTCCATAGCATTTACAACCTTCTCAAAACCTGCAATGTTAGCGCCTGCGACATAATCGCCTTCTACGCCGTATCTCTTTGCTGCGTCGTCGAGGTTGCGGAAGATATTTACCATGATGTTCTTTAACTTGGCGTCAACTTCCTCGAATGTCCAGCTGAGTCTCTCGCTGTTCTGTGACATTTCAAGCGCTGATGTGGCAACTCCACCTGCGTTTGCCGCCTTGCCGGGTGCAAAGAGCACTTTGTTCTGCTGGAGGTATTTTGTAGCTTCCAATGTAGTAGGCATATTTGCGCCTTCTGCTACTGCGAAGCAGCCGTTGGCTACGAGTGTCTTAGCGTCCTCGATGTCGAGCTCGTTCTGTGTAGCGCAGGGAAGTGCGATGTCGCATTTAACTGTCCATACGCCTTTGCCTTCATGATACTCTGCGTTCGGTCTTGCTGCCTTGTACTCTGTAAGCCTTGCGCGCTTAACCTCTTTAACTTCCTTTAAGAGCGCTACATCTATTCCGTCGGGGTCATAAATCCAACCTGTAGAGTCTGAGCAGGTAACGGGCTTAGCGCCGAGCTGCTGTGCCTTCTGGATAGCGTAGATTGCTACGTTGCCTGCGCCTGAAACTACTACTGTCTTGCCCTTGATGTCCTTGCCGTTTGATTTTAACATTTCGTCTGTGAGGTAAAGCAAGCCGTAGCCTGTTGCCTCTGTTCTTGCAAGTGAGCCGCCGTAGCTTAAGCCCTTGCCTGTGAGTACGCCTTCGTACAGTCCTGTGATTCTCTTGTACTGGCCGTACATATAGCCGATTTCTCTTGCGCCTGTACCGATATCGCCTGCGGGTACGTCTGTGTCAGCGCCGATGTACTTGTAAAGCTCTGTCATGAAGCTCTGGCAGAATGCCATGACTTCTCTGTCTGACTTGCCCTTGGGGTCAAAGTCTGAGCCGCCTTTGCCGCCGCCGATGGGGAGGCCTGTGAGGGAATTTTTGAAAATCTGCTCAAAGCCGAGGAATTTGATGATTCCTGTGTTTACTGACGGGTGAAGTCTTAAGCCGCCCTTATAGGGTCCGATTGCTGAATTGAACTGGATTCTATAGCCTGTGTTTACCTGTACTTGGCCTTTGTCGTCTACCCAGGGTACTCTGAACTTGATTTGTCTTTCGGGCTCGGTGAGTCTTTCGAGGAGTGCTTCTTTTCTATACTTTTCCTCGTTTTTTTCGATTACGGGTCTTAATGAATTTAAGACTTCGTCAACTGCCTGGAGAAATTCAGGCTCGCTTGCGTTTTTCTTTTTTACAAGCTCTAATACTTCATCTACATATGACATTTTGGTATCCTCCTTAGTCCCTATAAACTTTATATATTTTGGCGCTGTGTCGCGCTAAACCAACATATTTATTATAATGGAAAATATTTTGATGTACAACAAAAATATGTTGTGGTGTTTAATTTTGTGCAATTTACTGAATTTGGTTGGTATAATTTACTACGTTTGTGCTTTATGGTGTATATTTTGTGTTTGTATAATGCATTATCAACTGGGCGCCCGAGCAGAAAAATATACCCCATGAAGACTCGCTTGCGCTGGTGGAAAGCGTAGCGGACACTAAGCTCAACTGTGCTGTAAAAGGAGCTTCGCTTTTACAGCTTGTTTCGCTAAGTGCCGACGCTTTCCAAGGTCTTCTTGGGGTATATTTTTCTGCTCGGGCTGGTGTATTGGCTTAGACTATATTGGCTTAGGCTATATTGGTTTAGGCTATATTGGTTTAGACTAAAGGCTTTATTTGTCGCCCTTGTTGGGGAGTTCGTATTTTTTGAGGTATTCGTTGTATCTTAGGCGAAACTCACTGCCTTCGCCTTTTTGGAGGGTGTCGATGTATTCGTGGGCGTGGGTGTCGTCTTCGTAGAGCTGCATTACGTTTATGGCGAGGTTGGAACAGTGGTCGGCTATGCGCTCGTAATTGTTTGTGATGTCGGAGAGGACGAAGCCCATTTCGGCGCTGCATTTGCCTTTTCTAAGGCGTTTCATGTGGCGTTTTTTCATTTCCTTTTGGATTACGTCGATTGCTTCCTCAAATGGCTCTATGCGTTTTGCCGCGTATTCATCTTCGGTTTCAAATACGGTCACTGATGACTGGACTATGTCGAGCACTGCTTGGGAGAATATTTTGAGTTCTTCTGTCGCTTTGGGTGAGAAGCTTTGCTCTTTTTTGTTCATCTCGCGCGCGGAGTCGGATATGTTCATGGCGTGGTCTGATATGCGCTCTAAGTCACCTATGCTGTGGAGGAGGAAATTCAGCTTTTTTGAATCTTTTACGCTCAGGTTCTTGCTTGAAAGCTTGACGAGGTAGCCTGAGATTTCATCATCATAGTGGTCTACGAGATTTTCACGCTGCTCTACCTTGTCCGCTACTGTGTCCTTATATTTAAATAAAAGTGAAACTGCGTCTTTCAGCGACTCATATGTGATTTTTGCCATCTCAACCACATGGGAATTTGCCTGTTCGAGTGCAAATGACGGGGTGGCGAGGAAACGGTCGTCTATTCTGACGAAATTTGCCTTTTCCTGTTCGAGCTTCTTTTCCTCCTCGTCGGGCTTTATAAGGATAAGGGACAGCTTTTCGAGCAGGTCTGAGAATGGCAGGAGCACTATGGTTGCCGCTATGTTGAATGCCGAATGTATCACGGCTATGCCGATTTTATTGGCGGGCTCTGTCATAAATTCAAAATTTAAGAACGCGTTCAGCGTATAAAATACTGCCATAAATACGGCTGTGCCGATTATGTTAAACAGGAGATGGACGGTCGCCGCGCGTTTTGCGTTTTTGCTTGCGCCGATGCCTGACATCATCGCCGTGATGCAAGTGCCTATATTTTGTCCCATTATAATAGGAATTGCCGCTGCAAATGTAACTGTGCCTGTACTGCACAGCGCCTGCAGAATACCGATTGAAGCCGCTGACGACTGGATTATTGCCGTGAGCAGCGCGCCCACGAGAAGTCCCAGCACGGGATTTGTGAACATTACAAACAGGCTCGTAAATTCGGGCATATTGCTGAGCGGCGACATTGCGTCAGACATTGCGTCCATGCCAAACATCAAAATCGCCAGGCCGACAAAGATAGTGCCTAAATCACGTTTTTTGCCATTTTTCATAAACATTATAAAGATAATGCCGATTACAGCAAGTATGGGCGTAAAAGACGAGGGCTTTAGCATCTGTATGAAAAAGTTATCGCTCTCAATTCCCGAAAGGCTCAAAAGCCATGATGTGATAGTCGTACCGACGTTTGCGCCCATTATCACTCCAATAGCTTGAGAAAGCTTTATAATGCCAGAGTTTACAAAGCCCACCACCATGACTGTAGTTGCCGATGACGACTGTACTGCCGCCGTAATGCCTGCGCCCAAAAGCACTGCCTTCCATTTGCTGCTCGTCAGTTCTTCAAGCACGCGCTCCAGCCGACCGCCTGAAACCTTCTCCAGTCCCTCGCTCAAGATATGCATGCCGTACAAAAACAGGGCTAGTCCGCCAATCATAGATAAAAAATCAAAAAAAGTCATAAAAATCCTCCAAATTCTCCCCTATCTTTTTCATTATACGATATTATTTCCGTTTTGTGTAGAAATTTTAACAAAGTTCGTCCGTTTTTTCTGTTTTTATATCATTCAGACGCCTAAAGAGCCTAAAAAGCACTATGACAGCCGCTATCGCAAGCACCAGCTCCGCCGTAAACTGCGCGTATGCAAGACCATAGAGCGGAAAAAAGTAATTTAATATGTACAGCGCGGGAATTTCCAGCGCAACCTTTCTCATAAGTGCAAATATCAGCGCCTCCTTGCCCATGCCGACCGCCTGAAACACGCCGACGGCAAGAAAATCCATGCACAAAAAGGGCAATCCCAGACAAAAGCTCCGCAAAAAACGCGTGCCGTATGCAATAATCGCCTCATTATCCATAAAAAACCGCACTACAGCGCCAGCGCCGATATAGTAAAACATCGCTGCCATCGTGATAAAACCGACGCTCACTGTCCCCGAAAATACTACCGCCGACTTCATTCGCTTATGATTGCCGCTTGCATAATTGTAGCTTATAAGCGGCATTATTCCCTGCGAAATGCCCATGCTTATGTACATCGGAACCATATTTATTTTCTGCGTTATGCCCATCGCTGCTACCGCATCGGCGCCGAATGCTGACGTGAAATTGTTTAAAATCGTCATGCCTGTCACATTCAAAAGATTCTGAATCGAGGCGGGTATTCCGACAGCACATATGCCGAGAACTATGTAGGAGTTTAGGCTGAATTTATCAGGCCGTATGCAGACATATGTGCTTTTTCGCTTTACATAGAGCAATACAAAGAAATACAGGCACGCCACACAGTTTGATATAAATGTGGCAAGTCCCGCGCCTGCGGCTCCCATGCCGAGGAACTGAGGGAGTATGAAAAGCGGGTCGAGCACGATATTCAGAAGACACCCGCTCATCGTGCCGATGCTTGCGTGGAGCGCCGCGCCCTCTGAGCGCACAA